>CAZVHY010000113.1:0-3853 GCA_964627115.1 uncultured Solibacteraceae bacterium | reverse complement strand
ATCACGTCGATCCAGATGTCCTGGCCCTCGTGGGTGATCCGGATGCGATCGCCGCGAATCTCGTGCACGTCGAGCCCTTCGCGCTGGAAGGCCGGGCGCATCTGGTTGAGCAACGCCTCGGCGGCCGGCTTGCTGTTCACCGATCCGAGATCGAAGTCCGCGGCAGCCCTGGCGAACTTGTATTTCGGGCTCTGGCTGGTCGCGAACTTCGCCATGTCGAACCCGGCGAGCTGCGACGTGTTTCGAGCGGTGGCTGGCGCTTCGACCGACGACGTGTCTGCCGTCGACGTCCCGTTGGGACGCGCGTTGATCATGCTGCTCAGGACGGCCGAGAACTCGTTGGCCGAGAGCTTCCCGTCCTTGTTGACGTCGAACGTGCGCAGCAGCTGTTGGGCAAGTGCGTCGATTCCCGTGGCGCCTGTGGTGCTGACTGACATCTGGCAACCTCCGGGCGCGATCAGGGCAAAGCCCGTGCCGGCCTCGGGACGACGCAGGCGCGCAAACCGGCCCCGGGCGCACCGCACGCCGATGTCGGCGCCCCGACACCTCGTCGGCACTCCGGCCGCCTGCAGCCGCGCAGCCCGCAGCCCCGCTCACCTCACATACAGCTTCGTCTCGAGCATCGACCACGCGGGCATGTCCTGGGTCGAGGCCGTCTGCGTGATGCGCACGAACCGCGCGCGCGTGGGCGTCCACGCGATGGCCGTCATGTTGCCGTCGGCCGTGCCCTCGGCCACCGGCGTGCTCCACGTCGTGCCGTCGGTCGACAGCTGCACGCGATATCCGCGCGGTGCGGTGGTCTGCGGCGGCGGGCCGCCACCGCGTCGTCCCCCACCACCGCCACCGTTGGGCGAGTAGAAGTGGAGCTCAGCAAGGTTCTGTGCTTCAGGTAACTCCAGTTGCCACCACATGCCGGCCTGCTGCGCAACCCCGGTTGTCCATCCCTCGAAGTCGAACGCGCCGCTCGGCTGGCCCGTCATGCCGATGCGGCTCGGCGCGCTGTGGCTGGCGGTCACCTTCCACGACGCCTGATACGCGAGCAGCGTCGGCACCGATGCCGACAGTTCGTCGTACGTCCAGGGTGTGCTGCGCCCCTGCGACGCGGCGCGCACGCGCGTCACCATCGCGGGCGTGACGGTGAACGCGTTGTTGGTCAGGTTCGTGCGCACGTACGACGTCATGGCGGCAATCCACTCGTCGGTCTCGTGGCCCATCGGCACCATGAGGCCGCCGGCGTAGGCGCGTCCGTCGATCGGACCGGTCAGGCCGTGCAGCAGCGTCTTGATCGCGTATTCGGGATGTGCGGTCACGCGCGGATTGCCGGCGAGCGCAGGACCAATCACCTGGCCCGGTCCCGCCGGCGTGCCCTGACCTGACGGGCCGTGGCACTCCGAGCAGAGCGTGCCGTACACCGTGAGGCCGTGGCCGAGCAGTTCGAGCTCGGCCGGCGAACGGTTGACGGTGGTGTTGCCGCCGGCTCCCGTGGCGGCCGGCGCGTCGAGAATCGTCTTCGCCACGTGGAGCACGCCGGCGGCGCGGCTCGTGGCCGACGCCGCGCGGATGGTGCCTGTGGCCTCGGGCACGTTCAGCACGTGCAGCGTGAGCAGCGCGTGCGCGGCTACGTCGGCGTCCGTGTCGGTAGCCAGGCGCTTGTAGTCCTCGGCAAACGACTTGTCGCCCGCCTTGTAGAGCGACTCGCTCAGGCGCAGGCCCTGCACGCGCATGCGCGAGTCGCGGTGCACCAGCGCTTCGCGCACGAGTGTCGCGTCGAGCGCGCCGATGCCCTCGAGCGTCCAGAGCGCGTGGAACCGCGCGAGCAGGTTCGCGTGCGTCCGCGCCATGGTGCGCAGCGCTGGCGCGACAGACTGATCCTGCCGGATGACGAGCACCTGCTGCGCCATGTCGCGCCACCAGCCGTTCTCGTGTGCGAGGTGCGCGACGAGCTGCGCCGACGTTTCGGCAAACATGCGCGGCTGTGTCGTGTCGCGCGGCAGGCTCTCGTGTGTGAGCCGCCAGATGCGCCCGTTGCCCGTGACCTTGTCGAGCTGATACTGCTCGATCTTCGCGCGCAGGTAGCTGCCGCGCTGCGTCCACTGCCCTTCCTGGATGATGCCGCGGTACATGTCGGTGATGTACATCGTGCCGTCCGGCGCGTTGTGAATGCCGACCGGACGGAACAGTGGATCGGTGGACTTGAGGAACTCGTCCTTCTGCGCCTCGTACACATTGCTCAGTCGCGTCAGTCCCTCGTGTTTGTTCACCGCGACGCGCCGCACGATGCGCGCGACGACCTCGCCGTAGAAGTAATCGCCACGGAGCTCGGCGGGCAGGCGATGACCGCGGAACACGTCCGATCCAGCACCGGCGGTGGTGCTGTTGAGCGATCCGTCGGGCATGCGCACCTGATCCATGCCGCCCTGCATGTCGCCAATCTTCACGGCCGCGCCGTGCGGAATGCGCAGACCGTCTTCGAGCTCCTGCGGATGTGCGAACGCGCCGTAGTGCACCGGGAACTGGAAGTAACCCGGCAGTCCGCTCGCGCCCCCCTGCGAGAACATCCGGCCGTCATCGTCCTGCGTGATACCCCACGAACCGCCGGGGTTGCCGATGGGCTCGCGCAGCGCGCCGTTCGGCGTCCAGCGCAGGCGGATGGCGTTGCGCGTCGCGTACATCCAGTTGTCCATCAGCCACGTGAGCTCCGCTTCCTGGTGCTCGACGTTGGCCGATCGGCCGAAGTCCGTGGTGAACAGCTCGCGCTTGTCGGCCACGCCGTCGCCGTTCGTGTCCGTGTACATCCAGACTTCGCCGGCGTTCGAGTCCTTGGTGAGGATGACGCCGTCGCCGAGCGGCGTGACGAAGCGCGGGAAGATCAGGCCATCGACGAACGTCGTGCCCGTTTCGTAGATGCCGTCGTTGTCGCGATCTTCCCAGCGCGAGATGCGGCTCGTGGGCGCGAGTTCGTCCGTCGCGTCGGCGTCGAGCATGTAGGTGCGCAGCTCGAGCACGTACATGCGGCCGTTGCCGTCGAACGCAATCGAGGCCGGCTGCTGCACCTGCGGATCGACCAGGATGGGCTCGATGCGATAACCGGGCTGAAGGATGAAGTGCTTCTGCTGCTCGGCCGGCGTCAGCGCGGTGACGGGCGCACGCGGCGACCAGTCGGCGCCGTCCCAGTCCGGGCCAGTCTGCGCGGCCGGATCGAAGGGCGGCGGCGGAATCGTGCCGCGCCCCTGCGCGCCGATGGCTGCGCGGCCGGCGGCCACGATCACGATGAGACAGACGATGAACAGCAGGCCACGCCGGGCCGGGGTGAGCGCGCGAATCTTCACGGCCACGTCCTTTCGGGACGGATGTCGGTCAACCGGTTGACAACGATGGCTGTGAGGATATCCGCGCAGGCGCCGGTGCGCAACGGCTGATGCGGCGGCCGGCGTGCGCGTTGACGCCGGGGATCCGGGCCGGTAGAGTGGCCCTCCCGTGAGCTTCGCCCATCTCACCCTGCCGACACGCGACGTCGAACGCACGACGTCGTTGCTCGCCGAGGCCCTCGGCTACACACGCCTCGCCGTGCCGGGCAACTCGCCCATCGAGGCGCAATGGCTCGACATCGGACGCGGCCAGCAGATGCACGTGCTGCACGTCGACGGCTTCGAGGTCTCGCCCTTCGAGGGTGAGTTCGGCCGGCACGTCGCGGTGTTCCACCCGCTGGCCGAGTTCGATGCCGTGAAGACGCGCCTCACCGAACGCGGCGCCGAGATCTTCTACGCACTGCGCGCCACGCCCTTCGAGCGCTTCTTCTTCCGCGAGCCCGTCAACGGCTACGTCTTCGAGGTGATCGACGCCGCGCGCGAGA
>CAZVHY010000112.1:5577-10516 GCA_964627115.1 uncultured Solibacteraceae bacterium | reverse complement strand
GTCCCGAGTCTCGTCACGCCGACGCGCGAGGATGCGCAGCGCTTCCTCGACGATGCCCTGCGGCGCGGACACGAGGGCGTGATGGCGAAAGCCACCAGTTCGCCATACGCCGCAGGGCGACGAGGGCAAGCGTGGCTGAAGATTAAAGTGGCGCGCTCGCTCGATCTCGTCGTGCTGGCGGCCGAGTGGGGTCACGGCCGCCGAAAGGGCTGGCTGAGCAACCTGCACCTCGGCGCGCGTGATCCGGTGCACGGCGGCTTCGTGATGCTCGGCAAGACGTTCAAGGGACTGACGGACCGGCTGCTGGCGTGGCAGACCGAGAAGCTGCTCTCACTCGAAATCGCGCGCGACAACGACACGGTCCACGTGCGTCCGGAACTCGTCGTCGAGATCGCGTTCGACGGGCTTCAGAAGAGCCCTCACTATCCGGGCGGACTGGCGCTGCGGTTCGCGCGCGTGAAGACGTATCGGCCGGACAAACCAGCCACGGAGGCCGACACCATCGACACCGTTCGCGAGATCCATGAAGGGTTGAGCGGCGGCCAGTAGCTGGGTGTCACGAACACGATGGCGCGTCGGACGCCGAACTGTCGCTCGATCCGTCGCCGGCATCGGCCGGCGACACGTACAGCAATCGGAGATCGCTGACCGCGAACCCGGCCTCCTCCCCGTCGTCGCGCACGAGCGTGACCGCGTTCGTGCCCGGGCTCGCCACACCCTCCGGAATACTCCACTCGTAACGTTGCCATCCGCTGGCCACCGTACGCGGCCCGAGATCGCGGCCGTTGAGCACGAGTCGCACGCTCGCTGGCGTGTCCGTGACCTCGTGGAACGCCTGCATGCGGATCACGTCGGGCTGGCCCGCCGCCGGCAACAGCACGCGCGCCTTGCGTTCGCTCATCCAGCGGAACGGCCCCACCTCGTCCGAATCGACCGCCGACCAGCCGGATCCGATCAACTGCTGCTGCTCGTCACGCGCCATCAGCAGCAGTTCCGTCGAGCGATCGGGTGTGCGCAGGAGTCCGACCGTATCGACACTGAAGACCGCCGCGGAACGGCCCTCGTCCATGCGCGCGACCAGATCGCGAGGTACGCCCCCGAAGGCCATCAGCACCGAGGCAGACTCGGCATTGCCGGCGATGTCGATGCGATAGACGTACGGCACGTCGTCACCAATCGCGGGAGACGCGTCGGCCGGCGAGACCGTGGTGATCGCCGCCTCGACGTCAGGAGCCTGATCGATCACGCGCGGAAACAGCGGCTCGTCAGCCGCCACATACGCGATGAGGCGCGACGACTCCGGCACCTGGAACGCGACGCTGCCCGTGTGCGCCGCAGTTGTCACCGGCGTCCATGCCTCGCCGATCTCCTCTCCGGCGAGCTCACCGTGAATGGGATGAACCGCCAGCGGGCCAACGGCCATCGGCACGCGAAACCCGTCGGGCGCCTGCAGAACGGCCGTCTGTTCGATCTGCCCGTCGGGACGCCAGACCACCAGCACGGCGCCGTCGGCACTTCGCACGAGGTCGCGCCCGCCCTGTCGCACGGCAGCTTCGGTGGTGGTCGCTTCGACGGCGAAGGCGACGGGCACGCTGGCCGGGCCGATGTTGTGCCCGGCTTCGAACACGACGCACCCGCGCGTGGTGTCGGCGAACGCGCCGCGCCGTGCGCCCGTGACACCGACGACCGTCAGCGCTGACGACGCGTCGTCGGTGAGCGTGCGCGGACCGCCAATCGCACTCATGGCCGCGGCGCCACTCGCCACGAACTCCGGCGCGAACACCTGCGGCACCGCGACCGCGACGGTGTATCCCGCTGGTATCCGCGCCAGGACGTCCGGCAGAGGATCGTCGAGCAACGCGATCGGCGCGAAGCCGACATTCAACGCCTCGCGTCGAAGCCGCTCGGCCGACCTCGGGAACGCGAAGAGGGCATAGCCGCGCGCGAGCCGCTCGTGTACGGCGTCGGCACTCGCGTCGACCAGATCGACGCGCGCAGGACGCGCCGGCGGATCGCCGAGGACCTTGTACATGACCATGCGATCGACCAGGAAGTCTTCGCGCACGACAGCCGTCAGACGCGGCAGTGTCTCGAACAGACGATCGAACGTCACCGCGGCGTGTGTGTCGTGACTGCGATTGGTGACGTCGTAGTTGCGCACCACCTGCCACGCCGGCAGACCGAGCAGCACGAGGGGGGCCACCGCGGCCGCCCCAGGTACGCGCTCGGCAAGGAGCACCAGACGTTCGCCGCCCACCGCGGCCATCATCCACAACACGAGCGTGGCAGGAATGAGAAACACCGGCAGGTCGACCACCGCGTAGTTGAGCGCGAACGCGACGATCGCGAGACACCCGGAGAGCAGCAGCGCTGCCTCCGCCCTGCGCGACCGGAGCAGCACGACCATGCCGACGAGCGCGAGGACCAGGCCAGCCACGGTCAACTCCGGCACCAGCACGTGCTCGACGAGCCAGGGCACGCGTTCGAACACCACTTCACGCCAGCCGAACGTGAACAACCGATCGCCGAATTGCCTGCCGCTGATGACACTCGCGAGTTCCGCAAGCGTCGTTGCCGGCGATTCCACGTAGGCGCCTCCCTGCCTCGATCGAATGAGGATGAAGCCGTACTGCAGCACGCCCGCGACACACAGCGCTGCGCTGACGACAACGGTGCGAGGCCTCGTCGCGACGTCGCGGCGCGTCAACCAGGCATAGAGAGCGACGCCGGGTGCGAAACCGGCGATGGTGGTGTGATTGCCGAAGCCCGCGGCGAGCAGTCCGATGGCCGCGTAGAACTGCCAGAGCTTTCCGGTTTCACGCCAGACGAGCAGCAGGAGCACGATGCCGGCGATGAGCGCCGTATCGAGGGCGTAGACCTCGGCGATGATCGACTGCGACCAGTAGACGTGCCCGAACGCCATGCCCAGGGCCGTCGCGGCGCTGACGAGACGACGGCACCCGAGACGACGAACGATGAGGAACACGAGCGCCGTCGTCACGGCCGCGCAGAGCGCCGAAAACAGGTTGATGCGCCACGCCAGCGAGCCCATCGGCAGATACGACAACGGATGGGTGAGCAGGACGTAGAGCGGATATCCGGGGTTGTGCGCCACGCCGAGGACGCGGCCGATGAACTGGAACATCGGCGTGTCCATCACGGCCACCATGCCCGGGGCCAGGGTCCGCACGTACACCACGAGCGCGGCGAGCCCCGTTCCGGAGGCCCAGAGCCAATCCCGGCGCGCAATCGCCGCGTCTTCGCCCACGGGCGACGTCAATTGGCGAGCTCCGCGTACGGGTCGTCGGCGTCGTGAATCGCGGTCGTGTCCTCGACGCTCAACATCCAGCCGTCGTGGTCCACGTAGCCCTGCGTCGATACCGGCGAATCCGCGGGACGTGACGCAGGCGTGGTGCCCGGACCGAACCACCAACCCAGTGCCGCGGCTGCCGTACCGCCAGCCACGGCGAGCAGCCCGCGTCTCGTCATGCCGCTCATGGCGCCACCCCGTGGCGCGCGAGGTGATCGGCCAGGCGCAGGCTCAACGCCACGATCGTCAGGGTGGGATTCGCATACCCGCCCGTGGGGAACACAGACGATCCCGCAACGAACAGGTTGCCGTAGCCGTGGACGCGGCAATCGCGATCGACCACGGAATCCCGGCGGCTCGTTCCCATACGCGTGGTGCCCATCGTGTGCCCTCCTCCCCCAACCTGCAGGTAGATCCGGTCGTTGTTGACCCGCACGCGTCCCTTTCCCGATCGCAGCAACGACTGGCCGAGGACACGCAGGGTGTCTTCGACGTTCAGGAAATCGCGCGCATCGAGCACGCACCGCGCGGCCGGCCTGAACAGCCCTGACGCCTCGCGTTCGGCGGTCAGGAAGACGCGGTTGCTCTCCGACGGCACCATCTCGGCCCGCGCCGTGATGTCGTAGTGATAGAACGGTCGTCCGGCGTTTCGCGTGAAATGCCGGGCCATGTCGTGATCGTCGCTCTTGCCCGAGCACTGCAGATGGCAGGCAAACAGGCCCTCGCGCTGCGCCACGACGTCGTGCGCCACCATCCCGTGAACGCCCTGTCCCGTGTTGCCGGCCGGCCAGTAGCGATCCAGTTCCTCGTCGATGACCAGCGCACCCGCGAGAAAGAAGTGCGGATGCTCCATCAGGAACTTGCCGGCGTGCCCGCTCTCGTTGCCGACCGGCACCGAGCTTTCAGCGTCCGGCTGCAGCAGCAGTTGCGCGTTGCCGATGCCGCCGGCCGCCAGCACGACCGGCTGCGACGGCGTCACGGCCACGTGATGTCGTGTGTTCGAATCGTGATGGACGTAGTCGACCGTGGTGACGGCGGTCCGGTTGGCGGTCGCGTGCAGGCCGACCACCGAACAGCCGAGCGCCACGTCGATGCGGCCCGATGCCGCGAGCGTGGCGCCGTATTTCTCCGCGAACCGTGTCGGGGCCGGCGTCGGAATGGGCCGGTAGCTGAAGTCGGCGATGAGCGGGACTTCGAAGTCGATGAGCGCAGGGTCGTGATCGAGCATGCCGGCCGCGCGTGGGTAATACGGCGACACGTCGTCGCGGGCGATGGGCCAGCGCACGCCCACGATCGCATTGTGGAAGTCGATGCCACGCATCGTGGTGCACCAGCCCGCCCACACGGCCGACGTGCCCCCGAGCGCACGAATCCAGTGCGCATTCCAGTAGCCGCCTGGATAGTGCCCGTATCCGATCACATTCGCGAGTTCGGTTCGCACGTGCTGTGCATCGCCGGATTCGAACACCAGTACGCGTTTCCCGGCCTCGGCGAGCGTGAGCGCAACGCTCAGTCCCGCCGGCCCGGAACCGGCCACGATGCAGTCATAGGGACGCGCAGGTAGACGTCCGTCGGTGAACAGCATGCCGAGGAGTCATGCTCCGTGCAGAAGGTGACGCCGCCTCGTCG
>CAZVHY010000112.1:3347-5477 GCA_964627115.1 uncultured Solibacteraceae bacterium | reverse complement strand
CCGGCCGTACACGCGAATGGCGTAGTGGGTGAAAATCGTCCGCCGGCCGCGCGTCATCGTCACCTCGATCCGCTCGTTGACCATCGACGGCGCGCCGAATGCGCACATGTCGTAGCTCGCGTTGAGGATGAACTCGCCGACGCCGGTGCCGTCGAAATCGAGCGGCAGCATGAAGCCGTCGACCGCCACGAGCTGACCGTCGAGCGACGCGATGGTATCGGGCACAGATGACCGCGGTGACATGTTGGCCAGCACGACCGGCGGCCGGTAGTCGAACCCCGCGAGTACGCCGAACGAGACAGGCAGATGCGTTTCCTCGAGCGGCGTCGCGCGGGCGCCGGTGACAATCGTCGACGGGTCGACCTCGGCGCCGGCGCCCGGCGGACGCAGGACGAACCAGACGCCGAACAGGACGGCGAAACAGATGGCAAACACGCGGACCGGCGTGCTCACGGATGCGCTCCTGCCGGCACGTCGAACCGCAGATCGCGGAACGTCGCGCCACGCACGGTCACCTCGATCACGCGGCCGGTGATGCGCTCGAGCCCGCGCAATCCCTGGTGCGTGAACACGAACTCTGACGAGTCGCCCACGCGCTCGCCCGTCAGCACGCTGGCGCGCGCCTGGAGCTCGAGCGGCCGATTCGCCAGGGCGGGCGGCGCATCGATGATGATGGCGAGCGTCGGCTGCGTCAGCCGGATGGGCGCTTCCGCTCCGCCATCGAGAATCCAGGCCGTGACCGTGCCCGTCCCGGCGTCGAACATCAATTCGAGATGGGCGAAGTGGTCGCCCAGCTCGATCAACGTGCCGCCGTGCGGCGCGTCGTGATGGTGATCCTGACCGTCGACAGCACGTCCGACCGCGGCCTCCGGCGCGAACATCAGGGCCACGAGCACGAGCCATCCGGCGAGGTTACGACAACGGGGTGAGGTTCGATGCCACATCGGTCTTGTACGCCTTGAGAGCAGGGATGAGACCGGCGAGCGCGCCGAGCGCGATCATGCCGGCCGGTGTGAGCCAGAGTGCGTGATCGAAACGGAAGACGTCGAGGACGACGCCGGTCTGCGCGCGAACGACGACGAAGGCCGCCGAAAGGATGGCCGCATAGACCAGGAACCCGACGAGCGCGCCGGCCGCCGCAATCGTCGACGCCTCGGCCACGATGACGCCGAACACGGTGAAGCGCCGTGCGCCGAGCGCGCGCAGGATGGCGAACTCGCGGCGACGCTCGTTCATCGTGTTGTAGATGCTCGCGAGGATCGATCCGGCCGCTACGACCACGACCAGGTACGCGACGAGCGTCAGCACGCGGCTGACCCAGCCGATGCGATCGAACAGCTCGGCCATCACCCGTCCAATCGGCCAGGCGAGCGTCGCCACGCGTCCCTGCCCGTTGATCATCTGGCTCAGCGTGAACCCGGCCTGCGGCGTGGTGAACTTCAGCATCACGGCGCTCACCTCGCGGTGCTCGTCCGGGATGGCCTCGCCTTCCTCGGGCCGGAACGTGTCGCCCGTGCCGCGCAGGACGTGGCCCGACATGCGATAGATGCCCTCGATCGGAATCCAGAGCACGCGGTCCGACGGACTGTTCGTCGGCTGCAGCACACCGACCACGGTGAACTGTTCGCGGTGACGCTGCCGCTCGTCGAACGTCAGACCATGGTACGGATTGAACGTGTCGCCCACCTTCAGGCCGAGCCGCTGCGCCACGTAGTGGCCGACCACGGCCTCGCGTACGGTCTCGTCGAAGAAGCGTCCACCCGGTTCGACGTCGAAACCCTGCCCCGATCGATAGCGGAACTTCGTGAACATCTCCGTGGTGGTGCCGACGATGCGATAGCCCTGGTAGTTGTCGCCCACGGCGTACGGCACCGCCAGCGCCACGCGAGGGTTGGCGGCCATCTCCCGGTAGAGCGTCCACGGGATGTTGCCCGGCGACGTTTCGAGGTGGAACACCGTGTTGAGCACGAGCTGCAACTGGCTGCCGCGCGCACCGAGCACCGCGTCGAACCCCGCTTCTCCGCCCGTGAACGCGTCGTACGTCTGGTGATTGATCGCGAACACCGACATCGTCAGGCCCGAGGCCAGGCCGACCGAGCCGATGGTGATGGCCGACGAGAGCGCGTGCTG
>CAZVHY010000112.1:0-3247 GCA_964627115.1 uncultured Solibacteraceae bacterium | reverse complement strand
GGGCCGAACACCATGCCGAGCAGCACGTTCTCGAGCGCCGTGTAGCCCTGGAGCAGGTTGAAACTCTGGAACACGTACCCGATGGTCCCGGCGCGGAGTCGATCGCGGCCGCTCTCGTCGAGCGCGGTCACGTCGGTGCCGCCGATCCGAATCCGACCCGCGTCGGCCTTGAGGATGCCGGCAATCAGGTGCAGGAACGTCGTCTTGCCCGATCCGCTCGGCCCGTGCAGGGCGAGCTGTTCGGCGCGATCGAGCGAGAACGACGGAATGTCGACGATGGGCAGCGGCTCGCCGTCAGGCGTGGTGAACGCCTTCACGAGCCCCGTCACTTCCAGGAGCGCGTCTGTCGTCACTGCACGCGATCCGCGACGATGTGGTACAGCGCGACGACGCGACCGTCTTCGAGCTGTTCGCGGATCTGGAACGTGCCGGTGACTTTCACGTCGAGTGCCGTCGAGATGCGGGTCTTCTGCCCGTTCCGCATGGTCACGTAGATCCACTCGTTGATGCGGGGAATGGCGCCGAACGAACAGTTGTCCGCGCTCGAGTGCAGGATGAACTCGGACATCATGCCCGACGCGTAGTCGATCGCCATGGTGTTGCCGTAGATTTCGACCGTGCGGCCATCGAGCGCGCGTACCTCGCTCGGAATCGTGCCGGTCGCCTTCTGCGGCGCCGGCTCGAACGGCTCTTTCGGGTTGTAGTCGTAGCTGGCGATCGTCCAGAAGTCGATGTACGTCGCCTGCGCGGCCGCGGCCACCGCGGTGAGCGCGGACATCACCCCAAGGGACACGATGAGAAGGCGGACCCGAACGCTCACGGCAACCTCCCGGACATGTCTACAGCATCCCGTCGGTTGCCACGGTCGCCAATGACATTCGGATGGATGGGTAGTGACGGCCGATGAGTGGTGTCCAGCGACGAACGGACGGTCACCTCACCGATCGCCGATGCGTCCGGCGTGCTGCACGCTCGCGCCGGCCGCGTCCAGGATCGTCCGTTCGAGCCGCCCATTGATGCCCTCCCAGGCCGCCGCGAGACGATCGCCAGCAACGACCGAGGCCTTGAACTGGTCCGCACATTGCCGGCGCCAGTCAGCGCCCGCGTGCTCGATGACCCAGGCTTCGTACGACGCGATCCAGCGGAACATCGTCAGTGCCGACCACCACGCCGGCGCCACCCTCGCGGCGTCGTGGGACGGCAGATCGGCCGGCGACCATACCGAGCGGAGCGCGTTCGCATCGTGGACCAGGCGCGGTTCCGGATCGAACCGGAACAGCAGGACCGGCAGGCCCCGCGCCGGCACGACCGCCAGGCCGAATCCCCACAGCACGGCCCAGCCGTCGTGGTCCACGTCGACGTGATAGGCCGTCGATCGCCGGCGGTCGCCACCAGGTGGCCGCACGCGCGTAGCGCCGTGCAGCATCAGCAGGTTGCCGCCGCGCCGCCGAACATCGCAGCCCCAGCACCAGCACTGCTGGTTCATCACGTCCCGCAATTCACGGCGGAGCTTTCCCGGAACGGTGAATACACACCGCGTACTCAAGGGATCCCGCCGCGTTTCCACGCATTCGATGGCCGCACGTCTCCGGTGCCGTCGTCGAACCACTCGCGCAGCAAGTCGAGCACGCCGGCGGCCGAGTCGCCGCGGATATGACGCGCCCGGCGGGCCTGGTAGTCCGCGAACACCGGCTCCACGCGATCGCGCAACCTCCGATCGGCCTCGTGCTCCTGGTGGCCTTTCGGCACGGCATAGACGAAGTGGTTCGTGCCGCGCGTCGTCGGCAACGAGATGAAGTCCCGCTCGACGAACACTCCTGTCTCGGCCTGCGCATCAGCCGCGTCGACGAAGAAATCGATCGCGTGATCGGGATAGCCGAACAGCAGGCCGTACCCGCGGAAACGCGCCGACGTGCGGTCGTACTCGACGGCGAGCATCACCTCCATGGGCTCGGACGATGCGGAGAGCGCGTAGCGACCGAAGAAGGCCGTGCGGTCGTCGAGCAGGCGGCGAAGCGCCGGGGCGTTCACCACCGTCATCTCCACGGGCCTGTCCCCCTGATAGACCGCCGCAAAATGATGCAGATGCGCCGACACTTCCCCGCCGCACGTCCAGGCCCGCGCGATCTGCCGCAGATCTTCGACGTCCGCCAGATCCGGCGCGTCCACCCGCACACGCGCGGATGCCACACCGCTGCTCGTCGGCTTGATGTCCGCGGCAATCGAATACAGCGCCTCGCTGTCGAGCGCGCGCAGGAGCAGCGTCTCGGCCCTCGCCCGAAGCCGCGGTTCCAGCGTCTCGAATGGGAAACACGCGGCGGCCTCGAGTCGTGCGGACGCCTGGGCCGCGGGCGCGGAACCGACCAGCAGGCCAACAACGAACACGGCGGCCGCCGATGCGGCACGTGCACCTTTCCATACGGTCATGACAGTTCCCTGTTTTTCAGTCGGCTAGAACGATGCCCGCACCGATACCTGCACCGACCGGGCGCGGCCGACCTGATAGAGCTGGTTCAGCCCGGCGCCGCTGCTCGTGCCGCCGAGCTGGCTGACGGCTGTGGACGTCGAACGGCCGAACGTCGACGAGGCGGGATTGAAGTTACCGCCCGGGTCGGCGAAGTTCGTCGTGTTGAGCACGTTGAACGCGTCGACCCGCAGCGTCAGGTCCACCGGTCCGGCCACGCCGATACGCCGGCGCAGCGAAAGATCGATCTGACGCAGCGGGAAACCCCGGATGCTGTTGCGCGCGAGCGTCCCCTGCTGCCCTGTCGCGGGCACGGCGAACGCGTCCGGGTTGAGACGCCGCCCGCCCGGAGCCGACGAGTCGTCGATCCAGATCGGCTGGCCGGGCACCACGTCCACACGACGGCTGCTCGCGATGTTCAACGGATCGACGGTGGTCGTAATCACGTTGATCGGCATGCCGGACCGGTAACGACCGATGAGATCGACGCCCCAGCCGCCCAGCACGGCACGCGCGACACCGGCTGATGGCGACGGCAGGTTCCACGTCACCGATCCCACGAGCGCGTGACGCACGTCGAAGTCGCTCGGCCCCCGGTCGGCGTTCTCGTCAACGGCAAAACCGGGCACACCGCCAGAGGGCAGGCTCGACACGGTTTCATCCGAGATGTCGTCGGTCGCCCGGCCGAACGTGTAACTCACGAGCGCCTGCACGCCGCGGTGCAGTCGCCGCTGATACTGCAGCTGCAGCGCGTGATAACTCGAGCTCGCGCCATTGCGCACG
>CAZVHY010000111.1:8495-10516 GCA_964627115.1 uncultured Solibacteraceae bacterium | reverse complement strand
GAGGGCTGCTACGATGGCGCCGTGGATTCTCTCCCCGCGCCACTGACCGACTCGTCGCTCGATGCCGCCAGTCCGTCCGACTGGCGCAGGCTGGCCCCGGCCGCAGCCACCGTGCGCGCCATTGCCGGCGCGATTACCGGGACGATCCTCGCGTCGCTGTTGTCTGCGTTCATCGTGTCGGCTGCCGTGCGTTCCATCCTCCTCGGCGTCGCCACGTTCGCCGGCGCCACGCTCACCGGCGCCATGCTCGGCGCGTGGATTGGTCACCTGCGCTGGCGCCGGACGTTGTGGCGGCTCGATGACATCGGCCTGCACGTGCGCCGCGGACTCATCTGGCACGTCGAAGCCCTCGTTCCACGATCGCGCGTGCAGCACCTCGACGTCGAACGCGGCCCGCTCGAACGTCAATTCGCCCTCGCCACGCTCGTCGTCCACACCGCCGGCACGCAGACGGCGGCGCTCCGGCTGTCGGGCCTGCACGATCCCGACGCGGTCGCCCTTCGTGACGCGCTGATTCCCGACGCCGCCCGGCATGTCGACGCCCTCTGAACCGGCCGACGCGGCCGTCGACCGGCCGCCGGTCGACAGCCGGCGGTTGCACCCGCTGTCGTGGCTGTTCGTGCTGCTCCAGCAGCTGCGCTCGTTCGCCATCCCGCTCGTCGCGCTCCTGGTGACCGGACGCGGCGGCCCGTCGATCGCGCTGCCGCTCATCGGCGTGGCCGGCCTGGTGTTCGTGTCGGTCGTGCAGTACTTCAGCTATCGCTACCGATCGGATGCCGACGGCTTCGTGGTCACGAGCGGCGTGCTGCAGCGCACGCGGCGCGACATCCCCTACGAGCGGATTCACACCGTGAACCTGCACCAGTCGCTGCTCCACCGCATCTTCGACGTGGTCGAGGTGCGGCTCGAATCGGCCGGCGGCAAGGAAGCCGAAGCGGTCATGCGCGTGCTCTCGATGGCCGACGCGCGGGCGCTCGAGCAGCTCGTGCGCGAACGCGGGGCAAGCCGGCGCGACGAGGCACGCGACGACGCGATCCCCGAGGTCGTCGAGACACGGTTGCTCGCGCTCGACACGATGGAGGTCGTCCGCCTCGGACTGATTTCCAACCGCGGCATGGTCGTGGTGGCCGCAGCCGTTGGTGCCCTGTGGCAGTTTGCCGACGACCTGCAGCTCAGCAGCGACAACGTCCCGGCCGACGTGCTGTCCTGGGCGCAACGGGCACGCGACTATGTGGCCGCGAACCTGCACGATGTCGCGGCGCTCGCGTTCGTCGCGCTGATCATCGCCGTGCCGGCGCTCGTCATCGTGCGCCTGCTGTCGGTCTTCCTCGCGCTGCTGCAGTATCACGGCTTCACGGTCACCGAAGCCGGCCGGCAGTTGCGTGTCGAGCGCGGCCTGCTGAGCCGCGTGCGCAATCAACTGCCGAAACGCCGCATCCAGGCCTGGCGCGTCGACGAAACGCTGCTCCACCGCTGGTTCGATCGGCAGACGCTGCGCGTCGACAGCGCGGCCGGCGGCGACGACGACCAGCACGGCGTGCGGTATCTGGCGCCCGTCGCGACACCCGCGCAGGTGAGCGCGCTCATCGAACACGTGCGGCCGGACGACACGTGGCCGCCCGCCGGGTGGCGGCCGGTCGATCCGCGCGCGTGGCGCCGCTATTTCGTCGTGCCGTCTGTCATGCTCGCCGCCGCCACCAGCGCGTTGACGTGGGTGTACGGTCCGACGGGCCTGTTGCCGCTGGTATTCGTCCCGCTGCTGTTCGTCCGCGCCCGCGCAATAGCGCGGTTCGCAGGATACGCGATGGCGGATCGCACCGTGGCTGTCCGGCACGGATGGTTGAATCGATCGTGGGGGCTGGTCGAGATCCGGAAGCTGCAGGCCCTGCGCGTGACCGCATCACCGTTCGATCGTCGTCTCGGGATGGCGACGCTCTGGCTCGACACCGCCGGCGCATCGACGGGCGATGGCGTGCTGCGGATACGGTATCTGCCGGTGGCAGAAGCGGAGCGGCTGTATG
>CAZVHY010000111.1:5592-8395 GCA_964627115.1 uncultured Solibacteraceae bacterium | reverse complement strand
TTCGTCTGGAACGCAGCGGACGCAGCGGGAAGGAAGTGACCGTCGTCGATCACCTCAACCTGGACGTGCAGGAGCTCGAGCGCTGGTTGAAGGCGCTGAAGTCGTCGCTTGGGTGTGGAGGCGTGGTCGAGGGAACGGCCATCGTGCTGCAGGGCGATCACCGCAAGCGGCTGCCTGCGCTGCTGACAGCGCGCGGGGTGAAGAAGGTAATCGGGTAGACGTAGGGGCCGACCTTGTGTCGGCCCACCGTAACGGTCGGAGTGGGCGGGCACGAGGCCCGCCCCTAAGCCATGCGTCAGTACCGATAGTGCTCCGGCTTGTACGGTCCTTCGACCGGCACGCCGATGTACTTCGCCTGATCGTCGCTCAGCGTCGTCAGCCGCACGCCGAGCTTGTCGAGGTGCAGCCGCGCCACTTCCTCGTCGAGTTTCTTCGGCAGCATCAGCACCTGCACGCCGATCGTCTCGGCGTTCTCGTGCAGCTCGAGCTGCGCGAGCACCTGGTTGGTGAACGACGCCGACATGACGAACGACGGGTGACCGGTCGCGCAACCGAGGTTCAACAGGCGGCCTTCGGCCAGCACCAGCACGCTGTGGCCGTCCGGGAACTGCCACTCGTCGTACTGCGGCTTGATGTTGTTCTTGGCGACGCCCGGGATCTTCTTCAGGCCGGCCATGTCGATCTCGTTGTCGAAGTGACCGATGTTGCCGACGATCGCCTTGTCCTTCATCTGCGCCATGTGCCCGGCGGTGATGATGTTGAAGTTGCCCGTGGCCGTGATGAAGATGTCAGCCTTGTCGAGCACGTCCTCGATGCGGACGACCTCGTAGCCTTCCATCGCCGCCTGCAGCGCGCAGATCGGATCGATCTCCGTGATGACGACGCGGCAGCCCTGTCCGCGGAGCGCCTGCGCGCAGCCCTTGCCCACTTCACCGAAGCCGAAGACCACGGCCATCTTGCCGCCGAGCATGACGTCGGTCGCGCGCGCGAGGCCGTCGGTGAGCGAGTGCCGGCAGCCGTAGATGTTGTCGAACTTGCTCTTGGTGACCGAGTCGTTGACGTTGATGGCCGGGAACAGGAGCGAGCCCGCCTTCTTCATCTCGTACAGCCGGTGCACGCCGGTCGTCGTCTCCTCGGAGACGCCGCGGATGCCCTTCGCCACCTTCGTCCACACGCCGGGACGCGCCTTCAGTTCGTGACGCAGCGTGTCGAGGATGACGCCCCACTCTTCGGGATCGTTCGCTGGATCGAACGCCGGTACGTTGCCGGCCTTCTCGAACTCGTACGCCTTGTGCACGAACAGCGTCGCGTCGCCACCGTCATCGACGATGAGCGTCGGGCCGCTGCCGTCGGGCCAGAGCAGCGCTTCGACCGTGCACCACCAGTACTCCTCGAGCGTCTCGCCCTTCCACGCGAACACGGGAATGCCCTTCGGCGCAGCCACCGTGCCACCGGTCTCGGGACGGCCGACGACGACGGCCGCGGCCGCGTGGTCCTGCGTCGAGAAGATGTTGCACGACACCCAGCGCACGTCCGCACCGAGCAGATCGAGCGTCTCGATCAGCACGGCCGTCTGGATGGTCATGTGGAGCGATCCCATGATGCGCGCGCCAGCCAGCGGCGTCTTGCCGGCGTACCGCTCGCGCAGCGCCATCAGGCCCGGCATTTCCTGCTCGGCGAGCCGGAGCTCCTTGCGGCCCCACTCGGCCAGGTTCAGGTCAGCCACCTTGTATGGCTCGCGGCCAGCCTTGCGGGCCGCATCAAACGCGTGTTCGGTCATCGTCGCTGTCGACATCGGTTACTCCTCAATGGTTGCGGTTGCAGACTCGGGGAACGGAACCACCGCGGCCCTCACGGCCGTGGCGGCAAACAAGGTCGGGCCTTTCGCATCGGTCACGGGCACGAGTTCGGTGACGCGGCCGAGGACGAGGCCGCTCTGATCGCACAGACGCTGCAGCTGATCCGCGCTGAATCCCAGCCAGACGTGCCCCATCTGCTGGCGGTACTCCTCGTGCTCGTGCGGCATCATGTCGACGACGAGCAGGCGGCCGCCGGGCTTGAGCACGCGCGCGGCCTCGGCGAGTGCGCTGGCCGGCGACGGCAGGTGGTGCAGCACAAGCATCATGACGGCGGCATCGAGCATCTGGTCGTCGATCGGCAGCGCCTCGAGCGAACCAAGACGCAAATCGATGTTCGCCAGGTGATTCGTGCGGCTGCGCGCGGCCGCGAGCATCTCGTCGGATCCGTCGACGCCAATCACCTGACGCACCGACGACGAGAGCAGCGGCAGCAGCGGCCCCGTGCCGCAGCCGAGATCGCCGATCACCCAGTCGTCGGGCAGCAGCCCGACGAGCGCCTGCGCGGTGAACTGTCCACCGAAGAGATCCTCGCGCAGTTGATCCCATTCGCCTGCCGCGCTCGCAAAGAAGGCCTGCGAGGTGTGGCTGCGGCCGGCAAGCACGCGTGAGAGGCGCCGCGCGTCCTGCTCGATACCGGGCCGGCCAACCAGCTGCGCGCGCGTGAGCGCCCAGATCTGGCTGCGCGCCTCGTCGTCGCCCGACGCCAGCGCGTAGTAGCGGCTGGTGCCATCACGCCGCGACGTCACCCAGCCGGCGTCAGCCAGCGTCTTGAGGTGGCGGCTGACGGTCGACTGCGGCAGCTGCAGGACGCTGCAGAGTTCGGACACGGTCAGTTCCTGCTGCTCGAGCAGCCACAACATGCGACAGCGCGTGGCGTCGGCGAGGGCCGAGAAGGAATCGAGCAGCGGCAGTGCGGCGACGGGCATCAATCCGTAAATCCGGAT
>CAZVHY010000111.1:0-5492 GCA_964627115.1 uncultured Solibacteraceae bacterium | reverse complement strand
CCCTTCCATGCAACTCGACCTCCTGACCGCGCTGTTCGTCTTCATGCTGGCGGCGTTTCTGGGGATGGACATCATCCGCCGGGTGTCGCGTCTGCTCCACACGCCGCTCATGTCGCTGACCAACGCCATCTCGTCGGTTGCCGTGGTCGGTGCGCTGATCGTGACCGGCCAGTCGCACGACACGCTCACGACATGGCTCGGCGCCATCGCCGTGTTCGCCTCGACGACGAACCTCGTCAGCGGCTTCCTGATCACCGATCGCATGCTGCGCATGTTCAAGCGGCGCGAGGAACCGAAGCCGTGACGTACCTCACGGAGGTGCTCTACCTCGTTGCCGCCGCGCTGTTCATCCTCGCGCTGCGCTGGATGAGCCAGCCGGCGACGGCGCGGCGCGCGGTCGGATCGGCGGTCACGGGCATGGTGCTGGCCATCGTCGGCACGCTGCTCAACCCGGTCGTCATCACGTACCAGTGGATCGCCCTGGCCGCCATCGCCGGCATTCTGCTCGGCATTCCGCTGGCGCGCGTGCCGCTCACCGCCGTGCCCGAACGGACGGGACTCTCGCAGGCGTTCGGTGGCCTGGCCGCCCTGCTCGTCGGCACGGCGAAGTACTACATGTGGCTCGACGAGGGCGCGCTCACGCACTTCCGCATGGGCGTGATTGCCGCCGAGGTCATTCTCGGCGGCCTCACCTGCACGGGCGGCCTGATGGCGGCCGGCAAGCTGGCCGAGTGGATTCCGACCAAGCCGCTGACCTACGCGGGACAGAACGTCGTCAGCTTCATCCTGCTCGGCACGGCCACGGTGCTCGGCGTGTGGATCACGATCGATCCGTCGCAGTCCTGGGCGCTGCCCATCATCATCGTCCTGGCACTCGTGTTCGGCGTGCTGCTCATCCTGCCGATCGGCGGCGCGGACATGCCGACCGTCATCTCCTTCCTCAACTCGTACGCCGGACTGTCGGCCGTCGCCATGGGCTTCGTGCTCGAGAACAAGCTGCTCATCGCGGCCGGCGCGCTCGACGGCGCGTCGGGCTTCGTGCTGTCGATCATCATGTGCAAGGCGATGAACCGATCGGTCGGCAACGTACTGTTCGGCGCGTTCGGATCGGTGCAGAAGGTCGCGGCGGCCACCGAACAGCGCACCGTCAAGAGCGCGACGGCCACCGATGCGGCCGAGCTGCTCACTGGCGCCGACAGCGTCGTCATCATCCCCGGCTACGGCATGGCGGTGGCGCAGGCGCAGCACCGCGTGCGCGATCTGTACGACCAGCTCACGAAACGCGGCGTCGACGTGACGTTCGCCGTGCATCCGGTGGCAGGCCGCATGCCGGGACACATGAACGTGCTGCTGGCCGAGGCCGATATCCCCTACGATCGCCTCATCGAGATGGACGACATCAATCCCGAGATGCCGCAGATCGGCGTGGCCCTCGTCATCGGCGCCAACGACGTCGTCAATCCCGCGGCGCGCACCGATGAGCAGAGCCCGATCTACGGCATGCCGATCATCGACGCCGACCGGGCGCAGACCGTGCTCGCCATCAAGCGCAGTATGAACCCGGGCTTCGCCGGCATCGAGAACGATCTGTATTTCGCGACCAACACGCTGATGCTCTTCGGCGACGCGAAACAGGTCATCGGTGATGTCGTGAAGCAGATCACCGGCGAAGGGTCGGCGCACTGACACCTGCGCGGCACGCAGGTGTCGGCACCCCGACACCTGCTGCCGCGTACAAGGCGGACACTGCAGACGGCTCCCGGATCGAGGAGCGCTCCGCATCGTCGCCGAACCATACGGAAACTGTAGGTTTCCGCTCGATTCTGTCATCGGGACGCGTTCGACGCGCCCCATGACCGGGGCGTGGCACTCCTCTTGCCTCCCGAAGCGGCGAATTCCTCCGCATCGGCGCAGAGAGGTGCCGGCGGACGCTGATCTGACGTTCGACGAGCGACGATCCAAGGACCGGCCGTGGCAGCTACCTATCAGGGCGATTCGCCCTCCAATCCGAACGCCCGCGACGACGGGCACGACGCGGCGACGGCCACGGCGGCCAACCGCCGCGAGCACGTGCGCGTTCGGCCCGACGATCAGAACAAGCTGGCGGCGACGCTGGCAAGCGGATCGGACATCAAGCTGATCGACCTCTCCAGGGGCGGCGCGCAGTTCGAGTGCGAACGACGCTTCCTGCCCAACGCCTCGGTGTCGCTCCGGCTGCGCACACGCGACGGCGAAGTGCTCGTCACCGGCCGCGTCGTGCGCTCGCGCATCGTGCGGCTCGCGTCGGGCGGCCTCGGTTATCTCGTTGGCGTCGCCTTCGCAAAGCCGCTGCCGAACGATCTCGGAGAAGAGGCGGCAGCGCCGGCTCCGGCGCCCGCGGCCACCGCCGCCTCAGCGCCAGTCGCGCCGCCACCGGTCTCCACCGGCGCCGCCGCACCGGCGGCTGAAGCGCCCGCGGTCGAGACGACGCGTGCGGCGTCCGACGTTCCGGCGGTCTCCGATGAAACGCCCGCGACCTCCACGCTCGTCGACGCGTCGGCTGACATCACCGCGGAAGAGGCTCTCGCCTTCGAATCGGGTATCCAGTTCGCCCCGGCCATGTTGACGGTCACGGCCTCGGTCGATACCACGTCCGACGAGTTGCAGGACATGTTCAATGGCAATGACTGGTAACGTTCGCGCGACGAGGCGCGCCTGATGTCGACGACGCTGGATGTCACGCTGAAGGTGCTCTACGTCCAGGGATTGGCCGGCGATGTCGATCGCTCGGCCATCGAGCAGCTGCGCACGGCTTCGTCGGAACTGCAGATCACGACGATCGCCGGATCCGCGGCCGCGCTGGCGGAACTGCGCCGGACGCCCGGCTGGCAGGCGCTTTTCGCGTCGCCGTCGCTGCCGCAGAACGAAGTGCTGGCGCTCGTCGCCAGCCTCCGGCGCGATCGCATTCCCCTCGCCATCGTTCCCATCCTCGACGACGCGCACCAGGATCTGTTCGCGTCGGCGGTGGCAGCCGGCGCCGACGACGTGCTCGTGCGGCGCGGCACGACGCTCGTCAACATCAACGAAACGTTGACGCGCATCCGCCAGAGCCCGCATCTCTTCCCCGCCGAACAACGCCGGCGGATCTCGGTCCTGTACGCCGGGCGCGATCCGCTCGTCTGGAACCTGCTCGATCAGGTGCCGTTCGTGAAAGCCGATCGGGTGGCCACGGGCATCGACGGCACCTGTTCGGTGCGTCGTCCGGGATCGGGCGACGACAGCATGCGCGCCGACGCCGTGATCATCGACGAAGCGCCCGGCGAGGCGCATCCGCTCCAGGTGTTGAAGTCGGTGAAGGCGCAGGCGTCGGACCTGCCGGTCATCATGCTGACGTCGGCCGGCGCGGCCGACATCGCCACCGCGGCGCTCGAGCTCGGCGCCGACGACACGGTGCTCAAGACGGGCATCTTCAGGCGGCGACTGATCGCCACGCTGCGGCGCGTCCACCAGCGGCTCGAGCTCTCGGCGCAACAACAGGAAACACGAACGCGCGAAGAGCGCCTGCGTCAGATCGTCGAGAACGTACCGACGGGCATCATGGTGGTGGCCGGCGACGCGCGCGTCCTCGCGATGAACGCTGCGGCGCTGCACGTGTTCGGCGCATCGAAGCCGAGAGATGTCGTCGGACGCGACTTCCGCGAGATGGTGGCCGAAGCCGAGCGCCACGGCATGACCGAGCTCATCCGCCGGGTCACGAAGGGCGAGCCTGGCGGGTTGACCTTTACGGCGCGGGCCATTGGCGGCGAGAGTCTCCAGGCGCACATCGACGCCGTGGTACTCGAACGCGATGCGCGCGGCGGCCGTGGCGTGGTCGCCAGCATCACGCGCGCCGGTGTGGCGCCAGCCGACACTGGCGACGGCGAGCGATCGGCAGCCGAGCTGGCGTCGCTTCGCGACGCGCTGCAGACGCTCGAGCGTCACTACGCCGAGCTCGAAGACGCACGCGGCCAGGAACGCGCGGCGTGGGAATCGGAACGCCAGAAGCTCGAGGCCCGTGTCGAGGACGCCGAGCGGCTCGCTGCCGAGCGGCAGGTGCTTCAGGAGCGGCTCGACGAAGTGAGCGGCGAACTGGCACGCACGAGTCAGTCGTTCGCGGCCGAGCGCCAGGCGCTCGAGCGGCGTCTGGCCGAGCTCGAAGACGCGGCCCGTGAAACGTCGGCCGTGGGTACGTCGCGCGCGGCACTCGAAAGCGCCCTCGACGCCGTTCGCGAAGAGCAGCGCCAGGCCATCGCGGCGCATGCGCTCGAACGATCGGGCTGGCAGGACATTCGCGCCGAGCTCGAAACGCGCGTGCAGCAGCTCGACAACCTGCACCAGTCCGAACACGACACGCTCGTCGCGTCGCTGCGACAGGACGTCGAACGGCTCGACGCCACCCTCTCCGCGGAACGCACGCGCTGGGACGCCACGCGCAACGAGCTCGAAACCGAGCTGCGCAACGCGCGCGAAGCGCTCTGGACCGAACACACGGCACGCGATACGGCCCGTGCGGAGTTCGAAACGGAACTCGACTCGCTGCGCCGCGCGCTCGACACCGAACGCGCCGAGTGGCACGACACGCGGGCGAACCTCGAACGCGATCTCGCCGGCGCACGCGCCGACGTCGAGCGCGGCGACATCGAGCGCGACCAGCTGCGCACGAACCTCGACGGCCAGGTGCAGGCTGCGCACGAGACGCTCGAGGCGGAACGACGCGACTGGCAGGCCTCGCGCGACGCCCTCGAAGACGCACGACGGCGGGTGGAAGCGTCGCTCGAACACGAGCGTGGGGAGTGGACCGAACAGCGTCTCGCGCTCGAGGACGACCGACGGCAACTGCTCGAGCGAGGCGTGCAGGCCGGCGATCTGGAAGCCGAACGGAGCCGCCTGGCGGGCGAGCTCGAAGCGATCCGTACGCAGGCGGAGGCCGACCGGGCCGCACTCGAGACCGACATCGCGGCGCTCCGCGCGCGCGCGGATCAGGCCGACGAGGCGCTGCGGACCTCGACGAGTGAGTTCGACGACGTCCGCACGCGGCTGGAACAGGAACGCGCGGCCATCCAGAACGAACTGGACCAGGCGTACGCGACGCGCGACGCGCAGATCGCGGCGCTGGAAGGCGATCTCGCGGGGGCCCGCGACGTGGCGGCGGCTGTCTCGGCCGAACGCGACGACCTCCGGCAGCAGCTCACGGTCGAACAATCGGCACTCGAAGACGCGCGCGCGGCCGAGCGCACCGACTGGCAGCAGCGCCTGTCGGATCTCGAGAGCGCGCTGGCCGCCGCCACCGACACCGCGGCAACGCGCGAGGCCGAGTGGCAGCAGGAACGGGCGGCACTGCAGCAGACGACCGCCGAGGCCCGCACGTGGGCCGAACAGGAACGCGGCCACCTCGTCTCGCTCCACGCACGCGAGGCCGAGGAGTGGCGTCAGGCCGTCGAGCAGGCACGAGCCGAGCGCGATCACGCAGCATC
>CAZVHY010000110.1:5235-10623 GCA_964627115.1 uncultured Solibacteraceae bacterium | reverse complement strand
TCTGTTACACGAAGTTTACGTACGACGCCGCCGCGATGCGGTATGTACAAGGCGACATGACGACTCAGATGTTGACGCTGGAGCAGAGAGCCCAGGGCCACACGCGACGTGCCACGGTGACGCGCGCGCACGACGGCTGGTTGTACAGGGAAGAGGCCGATGCCCGTCTCGTTCGACAGGTCACCTACACCGACTGGCACCGGGTGGAACGGGCGATCCGGACGTTCGAGACCGTGCCCGACGAGGACTACTCGACGAACCGGTAACCGAGACCCACGACGGTCTCGATCTGCGCGCCGGCCACGCCGAGCTTCGAGCGCAGCCGTCCGACGTGGACGTCGACGGCGCGCGTTTCGATGGACGCCGTGTACCCCCACACGCGTTCGAGGAGCCGGTCGCGCGACAGCACGCGCTGGCGGTTCTCCACCAGGCACTTCAGCAGATCGAATTCCCGTCGCGTGAGCCGCACCGGCGCATCGTCGACCGTCACCTGCACGGCGTCGAAGTCGGCCGTCAGGTGCCGGCCACGATAGAGCGACACGCTCGCCGGCGTGTCCGCGCTGCGCCGGCGGAGCACTGCCCGCACGCGCGCGGCCAGTTCGCGCAGGCTGAACGGCTTGGTGATGTAGTCGTCGGCGCCCAGATCGAGCCCCGACACGCGGTCGGCCTCGGCCGTGCGCGCTGTCAACATGATGACGGGCAGGGTGGCGGTCGACGGCTGCGACCGGATCCGCCGGCAGACGTCCGTGCCGTCGATGACCGGGAGGTTCAGGTCGAGGATGACCAGGTCCGGCCGCGCGGCCCGCACCGCGTCGAGCGCGGCGTCCCCGCTCGTCACGATGTCGACGATGGCGTCGCGCCCTCGTTCCAGTGCGTGTTTGATGAGCTGCGCCAGATCCATTTCGTCGTCGACCACGAGGATGCGCGGGACTGCCGGAACTGCCATGAAGGGAGCCTACGGGCCGCGCGTTTCCGGCTCGTCACGCGCCAGTTAAATGTCCGTTACGGACGGGCGTTGCATTGCCGTTACAATCATGCCGGTCCGCCCGGGCGGGACATCGCTGTGCGGGGCCGGCCGGGCCGCGCCGGCGACGCCGATCCGGCGGCAGGCGCGCAGGACGACGAGGGGAGCTTTCGTGGGGTTGTCGTTTCGCTTTTTTCCGAAGGACGAGCAGTTCTTCGACCTGTTCGGCCAGATGGTCGACGAGATCCGGCAGGCGGCCGTGCTGCTCGAGCAGCTGCTGGCCAGCGAACCGCCGGACCTGTCGGTGGTCGATCCCATCAAGGACGCCGAACACCGCTGCGACGCCCTGACGCACGACACCATCCAGCGCCTCCACCGGACGTTCGTGACGCCGTTCGATCGCGAGGACCTCTACGCGCTGGCCACGAGCCTCGACGACGTGATGGACGCCATCGACCACGCGGCGGCACTGGCGCGGATGTACAACCTCCAGCGCGTGCGTCCCGGCGCCCGTGAGCTCGCGCACACCGTGACGGCCGCGGCCGATCGCCTCCACACGGCGCTCGAGGCCCTCGCGCAGAAGAAGCCCGTGCACCCGCACGCGGTCGAGATCAACCGCCTCGAGAACGAGGCGGATCGCGTCTATCAGGAATCGGTCCGCACGCTCTTCGACACGGAAACCGATCCGATCACCATCATCAAGTGGAAGGAGATGTACGACGTGCTGGAGGTGATTACGGATCGCTGCGAAGACGTGGCGAACGTCATCGAAGGCGTCGTCGTCAAGCACGGCTGAGAGGTCCCGTGAGCCTGATCTTCAGCACCATCGGCCTCATCATCATCGTCGCGCTCATCTTCGACTACATCAACGGCTTCCACGACGCCGCCAACTCGATTGCCACGGTCGTGTCGACACGGGTCCTGTCGCCGGGCCTGGCCGTCCTGTGGGCGGCATTCTTCAACTTCGCGGCCGCCGCCGTGGTCGGCACCGCTGTGGCCAATACGGTCGGGTCCGGCATGGTCGACCTGGCCGTGGTCACGCAGTCGGTGATTCTGGGCGGGCTGACCGGCGCCATCATCTGGAACCTGATCACCTGGTTCTACGCGCTGCCCACCAGCTCATCGCACGCACTCTTCGGCGGCTACGCCGGCGCGGCCGTCGCCAAGGCGGGCTTCTCCGCCGTCATCGTCTCGGGCTGGACGAAGACGCTCATCTTCATTGTCGTGGCGCCGCTCATCGGCCTCGTCGTCGGACTGCTGTTGATGACGGCGATCTACTGGGTGTGTCGCGACACGACACCGGCTTCGGCCGATCGCTGGTTCCGTAAGTTGCAGCTCCTCTCGGCGGCGGCCTACAGCCTGATGCACGGCGCCAACGACGCGCAGAAGACGATGGGCATCATCGCGGGCGCGCTTTTCACCGGCGGCTACATCAGCACGTTCCATGTGCCGTTCTGGGTGGAGATGGCCGCGTACACGGCCATCTCGCTCGGCACGCTCAGTGGCGGCTGGCGCATCATCAAGACGATGGGATCGAAGATCACGAAGCTGCAGCCGATGGGCGGCTTCGCAGCGGAGACCGGAGCCGCCGTGGCCATTGCCACGGCCACGGCCATGGGCGTCGGCATCAGCACGACGCACACGATCACCGGCGCCATTGTCGGCGTCGGCTCCACGCGCCGCCTGAGCGCCGTGCGCTGGGGCGTGGCGCGCCAGATCGTCTGGGCCTGGGTGCTCACGATCCCCGCCTCGGCCACGATCGGCGCCGTGTCGTACTACCTGATCAGCCAGGTGCAGCCGTAGGAGGCGGGGAGGCGGCAGGCTGGGAGGAGGCAGGAAGGCGGGAAGATTGGGAGCTTGGAAGAGG
The DNA here is from genome assembly GCA_964627115.1 of uncultured Solibacteraceae bacterium. GTDB lineage: Bacteria > Acidobacteriota > Vicinamibacteria > Vicinamibacterales > SCN-69-37 > SCN-69-37. Next base: position 7,792 of record CAZVHY010000110.1, on the reverse strand, counting down.
CCGTCGTAGGGGCGGCCCTTGGGCCGCCCGGGCCGGGCAAGCCCGGCCCCTACGAACCGCCGACGAACGGACCGCTGGCTCGGGCCGACTTCAAGAGAGTCGGCGCCAAGCGGTGCCGCGCCCACCTGTCGCCCGTCGTCCCCGTCGCACCTGTTGTACCTGAGATCTCACTCCGGCAACCGCAACGTGAACATTGCGCCGCCGCCGTCGCGGTTGGCGGCCTTGATGGAACCGCCGTGCAGGCCGACGAGGTGGCGCACGATGGAGAGTCCGAGACCGGTGCCGCCAGGGTCGCGCGAGCGCGATCGGTCCGCACGATAGAAACGCTCGAAGATGCGCGGCAGGTCGGCGTCCGGGATGCCGGGACCTCGGTCCGACACCGTGATCTCGATGGCGCCGAGGCCGCGGCGCGCGTCGACCTCGATGGTCGATCCCTCCGGACTGTAGTTCGACGCGTTCTCGACGAGATTCCGCAGGATGTCCTGCAGCTTGGCCGGATCCCCCGTCACCGATGCCGCATCGTCGGCCACACGCCGCACGACCTGCTGGCGCCGGCCTGCAATCAGCGGATCGAGATCCGCACACACGGCATTGATGATGCCGGCCACCGCGCAGGCCGTGCGTTCGATCGGCTCCTGGCCCGCATCGAGCCGCGCCAGCCGCAGCAGGTCGCGCACGAGCCGCTCCATGCGCAGGGCGTGACGCGAGATCACTTCGAGGAACTGGCGCGATTGATCGGGATCGGGCGGCGCATCGAGGAGCGCCTCGACATAGCCGCGAATGGCCGTGAGCGGCGTTCGCAGCTCGTGCGAGACGTTGGCGACGAAGTCGCGGCGCACCTGATCGGCGTGGCGGAGATCGGTGATGTCGTGCAGCACGAGCACCGCGCCACCGCCGCGCTGCGGCGAGACGGGCACGACGTTGGCCATGACGCGCCGCTTCGGGGCGCGATCGAGCTCGATCTCCACCGGCGAGGCCGGACGGCCCGCGAGCACCGCCGACATCACGGCCGCGACCGACGGTTGCCGCACGACCTCGAGATAGTGCACGTCGAGCGAAGGCCCTGGCATCTGCAGCATGGCGCGCACCGCGGGGTTGGTGAGCACGAGCCGGCCGTCACGATTGACGAGGAGCACGCCCTCGACCATGCCGTGCAGGATGGCGTCGGTGTGCGCGCGCTCGCGTTCCATCTCGCTCAGCCGTGAGCCGAGCTCCCGTGCCGTGGTGTCGAGCACGTTGGCGACCGTGCCGAGCTCGTCGCGGCCGTGGTCGCGCGCCGGGCGGCTGAAGTCGCCCGCCATGTAGCGGCGGGCGGTGTCGGCAATCACACGCAGCCGCCGGTTGAGCAGCAGCGACGTGATCGACGTGCCGGCGAGCGCCACGAGCAGCCCCGCGGCGAGACCGATCAACGCCAGGCGTCGCAGGTTGGCGACGCGTTCGTCGATCCGCGTCAGCGGCAGTGCGAGCCGCACGAACCGTACGGGACCGCTGTCGACCACCACGGCCGCGTACATCGTTTCGACGTTCGTCGTCGTGCTGGGGCGGATGGCCGTGCCGGCGCCGTTGCGCTGCGCTTCGTCGACCTCCAGCCGGTGCGAGTGGTTCTCGAGGTCGCGCAGCGCCGGCCCGTTGAGCTCGGACTCGCCAATCACGCGTCCGTCGGCCGAGAGCAGCGTCACGCGGACTTGCAGCAGCGCGGCGATGTCGTCGGCCTCCTGGTCGATCGCGTCGTCGCTGTCGGCTGGTGGCTGCAGCGCCAGCAGGTACGCCGCCAGCCGCGCCTGACTCAGCAGGCTGTCGCGGATGTCGTCGTACTGGAAGCGCCGCAGGGACTGCTCGACGAGCAGCGTCGACACGCTCAGGGCGACGGCCGAGGCGAGGAAGATGCCGAGGAACGTCCTGGTGCGGAACGTCACGATGGCGTCGCAGACGGATCTTCGAGCCGGTAGCCGAACTGCTTCACCGTGGTCAGCGCCGTCGTCAACAGCGGGATCTTTTCACGCAGGCGGCGCACGTGGACGTCGACCGTGCGCGTGCCACCGGTGTACTGATACCCCCAGACGTCCGTCAGCAGCAGATCGCGCGACAGCACGCGGCCGCGGTGTTCGATCAGGTACTGCAGCAGCAGGAACTCCTTGGCCGTGAGCCGGACGTCCGCATCGTTGACCCGCACGAGATGGCGCTCGAGATCGATCGTGATCGGACCGTGCCGGAGCAGGCCGGCGGTCGGCGTCACCGGACGATCGATCCGCCGGAGCAGCGCGGCGACTCGCGCCACGACTTCCTTCGGACTGAACGGCTTGACGACGTAGTCATCGGCGCCGAGCTCGAGCCCGCGGATGCGGTCGCTCTCTTCACCGCGGGCGGTGAGCATGATGATGGGCACGCCCGCTGTCGACGGATCCTGCCGCAGCGCCTGGCACACGAGCAGCCCGTCCATGCCCGGCAGCATCAGATCGAGGATCACGAGCTCGGGCCGCCGGCTCTGGACGTGCGGCATCACCGCCGTGCCCGATGCCAGCGTATCGACCGTGTGTCCAGCCCGCCCGAGGTAGTG
>CAZVHY010000110.1:1214-5135 GCA_964627115.1 uncultured Solibacteraceae bacterium | reverse complement strand
GACAACACGGCCAGCAGCACGCCGTTGACGGCCATGACGATCGACGCGTTGAACTGGTCGGCCAGCGCGCCGGCAACCAGGGCGCCGAGTGGACCGCCGCCACGGAGCGCCACCATGTAGATGGCCACGACACGGCCGCGCAGCGCATCGGGCACGGTCATCTGCACGAGCGAGAAACTGATCGAGAACAGGCCCATGAAGAAGATGCCGCCGAAGAAGAGCAGCACGAGACTGAGCGGCAGCGACGTCGACAGCGCGAAGGCGGCAATGAGCAGGCCGAGCCCGATTTGAATGCTGAGCAGCGCGCGCCCGGGGTGACGCGTCGCGCCGACGACACCAACGAGGAGCGCGCCCACGATGGCGCCGAGTCCCTGCGAGGCCATCAGCAGCGAGAGTCGCGTTTCGGCGCGGCCCGATCCCGTCAGCACTTCGTTGGCGAACGCCGGAAGCATCGTCAGGATCGGCATCGTGAGGAACGTGCTGATCGTCACGAGCACGGTCAGCGTGAGCAGCACGCGGTTGTCGCGCACGTAGTGCAGGCCGCTCTTCAGTTCCGTCGACACCGCCTGGCGCGCGGCCGCCGGCACGTGTTTCGGCAGGTGCAGCGCCGCGAGCGCGACGACGACGAGGAAGAACGACAGGCCGTTGACGAAAAAGCACCACGCCGTGCCGATCGTGGCGAGGACGATGGCGCCGCCGCTCGGGCCGAGCACGCGCGACAGGTTGAACTGCGACGAATTGAGCGCGATCGCGTTCGGCAGGTCGCGCTTGGGCACGAGCGACGGAATCATCGCCTGGTAGGCCGGCCCGCCGAACGCCTGGCCGCAGCCAGAGACGAACGACAGCGCGAAGATCCACGCGACGTGGATGTGACCGGTCCAGACCAGGATCGCCAGGGCGAATGCCGAGAACGCCTGCACGTACTGCGACATCGTCAGCAGCCATCGGCGATCGTGCCGATCGGCGATGACCCCGCCGATGAGCATGAACAGCAGGATGGGCAGCTGGCTCAGGAAGTCGTCGAGGCCGAGGTAGAACGTCGACTTCGTCAGGTCGTAGACGAGCAGGCCCTGGGCGTACTTCTGCATCCAGGTGCCGATGGTGGAACCGAGGGCCGCGAACCAGAGGATGCGGTAATTGCGATGCGCCAGCGCACCGGCCACGCGGGCCGTCCAGGACCGGGGCTGGTCGCCTGGTTCGGTTGAAGGATCGGCGGAAGGCTGCGTCACGAGCGGCTTAGCATCTTACTTCTGCCGCAAGGGAAAGGTTTACACGCCGCCGTGCGGCCTCGTCGCCTTGCCGCCTGGCCCTTAGTGCACGGTGTACGGTTCACTCAGCGTGAACGGCGCAATTTTCGCGTCGAACGCGTCGCCCGACGGTGTCACCATCTGATAGGTGCCCTCCATCATGCCGAACGACGTGCCGAGCGGGCAGCCGCTGGTGTAGGTGAACGACTCGTTCGGCGCCAGGACGGGCTGTTCACCCACGACACCGGCGCCCTTCACCTCTTCCACGTGACCGGCGGCATCGGTGATGATCCAGTGCCGCGAGATCAGCTGGACCGTGTCCGCGCCGTGATTCGTGATGGTGATGGTGTAGAGGAAGAACCACTGTTTCTCCTCCACGCGCGAACGCGCCCGGGAGAATTCTGCGACCACGGCAACGCGGACCCCGCGGGTGGTGGCTTCGGACGTGAACATGGCGCCATGATGAACGATTCCAGACCACCACGGCAACCGGCTCCGCCGCCGGGACTGTGCGAGACGTGCCGGCACGTCCGGATCGTCACCAGCGATCGCGGCAGTACGTTCGTCCGGTGCGGGCTGGCCGATCGGGATGCCACCTGGCCCCGGTACCCGCGCCTGCCCGTCATCGCCTGCCCCGGTTACGAGGGCGTCGTGTCGCGGTAAGCTGATCGGCGCGCGCGAAGTCTGCCGCACCGAGGCTGCCCCGAATGACCGAGTCGATCATCGCCCTGGCGACGCTCACGGTTCTCGAAATCGTGCTTGGCGTCGACAACGTCATCTTCATCTCCATCCTCGCGAGCAAGCTCCCGCCCGAGCAGCAGAAACGTGCGCGCCGCATCGGCCTGATGGCCGCCATGATCATGCGCCTCCTCCTGCTGTCGGCCATCGTCTGGATTGCGCGCCTGACCACGCCGCTCTTCGAGTTCTGGGACCGCGGGTTCTCCGGACGGGATCTGATCCTGCTCGGCGGCGGCTTGTTCCTGCTGGCGAAGGCGACCTACGAGATCCACGAGAAGCTCGAGGGCCCGACGCACGGCACCGCGCGCGCGGCGGCGTCGTTTGCCAGTGTCATCGGGCAGGTGATGCTGCTCGATCTGGTGTTCTCGCTCGACTCGGTCATCACGGCCGTGGGGATGGCGAACGAGCTGTGGGTGATGATGACCGCGGTCGTGCTCGCCGTGCTCGTCATGCTCGTGGCCGCCGAGTCGATCAGCGCCGTGGTCGACGAGCATCCGACGCTGAAGATTCTCGCGTTGTCGTTCCTGCTGCTCATCGGCGTGTCGCTGGTGGCCGACGGGCTCGGCCAGCACATCTCCAAGGGCTACATCTACTTCGCGATGGGCTTCTCGGTGATGGTCGAGATGATCAACCTGCGCGTGCGCCGGCACACGCGGTCGCCGGTGGAATTGCACCGGAAATTGAAGTAGGGCAGGTGGCCGTAGGGGCGACGCTGCGTCGCCCTTACAACGCCACGCGGTGCCGTCCCGAGTGCAGGTAGTTCATCGTCTGCACCGTGACGAGCACGGTGAAATCGATCTTGCTCAGGTCTTCGGGTTCTTTGAGCCGGAGATTCAACTCGTCGGCGCGGGCGATCATGTCTGCGAGCACGCGGTCGATCGTGTACTGATACGCGCCGGTCCACTCCGCCACCAGCCGGCGTACGTCCTTGCGCACCGCCTGCATGAACTTCGACGCCTTCTTCTGCGTGCGGTACTCCTCGGCGTCCGAGAACAGACGACGCAGGTCGCGATCGTAGAAGTCCGGATACGCCAGGCCGTAGTGCTCGCGCTTCTTCGCGTAGTGGCGGCCGAGCGTCGTGCGGAGGCGATCGAGTGGTTCCAGTTGGCGGCGCGATCGGACGACCGGCCGCGTGTGCGCGAGGCCGCGCATCAGTTCGTCCATGTATTCGAGCTTGCGCAGCGCCGGCCAGTCGGCGTACCGCGTGCGCCAGTCGCTGTCGGGCGTCAGCCACACGGCAAACGTCTCGGCGAAGTCCTCGTCGGGGTGGCTCTGCGAATACCAGGAATCGAGGTGCAGGACGAAACTCTTCGAATAGGGGCGCGGGAGGTAGAAGTCGGGGTAGGGCTCGCTCGGCTTGCCGAAGAGCTTCACCCGTTTGCGCCGCCGGCGCAGATCGTACGCGTTGTCGATGGCGTGACCCGCCTCGTGCCGCAGAATCTGCATGCACCACTCGACGTCGCCGCCCTCCACTTCGAGCATCTGCGCCTTCTCGAGCCGCATCAGGCGCGGATGGGCAAGGTAGAACGGGATGGCAATGCCGGGCACGCCGTCGGGCGTGAACCACTCCGCCGAGAGCCAGAAGTGCGGCTGGAAGCCGAGACCGCGCGCCGCGAGTTCTTCCTTGAGCGTGTCGATCCGCGCTTCGAGCCAGCTGCCCTCGATGGTGAGGCCGAGCTGGTTGAACCGCAGGTTGAGCAGCGCCTCGTCCGGCAGATCGACCCAGTCCGCTGGCGATGGCGCCGGTGGAGGCGAGGCGGGTGGGGACGGAGGCGCGGGGACGTCTGGGACGGTCACGGCACTGGTCGCGGCAGCACGTTCAGCATAGCGGAGTTTCGCCACCGCGCAGCCCTGCTGCCGTGCGCCCGTCGCCTCCCGGCCTTCTGGCCTCCCAGCCTTCCAGCCTCCTCCCAGCCTGCAGCCTCCCAGCCTCCCA
>CAZVHY010000110.1:0-1114 GCA_964627115.1 uncultured Solibacteraceae bacterium | reverse complement strand
CAGCCTCCCAGCCTCCCATGTATCCTTGAAGGGATTTGCGTACGCATCCCGGTATCTCTTCAGAACGCGCACAACGGACGGGACGGACCACGGCGCCGGCTCCTCCGGCCGACGCTCCCCAGGGCAAACGGAAAGTCCGATGGTCGGCGGCCTGGCAGGAGGCCCGTGCCCTCATCTGGGCGCGCCGCGGCCGGCTCACGCTGGGTTTGGTGCTGATGCTCGTCAGCCGCCTGGCGGGCATGGTGCTGCCCGCGATGTCGAAGTTCTTCATCGACGAGGTGATCGAGAAGGGGCGGATGGAACTGCTCGGCACGCTCGCCTGGATTGCCGGCGCGGCAACGCTCGTGCAGGCGCTCTCGTCGTTCGGCCTGTCGCAGGTGCTCGGCGTGGCCGCGCAGAAGGCCATCACCGACATGCGGCGCCGCGTGGAGGAGCACGTGATGCGCCTGCCGGTCCGCTACTTCGACACGACGCAGACCGGTGTCCTGGTCTCGCGCGTGATGAGCGACGCCGAGGGCATCCGGAACCTCGTCGGCACCGGCCTCGTGCAACTGCTGGGCGGCATGGTGACGGCCGTCATCGCCCTGGCTGCGCTGCTCTACATCAACTGGCAGCTGACGGTGGTCACACTCATCGTCCTTGCCGCGTTCGGCGGCGCGATGAGTTACGCGTTCCGCACGTTGCGGCCGCTGTTCCGGGAGCGCGGCCGGCTCTCGGCCGAACTCACCGGCCGTCTCACTCAGGCGATTGGCGGCGTACGCGTCATCAAGACGTACACGGCTGAACGCCGCGAGGATCTGGTCTTCACGAAGGGGGCGCACGGCCTTTTCCGCAACGTCGCGAAGTCGATGACCGGCGTCTCGGCCACCACGGCTTTCTCCAGCGTCGTCATCGGCGCCATCGGCATCGTCATGATTCTGATGGGCGGGCGCGCCATCGAAGCCGGTACGATGACGCTCGGCGATCTGTTCGCCTACATCCTGTTCACCGGCCTGATGGCCGCGCCAATCGTGTCGATCGCATCGATCGGCACGCAGATCAGCGAGGCGTTTGCCGGACTCGATCGCATCCGCGAAGTGCTCGACACCACGCGGGAGGATGCCGACGATGCCAC
>CAZVHY010000109.1:5885-10817 GCA_964627115.1 uncultured Solibacteraceae bacterium | reverse complement strand
ATCTCGATGCGGGTCGTCTTCGCGCCAATGGCCGCCAGCAGCGGAAACGGTGATGCGAGCTGACGCGCGAAGTGGTGCACGCGGAAGTACGCGCCATCGGCGCCGAACTCTTCGGCCGCGACCGCGAGGTCGATCGACTGAAGCAGCGCATCCGCCGCCGACCGCGTCTGCGACTGCGGCGTCGGCGTCCAGTGTCCGAATGAGAGAAACCCGATCTTCTTCATCGTCCAAGCTTCCACGCTCCCCAGCTTCCAGGCTTCCTACCGCGTCTCGCCCGCGTTCTTTGTCGCTACCGAGTACACCGCCTGCTGCGTGAGGATGAACAGCGTCTGTCGATCCGGCCCGCCGAACAGCACCTGGATCGGCCGCTCGGGGACGTCGATCTGCGCGATGGGCTCGCCAGACGGGTTGTAGACGAAGACCTGTCCGTTGGTGACGTAGACGTTGCCCGCCGCGTCAGCGGCAACACTCTCACCGCCGCGTTCGGCGAACGCCGTCAGGTTCCCAAGCGTGCCGTCGGCGTTCATCGTCGCGCTGTACGTGCGATTCTCCGCGCTGCTGACCACGTACACGCGCTGACCGGGACGAGCCGCGTACAACCCGTACGCGTTCAGCGTGTGCGACCAGCGCCAGCCGGTGGGATCCATGCCCGGATAGTTGCCGCCAGGGCCCTGCTGGAAGACGCGGAACGCCGGCAGGATCAGGCTGCCGTCCGGCGAGACGTACATGCGCGCCTGCGGCGTGCCCACTTCGCGCGCGAACATCTCGGCGAGCGTCGTGTAGCGCAGCGTGTCTGGATTCAACTGATCGGCAAACTGACCGTCGGTCCAGACGTTGGTGGGCAGGACGAATGCGGCGTCGGTGCGCGCCGCCGCAGGTTGGGGCGTGAGCACGGTGATCTCGTCGACGGGGGAACCTGGCTTGAACGAATAGACCGTGCTCTCGGGGCCGGACGACGAGACAACGAGGAGCGCACCGGAGCGATCGACGGCGAGGCTCACGGGATCGAGCGGATCGTGGCGGACGATCGAGAGCCCGCGGCCGGCCGACCACGCGTAGATGCGGTGCTGGTGTTTGTCGACGAAGTAGAGCGTGCCGGATGCGTCGACCGTCGCGCCGCTGACGGCGAAGAAGCCGCCGGCAATTTTCTCGACCGCGGCACCGGGCGCGACGACGGCCGAGGCGTCGGCACGTCGCGGCGCTGGTGGCGACGCAACGATGTCGAACACCGCGAAGTCGCGTTCGCGCACGTCGATGCCGTGCGTGACGAGTTGGATGGCGTTGTCGTACGGGAACTTGCCCACGCGCAGGAACGTGCCCTGGCCGTTGGCGTCGATGATGCCGTAGCCATGCTCCGAGTTGACGCGGATGTTGCGGATGCGGATGTCCGACGAGTTGTAGACCCGCATCGCCGCCGGGTGCGGCTGGATGCTGCGCGTGACGCGGTACGCCTTGAAGTTGGCGATCAGGATGTTCTTCGAGTCGATGATCTCGACGCCCACGGCCTCCGGGCTCGACGAGGCTTCCTCTTCGGTCTGCGGCGCGAGGAACGTCCAGTTCTCGACGCGCTCGAGTTTGATCTCGTTGAAGAGGTGATGTTCGGCCGACATCTCGTACACGCGTCCCGGCGTGGTCGTGTCCGAGACGTAGAAGCCGCCCTGCGAGCGTTCGTACGGCGTCCACACGCCCGAGAACGTGCCGCCTCCGCCACGTGTCACCCAGATGCTCGGATACTGCGCGCCGTTGCGCGGCGGCAGCTGCGGCGGTCCGCCGGCCGCGGGACCGCCGCCACCGGGGCCGGCGCCGCGTCCACCGTAGAAGGCCGCGCGCACGGCCGCTGTCTGGAAGTTGCCGGCGCCGCCGTGAATCTGCACGCCGTCGACCAGTGAGGTTTCGCCGGCCATCCACAGCAGATTGAACGCGCGCGGGTTCACGTTGCCGGTGTACAGCCCGATCGAGCTCACGATGTTCGTGCCGCCCTGCGGCGACTGCAGCATCGCCTTCGGCGCGCCGACGCCGACGAAGCCGGGCGTGTTGTCGGGCAGGTTGAGCTGCGTGAGGCCGGGATGGAGCCCGATGACGTGCGTGTTCGGCCCGAGCGCGATCGTGTCGCGGATGATGTAGTGGCCGATGGGGAAGTAGAGCGCGCGGTTTGACACAGCCGCCTTCTTCAGGGCGGCCGTGTCGTCCGTCTCGCCGTCACCCGTGACGCCGAGCGTGCGCACGTTCACCCACTCCGTAGATGGCGGCAGCGGCCGGATCGCGGGCGGCAGCGGCGCGGGCAGTGCGGTGAGGGCCGTGGCATCGAAGCGCGTGTCGAAGCGGCCCGTCGTGCCGTCGGACGGCAGGAACACGCCGTAGTTGAACTGCTGCACGCGGTAGTTGGCCGCAGGCCCTGCCTGCGTGCGACCGCTGTCGCGCCACAGCGCAAACACCGGCACCCCGGTGCACACGACGTCCTGCGCGCCGATCTGTGTCTGCGGGTTGCGTTCGTTGCTGATGAGCACGGCCGCGCGAGACACGCGTTCGAACCGGCTCTCGTGAATCCAGACCTGGTCGGAGTACTGGTCGTTGATCTCGATCCCGACCGGCACGTCGCGGAACGTCGTGCGGACGACGGTGAGCATCGCGTTGTGTTCGCGGATGGCCGCGTCGCGCTGGCCCTCGAACGTCGAGTCGACAATCGTGAACTGCCAGTATGGCTTCGTGTTCTCGGTGAGGATGCCGTAGCGTCCGCCCGAGAAGCGCAGGTCTTCGACGAGGTTGGCTGCCTGCATGATGCCCGCGAGACCCGAGCCGATGCGGAAGTGCATGTGCCGCAGCACGGCGTGCTGCGCCGCGTGGAAGCGGATGGCGACGGCTGCCGGGTTGCCCTCGCCAATCTCGAAGTCGATGTTGTTCATGCCCGGGTAGAACGTGCCGTGGTTCGCGTCGAGCACGTTCGTGTTCGGTGGCACCTGACCCAGCGCCGGAAACGGCACGCCGCGTCCGCCAGCACCCGCAGGCCCGCCACCCGACACCATCACCATCAGGCCGACACCCTGCTGGTAGCCGGGCGTGTTCGCGCCGAGCACGAGCGCTGGTCGCGTGTCGCCGTAGCCGACCAGTCGAACGGCCCGCCAGATATAGATCGTGCGACTGATGCGGTAGTGGCCCGACGGTACGAACACGACGCCGCCACCCGGGCCGGCAGCTTTGTCGATGGCTGCCTGCAGACCGGCGCTGTCGTCAGCGACGCCGTCACCGGCGACGCCGAACGCCTCGCGCGTGAGATACACCGCGGCCGGGTCGTCCGGGCGGGTGGTGATGACCGATTGTGCAAAGGCCTGGGCCACCGCGCCAAGGCACAGAACGGCAACGAGCACGAACTGGGGAATCATGAAACCTCTCGGATGTCGTGCGGATTATGGATCGGTTGCGGGCCGGCCGCCCTCTCGCGCACACTATCGCTTCGCTGGCGCTTACAAGGAGTCCATCTGTGGATCGATCTGGCCTGACGCACGTCGTTGCTGTTGCGGTTGTGTTATCGCTCGCGGTCGGATGCGGCAGAGAGCAGACGCCGCCAGCCGAACCGCCGGGGCCGGCCGATGCGTCGCGGTTCCTCACACCGCCGCTCGTCAGCCACGTCTTCACGGCCGATCCGTCGGCGCACGTGTTCAACGGACGCATCTACGTCTATCCGTCGCACGACTTCGAAGCGGGCGTGCCGGCCGACGATCTCGGCAGCCACTTCGCGATGCGCGACTATCACGTGTTCTCGATGCCGGCCATCGGCGGCGAGGTGACCGATCACGGCGTGGTGCTCGACATCGCGGACGTGCCGTGGGCCGGCCGCCAGATGTGGGCGCCGGACGCGGCGGAGAAGGACGGCCGCTACTATTTCTATTTCCCGGCCAAGGACAAGCAGGACGTCTTCCGCATCGGCGTCGCGACCAGCGACAACCCGGCCGGGCCGTTCAAGGCCGAGCCGCAGCCGATCGCGGGCAGCTTCAGCATGGACCCCGCCGTCTTCAAGGACGACGACGGCCAGTACTTCATGTACTTCGGTGGCATCTGGGGCGGTCAGTTGCAGCGATGGGCGAGCGGTACGTATCAGCCTGATGACGTCTATCCGGCCGACGATCAGCCGGCGCTCGCGCCGAAAGTGGCGCGCATGGCCAACGACATGGTGAGCTTCGCGGAAGCGCCGAAAGACGTGGTCGTTCTCGACGAGAACGGCGCGCCGATCACGGCCGGCGACAACAGCCGCCGTTTCTTCGAGGCCGCGTGGCTGCACAAGCACAACGGCACGTACTATCTCTCGTACTCGACGGGCGACACGCACTACATCGTGTACGCGACCGGGTCGTCGCCGTACGGGCCGTTCACCTATCGCGGCCGCGTGCTCGAACCGGTGCTGGGCTGGACGAACCACCACTCGATCGTCGAGGTCGGCGGGCAGTGGTACCTCTTCTACCACGACACCCAGGTGTCGGGCGGCCAGACGCACCTGCGCAACATCAAGGTGACCCCGCTCACGCATCGTCCCGACGGATCGATCGAGACGATCGATCCGTACACCGAGTAGGGACGCGCACGGAGCTCTCTGTCGGTCTTTGCTTGACAGGACATCGGCCTGACGCAATAGTCAGTGTCGTGTTGGCGTCCGGAACCTGCCGGACTTAATAGGGAACCCAGTGTGAATCTGGGACTGCCCCGCAGCGGTAATCGAGAACGAACGCTGTCAAGAGCACTGGTCCGCTGAGGACTGGGAAGCGACGGTCAGTAGGTGTCGGCCACGAGGCCGACGCGCTCGTGAGTCCGAAGACCTGCCCGCACCCGTCGGCCTGAGCTGCCGACGGTTCCTGATGGACGCCTCGCGGGAGGGTCTCCAGAGACGGCACGTCCGTGCCGTTTCGAGTCCTTTTGTCTGTCTGGCGATCCGTCAACCCG
>CAZVHY010000109.1:0-5785 GCA_964627115.1 uncultured Solibacteraceae bacterium | reverse complement strand
CGGCACGTCCGTGCCGTTTCGAGTCCTTTTGTCTGTCTGGCGATCCGTCAACCCGTGGGGGCGCGACGGTCTCCCTCCGGGAAGCTCCTTCACGGCGCATCTGCGCCAGACGGGGAGTCAGACGTGTCGCCGCGCCCGCGCTCGAATTTCCGAACGCTCAACTTCCTGTCGTACGAGAATCGAGCGGCGAGTCGCCTGGCTCCGCTGTACTTCGGTCTGTTCGTTGCCGCGCAGTTGATACTGCTGCTGGCGTTCATCCGCTACGCATTCGGGCCGACGTGGGATCAACACGTCGCTGCGGGATGGAGCGCGATGCTCGTCACCGGCCTGGTCTGCAGCCTGGTGCTCTGCTTCGGCGAGTACTTCTTTCATCGCTATCTGCTGCACCTCGAGACGGTTCGATTCCTCCGCAGCCTGTGCACCAGCCACCTGACGCACCACAAGCTGACGTCCATCCGTTTCGACGACGATGGAACGGTCACGAGCGCGTATCCGATCACGGATCACGAACACGACGATCAATCGACCTTTCCGTGGTGGGCGCTCATCCCGTTCTTCGCGTTCTTCACGCCATTCTTCGCGTCGATCGCGTTCTCGTTCCCGTGGATTCCGATTCTCATCAGCGGCTACACGTCGATTGCCCTCGCGCACTTCCTCTACGAGACCATGCACGCAGTGCACCATGAGCCGTACGAGGCCTTCTGGCGGCCGCGGCTCGAACGGCGGTGGACGGGCCGGTTCTGGCGATGGTTCTACGGCTTCCACCAGGCGCACCATGCGAACTACCGCTGCAATCTGAATGTCGCCGGGTTCTTCGGTATCCCACTGGCCGACATCGTGTTCGGCACCTACAAGAAGCCGTCGCCACTGCTGATCGATGGGGCGCACGCGACCAATGCGGCCGCCCGCGCGCTCAGCCCCCGGCCGTACTGGCCGATCGCCTGGCTCGATCGCGTCGCCTTCAAGCGCCGCCGCTGGATGGTGAAGCGGCCGTAGTACGACGCATCTCGGCCGCCGCGGCGACCATGTTGTGCAGCGCCGCCTCGACCTCGGGCCAGCCGCGCGTCTTCAGGCCACAGTCGGGATTCACCCAGAGCCGATCGGCCGGCAGCACGGCGGTCGCGCGCTGCAGCAGGTCGACCATCTCGTCGACGGTCGGCACCCTCGGCGCGTGGATGTCGTAGACGCCGGGCCCGATGGCGTTGGGATACGCGAAATCCACGAAATCCGACAGCAGCTCCATGCGCGACCGCGACGTTTCGACCGAGATGACGTCGGCATCCAGCGCGGCGACCGCCGCCAGGATGTCGCCGAATTCGGCGTAACACATGTGCGTGTGGATCTGCGTCCCGGCTGCGACACGTGCCGTGGCGACGCGGAACGCGCGCACCGCCCAGTCGAGGTACGCCTGGCGATCGGCGTGCCGCAGTGGAAGTCCCTCGCGGATGGCGGGCTCGTCCACCTGAACGATCGGGATGCCGGCGGCCTCGAGGTCCAGCACCTCATCGCGCAGGGCCAGGGCGATCTGCAGACACGTGTCGCGCCTCGGCTGATCGTCGCGCACGAACGACCACTGCAGGATGGTCACCGGTCCGGTGAGCATGCCCTTCATCGGACGGGACGTGAGCGACTGCGCGAACGTGGCCCACGCCACCGTCATCGGACGCGGGCGCGCCACATCGCCGTAGAGGACGGGTGGTTTGACACAACGCGATCCGTAGCTCTGGACCCAGCCGTGCTGCGTGAACGCGAACCCGTCGAGCTGTTCGCCGAAGTACTCGACCATGTCGGTGCGTTCGAACTCGCCGTGCACGAGCACGTCGAGTCCAATGGCCTCCTGTCGCTCGATGCACGCGCGCGTCTCCCGTTCCAGGAACTCGCGATACGCGTCGTCCGACAGCCGGCCGGCCCGCCACGCGGCGCGCGCTTCGCGAACGGCCGTGGTCTGCGGGAACGATCCGATGGTCGTGGTCGGAAACGCCGGCAACTTCAGGCGCTCGGCCTGCAGCGGCGATCGCCCGGCAAACGGCCGATCGCGATTCACGGTCTCGGAGGCGAGTGCCGCCAGGCGCTGACGGACGGCTGGCGTGGACGTCCGCACTGACGAGCGGCGGGCGGCGAGTGCCACGCGCGTCTCGTCGATGAGCGCGGCAGCGGCCGGGGCGCTCGCGCTCGTGTCTGCAAGCGCCACGATCTCGTCGAGCTTCTGGTGCGCGAACGCGAGCCACGAGCGCAGCTCATCATCGAGTTTCGTTTCCTGCACGAGGTCGACGGGCACGTGGAGCAGCGAACACGAGGACGACGACCAGACGAGGTCGGCGCCGCGGGCGCGGATGGCGCGCTGGAGGAGGGCCGAAGCGGCGTCGAGATCCGTGCGCCAGATGTTCCGACCATCCACGAGGCCGAGCGACAACACGCGTCCAGAGGGCAGCGCTTCGAGGACGGCGTCGAGTTGTTCCGGCGCGCGGACACCATCGATGTGCAGACCGTCGAAGCCCGAGGCGATCGCGAGTGCGAGGTTGTCGCCGAGGGCGCCGAAGTAGGTGGTGAGCAACAGGCGAGGCCGCGCGACGATGCCGGCGAGTGCCGAGAACGCCTGTTCGTACGCCGCTCGCGCGCCCGGATCCAGATCCGTCACCAGGCACGGCTCATCGATCTGTGCCCACGACACGCCGTGTGCGGCCAGTGCGGCCAGCAGTTCGCCGTACACGGGCAGCAGGCGTGGCAGCAGATCGATCGGCGTTCGGTCGTCGTCCGCCTGCGCCATCTTCGAGAGCCGGAGGAAGGTGACGGGACCCGGGATCACCGGGTGCGGATCGAGTCCGATCTGACGCGCGTCGTCAACCTCCTGCAGGATTTTCGACGCATCGAGCCGGAACGTCTGCTCCGGTTCGAGCTCAGGGACGATGTAGTGGTAGTTGGTGTCGAACCACTTCGTCATTTCCAGTGCGGGAATGTCGACGCCCGCCGCGCGATCCTGACGGCCGCGCGCCATGGCGAAGTAACGCGCGAGCGGATCGGTAATCGCGGCAAAGCGTGGCGGAACCACACCGAACATGACGGCCGCGTCGAGCACGTGATCGTAGAGCGAGAAGTCGTTGACCGGCACCGACGTCAGCCCAGCCGAACGCATCACCTCCCAGTTCGTGCGACGGAGACCAGCGGCCACCGCGCGAAGGTCGTCGGCCGACTGCCTGCCCGCCCAGAACGCCTCGAGCGCCTTCTTCAGTTCACGCTGACGACCGATTCTCGGAAATCCCAGACACGTCGCATGCAGGCTCATCGTGACGCCTCCGTTCCAGCGGCAGGTTCGGTCAGCGGCGGGACCGGCGTTGGTGTGCCGTGCTCATCGAGCGCCACCAGCACGAAACGCCCGCGCGTGGCGAGCTGCCGCGCCCCGGTGAGAAAGTCCTCGGCGATGAGATCGACGTCGACGGTGACCGACGTGCGTCCCACGGCCGTGATCCGGCCCGTGGTCTCGACGAGTTGTCCCTGGCGCACGGCCACATGGAAATCGATGCGCTCGCTGCGGGCCGTGACGACGGTGCGGCGCGTGTAGCGCGAGGCGGCGATGAACGCGGTCTTGTCCATCAGCGCGAGCGCCTCGCCGCCGAACAGCGTCCCGTAGTGGTTCGACTGACCCGGAAAGACGACGTCCTGCAGGTGTGCTTCTCGAATGATGCCCGGGCCGATGTGTTCGGCACTCCCTGACGGCGATGACGGTGTGTTCGCATGCATGGTGACGACTATCGGCCGGCGCTCGCGGCAGTGTCAACGGCAAACTTGCGTCTATCTCATCAATGAATGTAGATTCATAGATGTGCGAGACGCATCCACCTGCTATCGCCTGCTCGGAGACGAGGCCCGTCTCCGCCTGCTGCGGCTCCTGAGCCTCGAACGGCTCAACGTGAGCGAGCTCACGGCCGTGCTGGGCCTGGCCCAGTCCGGCGTGTCGCGGCATCTCAAGCTGCTCAAGGACGCAGGGTTCATCGACGAGGAAAAGGCCGGCGGGTTCACGTACCACCGTCTGGCCGACTTCCGGGAGCGCGGGCTCGGGCCGATCTGGGACGCGCTGATGGAGCAGTTCGCCCAAGCCGACGACCCGGCCGTGAACGCTGACAATGCGCGGCTGCAGGAGGTGTTGCGCCTGCGCAAGGAGAGTTTCCTCGAGCACACGGCCGATGGGCGCGACAATCGACAGCTCGTGCCGGGGCGGAGCTGGGCCGCGTGGTCGCGCGCCCTCGGACTGCTGCTGCCGTCGCTGCGCGTCGCCGATCTCGGCTGCGGCGAAGGGTATCTGACGGTCGAGGCCTCACGCTGGGCCGAGAGCGTCGTCGGCATCGATCGATCCACGGCGGTGCTCGCCCGCGCGCGGGCGCTGGCGCAGCGTCGTCGTGCGACCAACATCTCGTGGAAACGCGGTGAGCTCGAGAAGCTGCCGCTGCCGACCGCGAGCGCGGATCTCGCGCTGTTCTCGCAGGCGCTGCACCACGCGATCGAGCCGGCGCGTGCGCTTGGCGAAGCGGCCCGCATCCTCGTGCCCGGCGGGCGCGTGCTCATCCTCGAGTTGCGCGAACACGAGGAGGCGTGGGTGCGCGAGAAGCTCGGCGACCACACGCTCGGCTTCAGTGAGTCCACGTTGCGTCACCTGCTCGCGGACGCCGGCTTCACCGACATCCGTACGAGCATCGGCGCGCGCCGATCCGGCGATCCCTTTGCCGTCGTCCTGGCGACCGGCCGCAAGCCGAAGGCCCGCGCGACGGCCCGAAAGAGGAAGAAGTGACTACCGCAACGACACCCACGACGACGTCCCGGCACCCGATCGAGGAGGTGCTCTCGAGGCGCATCGCGATCATCGACGGCGCGATGGGCACGACCATCCGCACGTACGGCATGACGGAGGCCGACATCCGCGGCGAACGATTCCGCGACGCGCCGAAGGACCTGCTCAACAACGGCGACATCTTCTCGCTGACGCAGCCGGCGATGATCTGCGATATCCATCGCCGGTTCCTCGAAGCGGGCGCCGACATCATCGAGACCAACACGTTCGGCGCCACGACGATCAGCCAGAGCGAGTTCTTCGTCGACGATCCGCGCGAGCACGGCGGTCGCAAGAATCCCGAGTTCTACCAGCGCATCATCGAAGACCCGTTCCTGCAGGGACTCGCGTGGGAGATCAACGAACAGTCGGCAAAGCAGTGCCGCGAGTGGGCCGATCGTGTGGCCGACGCCACGGGCCGCCGCCGGTTCGTGGCTGGCGCCATCGGTCCGCTGACCGTCTCGCTGTCGAACTCGCCCGACGCCGACGATCCGGGCTTCCGTGTCGTCACGTTCGATCAGGTGCGAACCGCGTACGCCGAGCAGGTCCGTGCGCTCATCGCCGGCGGATCCGATCTGCTGCTCGTCGAGACGATCTTCGACTCGCTGAACGCGAAGGCCGCGCTCGTGGCGATTCAGGACGTCTTCGCCCAGGACGGCGTGCGGCTGCCGATCATGATTTCGGCCGCGGTCGGCCGCGGCGGCGAGACGATGATCTCGGCGCAAACGGTCGAAGCGTTCTGGACGGCCGTCGCGCACGTGAATCCGCTGTCGGTCGGGCTCAATTGCTCGCTCGGCCCTGACCTGATGTACCCGTTCCTCGAGGAACTTGCCGCGAAGTCGACTGCGGCGATCTCCTGCTATCCGAACGCCGGGTTGCCGAATCCGCTGTCGCCGACGGGCTTCGATCTCGAACCGGCCGACATGGCACGGCACCTGAGCCACTTCGCGAAGGACGGGCTGC
>CAZVHY010000108.1:8102-10853 GCA_964627115.1 uncultured Solibacteraceae bacterium | reverse complement strand
CGATCTCCCGGAACGCACCATCGACATGCTCGTCGAGCTGAACCGGCGCGTGCAGCAGGACATCGGCTACGTCATCCGGCTCGACCCCGGTGTGCAGACGAAGGAAGAGACACTCGAGCGCGGCACCGGATCGTGTCGCGACTCGACGTGGCTGCTCGTCCAGGTGCTGCGGCACCTCGGACTGGCCGCGCGCTTCGTGTCGGGATATCTCATCCAGCTCGTACCGGACGTGACGCCGGTCGACGGTCCGGCGGGACCGGCAGCCGACTTCACCGACCTGCACGCGTGGTGCGAGGTGTATCTGCCGGGCGCCGGCTGGATCGGCCTCGATCCCACTTCGGGCCTGCTGGCCGGTGAGGGGCACATTCCGCTGTCGTGTACGCCCGAACCCGCCAGCGCGGCGCCGGTCACGGGTGCCGTCGACGAATGCGAGGTCGCCTTCTCGCACACGATGGCGGTGCACCGCATCCACGAATCGCCTCGGGTCACCAGGCCGTACAGCGACGAGCAGTGGGAGGCCATCGACGCACTCGGCCATCGGATCGACGACGAGCTCGCACGGCTCGACGTGCGACTGACGATGGGCGGCGAACCGACGTTCGTCTCGGCCACCGATCGCAACGGCGCCGAGTGGAACACCGACGCACTCGGGCCGACGAAACGCGCGCTGTCGGCGGATCTGCTGTGGCGGCTGCGGCAGCACTTCGGCGCGTCCGGCTTCGTGCACGTCGGCCAGGGCAAGTGGTATCCCGGTGAGCAGCTGCCGCGCTGGGCCCTCGGCTGCTACTGGCGGCGCGACGGCGAACCGGCATGGCACGATCCGGCCCTCTTCGCCGATGAACGGCGCAACTACGGCTTCGGCGCGTTCGAGTCCGAACGTTTCGCGCGCACACTGGCGTCCGTGCTCGGCGTCACCGACGCGTACGTGCAGGCCGGCTACGAAGACGTCTGGTACTACCTGTGGCGCGAGCGGCGGCTGCCCGCCAACGTCGATCCGCTCGACGCAAAGCTCGATGACCCGCTCGAGCGCGACCGGCTGCGCCGCATCTTCGGCCAGGGCCTTTCACACGTCGTCGGCCACGCGTTGCCGCTGGCACCCGCGGCCGACGGATCGGGCGCATGGCGAACGAGCCCGTGGTTCCTGCGCGCCGAACATCTGTTCCTGATTCCCGGCGATTCGCCGATGGGCTATCGGCTGCCGGTCGATTCGCTGCCGTGGGTGAGCGAGGCGGACTATCCGTATCTGCGCGGATTCGATCCCATGGAACCGCGTCCACCGCTGCCGCCGGCTGCCGCGCTCGCACCACGCATGCAGTTGCCCGGCAGTGCCGCCGAACCGGACGCTTCGTCCGCATCCGCGGCACCTGCGGGACTCGCGGCACCAGCCGCGCCAGGCGCACCTGTGGTCCCGGCCGTCCACGAGTCTGCCTCGTCGATCGTCCGCACGACGCTGTGCACCGAAGCGCGCAACGGCGTGCTCTACGTGTTCCTGCCGCCGATTGCGGCGCTCGAGGACTACCTGCGCCTGGTCAGCGCGATTGAAGCCACCGCGCGACAACTCGATCTGCCGGTGGTGCTCGAAGGGTATCCCCCGCCGTCCGATCCGCGTCTGCCGCACTTCCAGATCACGCCGGACCCCGGCGTCATCGAGGTCAATATCCAGCCGGCGCGCAGCTGGGACGAGCTGACGCGGCACACGAGCATCCTGTACGACGAAGCGCACCAGACGCGGCTGTCGACCGAAAAGTTCATGCTCGACGGGCGCCACGTCGGCACGGGCGGCGGTAATCACTTCGTACTCGGCGGTGACACGCCGGCCGACAGCCCGTTCCTGCGGCGGCCGGATCTGCTGCGCAGTCTCGTCGCCTACTGGCACAATCACCCGTCGCTCTCGTATCTGTTCTCCGGCCTGTTCATCGGACCGACGAGTCAGGCGCCGCGCATCGACGAAGCGCGTCACGACCACGTCTACGAACTCGCGATCGCCTTCGCGCAGCTCGAACGCGAGGATGCGCCGCCCTGGCTGGTCGATCGCGTGTTCCGTCACCTGCTGACGGACATGACCGGCAACACGCACCGCGCCGAGTTCAGCATCGACAAGCTCTATTCGCCCGACGGTCCGTCGGGTCGCCGTGGACTGGTGGAACTGCGCGCGTTCGAAATGCCGCCGCACGCCCGCATGAGCCTCGTGCAGCAACTGCTGCTCCGCTCACTCGTCACGCGTTTCTGGCGTGAGCCGTACGCCGCGCCGCTCGTCCGCTGGGGGACCGAGTTGCACGATCGCTTCATGCTCCCGTACTTCGTCGGGCTCGATTTCGACGATGTCCTCACGGACATGGCGCAGGCCGGTATCGCACTCGATCCGGCGTGGTTCGCGCCACACATGGAGTTCAGGTTTCCCGCGCTCGGCGACGTGGCCGTCCGCGGCATCGAGGTGGCGCTCAGGCACGCGCTCGAGCCATGGCACGTGCTCGGTGAAGAAGGTGCAGCCGGTGGTACGGTCCGTTACGTCGACTCATCGGTGGAACGCCTGCAGGTACTGGCCTCGGGACTGACGCCCGATCGCTACACGATCACATGCAACGGCCGGCCCCTTCCCCTGCAATCGACCGGACAGAACGGCGAGTACATCGCCGGCGTGCGCTACCGGGCGTGGCAACCGGCGTCCTGTCTGCACCCGACGATCCCCGTCCACGCGCCACTCACGTTCGACATCATCGACACGTGGCTCGGCCGATCGCTCGGCGGCTG
>CAZVHY010000108.1:4743-8002 GCA_964627115.1 uncultured Solibacteraceae bacterium | reverse complement strand
CTGGCCGAGTTGCTCGTCGCCTGCCGCGCGCCGTCGGGGCACTACGACGAACTGCACGAATCGCCGGGCGTGCTTCGACGTCACTGGACGGCGTTCGCGGAGCGAACGGGCCAGATGACGCCTGAGGCGCTGGCGCTGGCCGAACGCCGCATCGCGCGCCAGCTGCTCGACAACGGCGTGACGTACAACGTGCACGCGTCGGGAGCCTCGCGCGCGTGGTCGCTCGACCTGCTGCCCCACATCGTGCCGACCGACGAGTGGACGTCACTCGAGCGCGGCCTCCGCCAGCGCGCACGCCTGCTCGAGGCGATGGCCGCCGACATCTACGGCCCGCAGGTCCTGCTGCGCGAGGGCATCGTGCCGCCGGCCGCCATCACCGCGCACCGCGGCTTCCTCCGGCCCTGTCACGGCACGTGGCCGCCATCGGGACGGTTCCTGCACGTGCTCGCGTTCGACGTGGCGCGAGCACCCGACGGTCGCTGGTGCGTGATCGAAACACGCACGCAGGCTCCCTCTGGCGCGGGCTACGCACTCGAGAACCGGCTCAGCCTGTCGAGCCTGTTCGCCGACGCGTTCCGCGATCAGCACGTGGAGCGCCACGCGCCGTTCTTCCGGACGCTTCGCGATACGCTCGTCGAAACCGCACCGCGCGACGGCGACGCCCCGCACGTCGTGCTGCTGACACCGGGACGGTTCAGCGAGACGTACTTCGAGCACGCGTATCTTGCGCGCTACCTCGGATTCACGCTCGCCGAAGGTGCCGACCTCACGACACGAGAGGGACGGCTGTTCCTCAAGACCGTTGGCGGCCTGCGTCGCGTGCACGCCATGTTGCGGCGCCTCGACGACGACTTCTGCGATCCGCTCGAGTTGCGCACGGACTCGACGCTCGGCGTTGCTGGTCTGATCCAGGCCTGGCGCGAGGGACACGTCCTGGTCGCGAACGCGCCGGGCACGGGCGTCCTCGAGTCGCCGCTGCTGCCGGCATCGCTGGATCGCGCCGCGCAACGCCTGCTGGGGGAATCGCTCGAGGTCGGCTCGCCGCAGGCCTGGTGGGGCGGCGACGACGGCCTCGACACCGTCCTCGATCGCCTGGACAGCTGCGTCGTCAAGCCGCTCACGCCAGGCACGATGGCGCGGACCGTCCTCGGCCCTGCGATCGACGCCCGGGAACGCGCGGCCTGGCGCACGCGCATCGAGATGGAGCCGCGGCGGTACGTGCTGCAGGAGTACGTCCCCCTGTCGCACGCACCGATCTGGCACGGCGGTCGTCTCGACATGCGCGCCGTGCTCATGCGCGTGTTCGTCGTGGCCACGAGCGCGGGCGACTACATGGTGATGCCCGGCGGGTTGTCGCGCATCGCGGGCGTCGATCGGCGCCTCGTCTCGGGCCAGGGCGGCGGCGGCAGCAAGGACACGTGGGTCCTGTCGGATCGTCCTGTCGATCCCGAGTCGCTGCTGCCCGGCCGCATCACGGTGCACGACATCACACGGAGCGAACGGCTCGTCTCGAGCCGCGCGGCCGAGCACCTCTTCTGGATGGGCCGCTACGCGGAGCGCAGCGAAAACGCCGCACGCCTGATGCGCGCCGCGCTCGCCCGCCTGCACGACGACGACCCGATGGTGACCGGCGATGGCAGCCCGATCATCGAGGTCCTGCGCGGTCACGGCATGCTGGAGCCGATTCCCGAGAACGAGGCGGAACCCGCGTGGGACTCGCGAACGCTTGCCGCCAGCCTCGTCCAGGGCCTCACCGACGCACGTTCGCTCCAGAGCGTCGCGTTCAACGTCGACCAGACGGTGCGCGTGGCCGGCGCGGTGCGCGATCGGCTGTCGGCCGACAACTGGCGTGTGCTCAATCAGCTGCGCGAGGTGCTGCGTCACGATGTCGCGCGCCAGCAGGGACTGTCAGACGCGCAGGATCGGCTCGACGAGGTGATCCTCTCGCTCGTCGCGGTCGGCGGCCTCGAGATGGCGCACATGACACGCGACGACGGCTGGCGCTTCATGAGTCTCGGCCGGCACCTGGAGCGGCTGCTCTACATCGCCACGACGGTCTCGGCCCTCGAGCGCTCGGCGCTGGCCGGCCATCCGCGACTGCTCGAGTGGCTGCTCGATGTTTCCGACAGCATCATCACCTACCGGGCACGGTACATGGGACGCGCCGAGTGGCTGCCGGCCGCTGACCTGCTGCTGTTCGATCCGCGCAACCCGCGATCGGCGGTCTTCCAGTTGAGCAAGCTGGCGAAACACGTGCCGCTGCTGCCGTCGGCCGACAGCCTCGGGGGCCTCGCGCCAGTTCTCGATCGACTGTCGAGGCTCCGGACTACGACCGACGCGACCGCCGATCTCTTCCCGCACGACGAGTCGGTCGCCGACTTCCTGGCGCAGGCCGAAGAGGCGGCACTGCAGTTGTCCGACGCGCTGACGCTGCGATACTTCAGCCACGTCTACGAACCGGCGCACGCCACGTCGCTCTGACGGCCCGCATGCCTGTCTACCGCATCGAACACGACACACGCTACGTCTACCAGACGGCCGTCGCCACGTCGCGGCACGTCGCCTGGCTCGAGCCCCGGCCCGTCGCACGGCAGGCGACCCGGACGTATGCGCTGTCGGTCGATCCGTCACCGGTCGGGCTCGTCAGGCGCCACGATTACTTCGGCAACGTCGTCCACCAGTTCGAACTGCCGCGTCCGCATCACGAACTGCGCGTCGTCAGCAGCGGCGTCGTCGAGGTGTCGGACGTCCAGCCGGATCTCGGGATGAGTCCGCCCTGGGAGCATGTGCGTGACAGCCTGATTCACCCCGCCGACACGACGACGCGGCTCGCCGCGGAGTACTCGTTCGGTTCGCCGCAGGCCGCGGCCGATGAAGATATCGCCGCGTTCGCCCGCGCCAGTTTTCCCGCCACGTGCCCTCTGGTCGACGGCGCGCTCGCGCTGATGCATCGCATCCACCACGAGTTCGCGTTCGATCCGGCCGCGACGACGCCGGCGACGCTCGTGTCGAAGGTGCTGGCGATGCGCCGCGGCGTCTGTCAGGACTTCGCGCACCTGCAGATCGCCTGTTTCCGCGCCATGGGACTGGCTGCGCGTTACGTCAGCGGCTATCTGCTCACCGATCCGCCGCCGGGCCTGCCACGGCTGGTCGGCGCCGACGCGTCACATGCGTGGGTATCGGTGTTCTGTCCCGTCAACGGCTGGGTCGATCTCGATCCCACGAACGACGTGCGCGTCGGATCGCGGCACGTGACCGT
>CAZVHY010000108.1:0-4643 GCA_964627115.1 uncultured Solibacteraceae bacterium | reverse complement strand
TCCGCCGATCAATGCGCCCGGTTCCACCGGCGGATAGATCTCGTGATAGCTCTTCACCTCGCCCGACGTCACGCGGCGCATGACGAACCACGGCTTGAGGTCGCCGGGTTCATGGAGGCCCGCGGCGCCGAGCACCTCGAAGAAGCTCTTCACCGTTTCCGCGTGATAGCGCGTGACGCGCGCGGTCTTGTCGCCGACGTGGAGACCGCGGACGAGTGCGGGATCCTGCGTGGCGATGCCCGTCGGGCAGTGGTTGGAGTTGCAGCGCAGCGCCTGGATGCAGCCGAGCGCGAACATCATCGCGCGCGCGGCGTTGCAGATGTCCGCACCAAGCGCCACCTTGGTCGCCATCTGGAATCCGGTGTTCACCTTGCCGGACGCGACGAGGCGGACCTGGTCGCGCAGTCCCACACCCACCAGCGCGTTGTGCACGAACGACAGCCCTTCGTTCAGTGGCGTGCCGATGGAGTCCGAGAACTCGAGCGGCGCGGCGCCCGTCCCCCCCTCGGCGCCATCGACGGTGATGAAGTCAGGAACGATGCCCGACTCGAGCATGGCCTTGACGATGCCGAGGAACTCGTGACGCTTGCCCACGCAGAGTTTGAAGCCCACCGGCTTGCCTCCCGAACCGTCGCGAAGCTGTTCGACGAACCGCAGCAGTCCGAGCGGTGTGGAGAACGCACTGTGCGCGGGCGGCGACACGACGTCGTGTCCAGGTGTGACGCCCCGAATCTCCACGATCTCGGGCGTCAGCTTGGCCGCCGGCAGGATGCCGCCGTGCCCGGGCTTGGCGCCCTGCGACAGCTTGATCTCGATCATCTTCACGGCCGGCAGCGTGGCCCGCTTCGCGAATTCGTCCAGGTTGAAACGCCCGTCGGCCGTCCGGCAGCCGAAGTAGCCGGTGCCAATCTGCCAGACGAGATCGCCACCTGGCGCGAGGTGATACCGGCTGATGCCGCCTTCACCGGTGTTGTGCGCGAAGCCGCCGGCCTTGGCGCCGCCGTTGAGCGCGAGGATCGCGTTGCGGCTGAGCGATCCGTAGCTCATGGCCGAGACGTTCAGGATCGACGCCGAATACGGCTGCCGACACGCGGCGTTTCCGACCATGACGCGGGCGCGCCGGAGCCTGGGTTCGACCGGTGCGAGCGAGTGATTGATCCATTCGTAGCCCACCGCGTACACGTCGCGCTGCGTGCCGAAGGGCAGCGTGTCGAGCTCGCCCTTCGCACGCTGGTACACGACGGACCGATCGTTGCGGCTGAAGGGACGCCCGTCGGAATTGCTCTCGACGAAGTACTGGTTGATCTCGGGTCGAATCAGTTCGAGCAGGTAGCGGAAGTGCCCGATGACCGGAAAGTTGCGGCGTACCGCCTGACGCGGCTGGAGCAGATCGACGATGCCGGTCGCGATGAGCGGCACCACGACCACGAGGGCCCACCAGATCGGCGGCCATACGAGGCCGCCGGCCACCACGGCGGCCAGTGTGCCGCACGAGACCGCCACGAACAGGTTGCGCATCCCGGTGAGTGTAATCGGCGACGCGACGCCAGTCTTGACGACTTCGCCTCCCGGCGGTCTACTCGCCCGCCAGTCCCTGCTCCTGGGCCCACAGCAGCAGTTCGAGCCGGCCGTCAACTTCCAGCTTCTGATAGATGTTGTGCAGGTGGATCTTCACCGTGCCCTCGGAGATGGCCAGGGCTTCGGCCACCGCCTTGTTGCGGCGCCCGAGCGCCACGAGACGGACGATGTCTCGCTCGCGCGTGGTCAGGAGACCGGAGGCCCGTGCGCCCAGGGTGTCCTTCCGGAGCTGCTCGCGCCGCGCGCGATCGATCAGCGCCTGCGGCATCACCCGCTCGCCACGATGCACGCGCCGCACGCAATCGATCAACGTGTCGGGCGACGCGTCCTTGAGCACGATGCCGAGCGCCCCGAGCCGCAGCAGCTCGACGATATCGGCGTCGGTGTGCGCGGCCGTCAGTACGACCGTCCGGCACCGCAGCCGCTCGGCGACAATCGCGCGCTGCACGTCGATGCCGCCCAGACCGGGCATCCGCAGATCGACGATGAGCACGTCGACGCCACCGCGGCGCAGCGCCTCGAGCGTCGAAGAGCCGTCCCGGCAGCACGCCATCACGCGGAAGCCGGGATGCGCGAGGAACAGACTCTCGAGACCGTGCAGGACGATGGCGTGGTCGTCGGCGAGGACGACGCGAATCACACTATCCGGCATGGGCCACCTCGAGGGGAACCGTCAGGGCGACGCGCGAACCGGTCGACGTCGAATCGACCGCCAGCCGGCCGCCGAGCGTGGCCACGCGTTCGCGAAGACTCACCGGGCCGGTGCCCGAGGCCGCCAGTTCCTCGTGCGTCCGTCGTCCCAGGAACGGGAACCCGCGCCCGTCGTCGGCGACTTCGACGACGAGCGTGGTGCCGTCCGTTCTGACGTCGACCGACACGCGCGAGGGCTGCGCGTGTTTGAGCGCGTTGGCGATGGCCTCGTGCGTGAGCAGCGCGACTGCGTGCGTGATGCGATCGGGTGTCACCAGCTCCGGCGGCGACACGCGGATCGCAATGGGCGCGCGCCACTCGGATGTCATCCGCCGCCCGATCTCCTCGAGGCGCGCGGCGAGCGAGTCTCCAGCCGTCGCCGGCGGCGACGGCCGGCGTTGCGGCTCGATGACCTGTCGCAGCTCGCGCTGCTCGGCGGCCAGCGCCCGCTCGAGGACCAGAAGGCGCGCGGCGTCGACCGGCTCGCGCCCGGCGGCCAGCGCCTGCAGTTCGAGGCGCACGCCGGTCAGTGACTGCAGAATGCCGTCGTGCAGATCGCGCGCACGCGCCGTGCGGTCGTCGATGACGGCCAGCGCGCGCCCTCGTTCGTAGGCGATGACCTGATCGAGCGACGCGCCGACCTCGCGGCCGATCACCTCGACGAGCGGCAGGGCGTCGCGCCCCGATACCATGGCGTCCGCGAAGACCACCCAACCGGCGACGTGCTCGGTGCGGAACGGCGCCGCGCCGATCGTCTGACCGTCAATCCGCCGCGCCAGTTCGTCGTGTATCGGACGTCCGGTCCAGGTCACCACACGTCCCTCCCGGCTCGTGATGACGACCGTCGCATCGTCGAAGGGCCCGGCACAGGCGAATGGTCCACCGGCGATGGCCTCGGCCACTGGAGGTTCCATGGCGTCGGGCGCGAGACGCGCGGTCGCGCGCTCGTCGGCCGGGTGCGCCGACGCGTAGAGCCACGGCTCGTCGTCGCGCGACCAGATGAGCACCGCGCGGCGCGCCTGAACGATGCCGGCGGCGTGCATGAGCACACGCGCGATGGTCCGTTCCGGGTGGCGCGCGTCGACGGCCGGCCAGCGCGCCAGCATGGCCATCTCGGCGCGGAGCTGTTCCTCGTGTCGCGCAAGATACACCAGCACCGTCGCCATCATCGTGAGATAGGCGATGCGGATGATGAAGCGGTTCGCCTCGAACTCCTCGTCGCTGAGCGCGTGGCTGAGCGAGAGGCCCATCACGATGTACGTCGCGAGCACGAGTGCCGCCGTCCGCAGCGTGGCCCGCGATCCCCAGCGCGCAGCCGCCGACGCGAGCGCGAACGTGAAGTACATGAAGAACGGACTGGACGGGCCGAGCGTGAGGTACTGAAAGACCGCCCCGACGCCGATGTCGATCAGGTGGATGGCCACGAGCGTGCGCGACGAGATGTCGCGCCACCACATGAACGCCGCCAGCAGCGACGCGTACACGACGTACAGCACGTGCAGGCTGTAGGTCAGCTCGACGTGGTACTGCGGCTCGACCGGCTCGAGCCAGATGGCAAAGAGGGACGTCGACGCCAGCAGGACACGGGCGAGCGCGATGACCCGCTCGAGGCGGTCGCGTGGGGCGGCAGGCAGCGTGAATGCCATCGGCGATCAGCACGTCATCATACCGACCGTCTCGACGCTGACGACGTCACTCTATCGTTCGATAGATGGTCAACGCGTGTGGGCTCCCGTACCCTGCCGGCACGCGGCGCCTGGTGGCGTGCGTGTGGCGACACGGTCGCCGGTCTGGGAGAGGGATGCGCATGAGACGATTCGTGGGATTCGGGGTGATCGCGGTAGTGAGCCTGGTCGGAGCATGCGGCAAGAAGCCCGCGCCCGACGTTCCCGCACCGCCGGCGCCACCGGTGGCCGCCGCGCCCGCTCCTGCACCGGCGCCACCTGCACCACCACCGCCACCTGCGCCCGCCCCGGCTTCGCTGACGGAAGAAGAACGGTTCGCGCGCATGACGATCGAAGAGCTGAATCAGTCGCGTCCGCTCGGTGACGTGTTCTTCGCGCTCGACAGTGTCGAGCTCGACGGCACAGCGACGGCCACGCTCGACCGCAACGCCGCGTGGCTGCGCCGCTGGACGAGCACGACGATCCGGATCGAAGGCCACGCCGACGAACGCGGCACGTCCGAGTACAACCTGGCCCTCAGCAGCCGCCGGGCAACGGCCGTGCGCAACTACCTGATCAGCCTCGGCATTCCGGAGAACCGCGTCACGGTCGTCGGCCTCGGCAAGGAACAGCCGGTCTGCACTGCGTCGACCGAATCGTGCTGGCAGCAGAACCGGCGCGGAACTCCGTTGATCGTTACGAAGTAAGACG
>CAZVHY010000107.1:0-10858 GCA_964627115.1 uncultured Solibacteraceae bacterium | reverse complement strand
GCGGCCGGATGGCGTACGACGCGCGGACCTTGACTCTTGTAGTCTCTTTTTGTAGACTGTTGTGACTACATCACGACAAAGGGGGACATATGGAGCACGTGGGGGTACGGGAGCTGAAAGCGCGGCTGAGCGCGTATCTGCGTCGCGCCACGGCAGGCGAGCGGCTGGCGGTGACCGATCGCGGCCAGGTTGTCGCGGTGATTGGTCCTGTCGAGGAGCTGGAACGGCCGGTGTGGGTGGCGCAGCTGGTGGCCGAGGGACGCGCCAGTTGGGGGGGCAGCGCCCATCCGGTGGGACTGTATCCGCGGATCAGGACAAAGGGCCTGCTGGCGTCGACGGCGGTCATCGAAGACCGGCGATGAAGCTCTATCTGGATACGAGCAGCCTGGTGAAGCTCTATGTCGACGAGCCGGGCTCGGACGACGTGGCGCTCCTGGCTGGTCAGGCGACGACGATCGTGTCGTCTATCGTCGCCTACGCGGAGGCTCGCGCAGCATTCGGGAAGCTTCGGCGCGTGAAGGCCATCACGGCCGACGGGGCGGCAGAGGCGGCAAACCGGCTCGACGCTGACTGGTCGAGGTTCGTGACGGTTGGCGTCTCCGAAGACCTGGCCAGGCGCGCCGGCTTCCTGGCCGATCGTTTTGCGCTTCGCGGCTTCGATGCCATTCACCTGGCGTCGTTCGAGCTCGTGCTCGAACGCGCCGGTGTCGACGACGTGCACTTCTCGAGCGCCGACGAGGCGCTCACGAAGGCAGCGAAGAAGCTGGGCTGACGGCGCCGTCCACGATCTCGGCCGGCGCGTTCGGCGCGGGGATGCCCATCACCCGGCGTACGTCTTCGCCCTCGAGAACTTCTTTGTCGAGCAGGAGATCGGTGAGCTCGTCGAGCAGTTGACGGCGTGCCATCAGGATGTCGTAGGCCTGTGTCTCGGCGTCACCGATGAGCCGCTTGACCTCGGCGTCGATCTGCCTCGCGGTCTCCTCGGCGTACACGCCACGTTCGGGCCCCATCTGCACGTCGAGAAACGTCGGCCGGCCGCGCCCCTCGTGATTGACGGGACCGACCGACTCGCTCATGCCGTACTCGGTCACCATCGCGCGCGCGATATCGGTGGCCCGCATCAGGTCGTTCTGTGCGCCGGTCGTCATCTCACCGAACACGATGCGTTCCGCCGTGCGGCCGCCGAGCAGCACGGCCAGTTCGTGCTGCAGTTCGCTCTTCGTCCGCAGGTACCGGTCTTCGGTCGGCAACTGCATCGTGTAGCCGAGCGCGCCGAAGCCGCGGCCGACAATCGACACCTTGTGGACGGGATCGAGCCCCGGCAGATCCGTGGCCACGATGGCGTGCCCCATCTCGTGCACCGCGATTACGCGGCGGATGCGTGGGTTCATCGCACGCTTCTTCTCGAGCCCGGCGACCACGCGATCGATGGCCTCGTCGAAGTCGGCGCTGTCGACCGCCGTCTTGTCGCGGCGCGCCGCCAGCAGCGCGGCTTCGTTCACGAGGTTGGCCAGATCGGCGCCGGCGAAGCCGCCCGTGCGCGCGGCAATCACGGAGAGATCGACCGAGTCGGCCAGCTTCACCGCCTTGACGTGAATCTGCAGGATCGCCTCGCGTCCCTTCACGTCCGGCCGATCGACCAGCACGCGCCGATCGAAGCGGCCGGGGCGGAGCAGGGCCGGGTCGAGCACTTCCGGCCGGTTCGTGGCGGCCATGACGATGACGCCCTTCTTGGCGTCGAAGCCGTCCATCTCGGCGAGCAACTGGTTCAGCGTCTGCTCGCGTTCCTCGTGACCGCCCATCGGCGACTGCTGGCGTGCCTTGCCGAGCGCGTCGAGCTCGTCGATGAAGACGATGCACGGCGCCTTGGCGTCGGCCTGCTTGAAGAGGTCGCGGACGCGCGCCGCGCCAACGCCGACGAACATCTCGACGAACTCGGAACCGCTGAGGCTGAAGAACGGGACCTTGGCCTCACCGGCCACCGCGCGGGCGAGCAGCGTCTTGCCCGTGCCCGGGGGGCCGACGAGCATGACGCCCTTCGGGATCCGGCCGCCGAGTGTCGTGTACTTCGTGGGCGTCTTCAGGAACTCGACGATTTCGCGCAGTTCCTCGGTCGCTTCGTCGGCGCCGGCCACGTCGGCAAAGCTCACCTTCACGTCGTCTTCGGAGTAGATTTTCGCGCGGCTGCGCGCGAACGACATGATGCCGCCCTCCGCGCCGCTCATGCGCCGGAAGAAGAACACCCACAGTCCGATGATGAGCAGGAGCGGGAAGACCCAGGTGAGCAGCTGTCCGAGCCACTCGCTCCGAATCTCCCCGGCGTACCGGACCTTCTGCGCGTCGAGTTGTTCGGCGAGGTTCGGATCCTCGACCCGGATCGTCGAGAAGTCCTTCTGCGCGCCGTCGCCATCCTGGTATTTGCCGCGGATGGTATCGGTGCTGATCTGGACTTCCGCGATACGTCCCTGGGACAGCAACGACTTGAAGGCGGAGTAGTCGAGCGGCTCGGTCGGGTTGAGCGTCGTCGACAGCGCGTTGGCCAGCAGGAGCAGGCCGAACAGCACCGCGCCGAACCAGAGAGGGGATATCGATCCCCGGAAAGCGCCTGGCCGGCGCGGGGGCTGTTTCGGATTGGGTTCTCGAGTCATCAGGTTCTGGCGTCCGCGGCCGTGTCGGCCTCTGCTTTCCTATTTAACACCAGCCCTTCGTTGCCGGCGTCGACCTGTACGACATCTCCCTCGCGAAAGCGGCCGTCGAGCACGGCCAGCGCGAGCGGATCGAGCAGCCGCCGCTGCAGCACCCGCCGAAGCGGGCGGGCGCCGTAGACCGGGTCGTAGCCCTCCGCGATGATCAGGTCGCGCGCACGGTCGCTGAGCTCCAGCCGCAGTTTCCGATCCTCGAGGCGGCGCAGGAGCGAGGCCATCTGGATGTCGATGATGTGCCGGATGTCCTCCCGCCGCAGCGCGTGGAAGAAGATGATGTCGTCCACACGGTTCAGGAACTCCGGCCGGAAGTGCTGGCGCAGCGCATCGGTGAGTTCCCGCCGCATGCCCTCGTCGATGTCCGTCTCGCCCCGCACCGCGCGCTCGGCGATCAGGTGGCTGCCCACGTTCGACGTCATGATGATGACGGCGTTCTTGAAGTCCACCGTCCGCCCCTTGCCGTCCGTCAGGCGCCCATCGTCGAGCAGCTGGAGCATGACGTTGAGGACCTCCGGGTGCGCCTTCTCGATTTCGTCGAACAGCACGACCGCGTACGGACGCCGCCGCACGGCCTCGGTGAGTTGCCCCGCTTCCTCGTAGCCGACGTATCCGGGCGGCGCACCAATCAGGCGCGACACCGTGTGCTTCTCCTGGTACTCGGACATGTCGATGCGCACCATCGCCTGCTCATCGTCGAACAGGAACGCGGCCAGCGCCCGGGCGAGCTCCGTCTTGCCGACACCGGTCGGGCCGAGGAAGATGAAGCTGCCGAGCGGACGATTCGGATCCTGGAGTCCGGCACGCGCGCGCCGGATCGCGTTGGCGACCGCTTCGACGGCCTCGTGCTGGCCCACGACGCGCTGGTGCAGCCGCTCTTCCATGTGGACGAGCTTCTGCATCTCGCCTTCCATCAGGCGGCTGACGGGAATCTTGGTCCAGCGCGACACGACCTCCGCGATGTCCTCCTCGTCGACCTGTTCCTTGAGCATGCGCGGCCCCGACGGCGCGCCGGCCGTGGCTTGTTCGTGCTCCTGAATCTGCCGTTCGAGCGCAGGGATACGGCCGTACTGCAGCTCCGACGCTTTCGCGTAGTCGCCGCCCCGCTGCGCACGTTCGACCTCGAGCCGCAGTTGTTCCAGTTCCTCTTTCTGGACGCGTACGTCCTGGATGGCAGCCTTTTCCTGTTTCCATTGCGCGGCCAGCCGTGTGCCGGTTTCCTTCAGATCGGCCAGCTCCTTTTCGAGCTTTGCGAGACGATCCCGTGACGCGCCGTCCGATTCCTTGCGAAGCGCCTCGCGTTCGATCTCGAGTTGCATGACGCGGCGGCTCACTTCGTCGAGCTCGGCCGGCATGGAGTCGATCTCCATGCGCAGCCGCGACGCCGCCTCGTCGACGAGATCGATTGCCTTGTCTGGCAGGAAGCGGTCGGCGATGTAGCGGTTCGAGAGCACAGCGGCGGCCACGAGCGCCGCGTCCTTGATCTTCACGCCGTGGTGGATCTCGTAGCGCTCGCGCAGGCCGCGGAGGATGCTGATGGTGTCCTCGACCGTCGGTTCGCCGACGAGCACCGGCTGGAACCGGCGCTCGAGCGCGGCGTCCTTCTCGATGTACTTGCGGTATTCGTCGAGTGTGGTCGCGCCAATCGTGTGCAGTTCGCCGCGCGCGAGCATCGGCTTCAGCAGGTTCGACGCGTCGATGGAACCTTCGGCCGCGCCGGCGCCCACCACCGTGTGCAGTTCGTCGATGAACAGCACGATCTGGCCCTGCGCATCGGTGACTTCCTTCAGCACGGCCTTGAGCCGCTCTTCGAACTCACCGCGATACTTCGCGCCGGCCACGAGCGCGCCCATGTCGAGCGCCACGATGCGCTTGTCGCGAAGCCCCTCGGGCACGTCGCCGCGCACGATGCGCTGCGCCAGCCCCTCGACGATGGCGGTTTTGCCGACGCCCGGTTCGCCGATGAGCACGGGATTGTTCTTGGTGCGGCGCGCGAGCACCTGGATGACGCGACGGATCTCGTCGTCTCGTCCCACGACGGGATCGAGCTTGCCTGTGCGCGCGACAGCGGTGAGATCGCGACCGTACCGTTCGAGCGCCTGGTACTTGCCCTCGGGATTCTGATCGGTGACGCGCTGCGAGCCGCGGACAGACGTAAGAGCCGCGAGCACGGCATCGGGCGTTACGCCAAGCTTCGCCAATGCCGCGGCCGCCGGCGCGCGGCCCGACTCGGCCGCCAGGGCGAGCAGCAGGTGTTCGGTGCTGGTGAAGTCGTCCTTGAGCTGCTTCGCCCGATCCTCGGCAGCGGCGGCCACGTTGCGGAATCGGGTCGACGGGCCGGGCTGCGCGCCGCCATGTGCGCGTGGCAGTGACGCCAGCGCCGCCTCTGCCGCGGACGTGGCCGCGCCGAGGTCCACCTTCATCTTGCCGAGCACCGCGGGCACGATACCGTCCTTCTGCTGGAGCAGGGCAACGAGCAGGTGTTCGGGCGTGATCTCGGGATGACCGGATCGTTCAGCCAGCTGCTGACTCGCGAGAACGGCTTCCTGTGCCTTTTCGGTGTACTTCTTCAGATCCATACGTGATCCCCCCGGGACCTCAGGCCGTGCGGCCTTCGAGCTCGCGCAGCGCCTCGTAGTGCGCGCGCGCTTCGTCGGACAACGCCGACGGAATCTGCAGTTGCGTGGTGACGTACATGTCGCCGCGTTCTTCGGGTTTGCCCACCGCGGGCATGCCGTGCCCGCGCAGCCGGAACGTCCGGCCCTGGGCGGTCATCGCCGGCACCTTCAGCCGGACCGGCCCGCCACCGAGCGTCGGCGCGCTCACTTCGCCGCCGAGCACGGCCGTTGTCACGGGCACGTCGACCTTCTGGTACAGGTCCTGGCCGCGTCGTTCGAAACGCGCGTGGGGCAGTAGACGCACGACGAGGAACAGATCCCCCGACTTGCCGCCGCCCGCGCCCTGACCACCTTCGCCGGCTGCGCGGATCTTCGCGCCGTCTTTCACACCGGCGGGGATGCGTACCTCGAACGATCGCTCCGCGCCGTCGCGCGACGAGACGATGCGGCGCGTGGTGCCGCTGAACGCTTCGTCGAGCGTGAGATCGATCGCCTGTTCGACGTCGTGCCCCCGCCGGCTGCGAGGCGCTCGCGCGCGTCCGCCGCCAGGATCGAAGCCCCCGCCGCCCGAGAAAAACGTGTGGAAGAAGTCCGAGAACGGATCCTGCCCGCCAAACGCCGCCTCGACCTCTTCCGGCGTCATCGTGCGGTAGCCGCCACCAGCGCCCCCGGGCCGGCCGCCACCAAACCCGCCGAATCCTCCCGCGTGGCCGGCTTCGGCCGCGCGCTCGTAGTCGCGCCAGTTCGCGCCGAGCTCGTCGTACTTCTTCCGCTTGTCGGGATCGCCGAGCACCTCGTTGGCCTCGTTGATCTCCTTGAAACGAGCTTCGGCGGCTTTGTCGCCCGGATTCAGATCCGGGTGATGCTGACGCGCCAGCTTGCGGTACGCCTTCTTGATGTCGGCGTCCGACGCGCTCTTGGCGACCCCGAGGATCGCGTAGTAGTCCTTGAACTCCATGGTCGACACTCAGTCGCCCGACTCGTCGAGGCCGAGCAGGCGGAAGAGCGCGGCAATTTCGTCTTCGAGGCGGCGCTGCACGTCGCCCGCGACCGGCGTCCGGGTGCCCGCGCGCACCAGGGGCCGCATCCGGCGCGCGACGTCGACAATCGACAGAATCCGCTGTACGCCGGCCAGATTGATACCTTCGCGATCGACCAGGGTCTTGATGAGCCGAATCCGGTCGAGTTCGTCCTGGGTGTAGACGCGCATGCTGCCGAGCGTTCGATGCGGTTGCACCAGCCCCAGCCGCTCGTATTTCCGGAGCGTCTGCGGGTGCATGTCCAGCAGCTCGGCGGCCATGCTGATCAGGAAGATGTCCGGTCGCTTGGCCATGTCACGGATCGAGTATAGGCATTGATACGACTCGTGTCAACGTCGGCGTCACAGATTTCGCGATAGCATCGAACGGTTCTCAGGAGCACAACCGAACCAACCGTGCCTATCCACATCGAGCTCGCCGACGTCCTCACCATTGGCATGCTGATCCTCCTCGAGGGTCTGCTCAGCGCCGACAACGCCCTCGTCCTCGCGATCCTCGTGCTCGGCCTGCCGCGCGAACAGCAGGCCCGCGCGCTGCGATACGGCATTGCCGGCGCGTTCTTCTTCCGCATCGTCGCCATCCTGCTGGCGTCGGTGCTGATGGAGGTTGCCTGGGTGAAACTCATCGGCGGGGCGTATCTCGGCTACCTGTCCTGGGCCCACTTCATGCGGCCGCACGGGGAGAGTCGAACCGACGTCCCGAAGGCGACGGCCGCGTTCGGCCTGAGTGCGTTCTGGGCGACGGTTGCCCGCGTCGAGCTGGTGGACGTCGCGTTCTCGGTCGACTCGATTCTCGTGGCCGTGGCGCTGTCGCCCAAGCTGTGGGTCGTGGTGACGGGCGGCCTGCTGGGCATCGTGATGATGCGGCTCGTGGCCGGACGGATGATCGAGCTGATTCGCCGCTATCCGGCCCTGGTCGACGGCGCGTTCATCATCATCGCGTGGGTCGCCATCAAGCTGGTGGCGGAGTACGCGCACGACATCCACCTCGTGTCGTGGCAGATTCCGAAGGCGCTGTCGCTCGGGCTCATCGCCGTCATCTTCACCATCTCGTATCTCTATGCGCGCAAGCACCCGGCCGTGCCCGAAGGGGATAAGCCGGCCGCGCCGGAGACAACGCTGGACGCGCCGTCCGAACGGGCCTGACGCGCCCGTATCCGCGATCACACTTCCGTAAGCCGCACCAGCGTCACCGGTCCGGGGCGCTGGTGCCGCACGACGCGCACCAGCTGTATCGAAACGGCCACACGTCAGTGGCTTAGCGGCGGCCGTCGACCGAGCCGGTCCCGTGCGCCGCGCCGCCCGTTCCGCGGGCATGGTGGTTGCTCGGTCGACGCGGATGACGCAACGGCAAACAACGGCCAGGCCTGCGCGCCTGCTCTACGTCCAGGCCCCCGGTTATCCTCGCGCCGGTCTGGTGGATCGGCTGCGGCCGGCCGGATACGACGTCACGATGACCGGTGACGCCGCCGACGCGCTTCGGCGTCTGGCCGACGACGGGTTCGCGATCTGTCTGGTGGATCTGGCCGGTGGGCGGGGTTCGTTGACGACCGTGCGACTGCTGCGCGCGCGGCACGCCTCATTGCCCATTGCCGGTGTCGTCGATCCGGCGTCGCCGGCACTGGCCACCGAGGCCGTCCACGCAGGGCTGGTCGACCTGCTGACCTGGCCCTTCGATCCGATCGAGTTGATGACCATCGCCGCCGACGGACGCGACCGCGCGCCGTCCGGCCCAGGCGCCCCGGCCACCGACGGGCTCGTCGCCTTTTCGCCGGCCATGCGCGACCTCCTCCGGCAGGTGCGGGAGATCGCGACGACACCACAGGCCGTATGCCTGGTCGGCCCACACGGCACGGGGAAGCAACTGATCGCCCGCGCCCTGCACGACGCCTCGGCCGGGGCCCCGGGCCCGTGTGTCGTGCTCGACTGCGCCGATCGATCGGCATCCGATCTGGAAGTGGCGCTCTTCGGCCTGCCGCCCGTCGCCGACGGCGCCACGGCAACGGGCGTCGAGCGGCTGTCTGGGAGCTCCGCGCTGGCGCGTGCCCGCGGTGGCACGCTCGTCCTGCGCCACGTCGACGAGGCCTCGTCGCGTGTGCAACTCCGGCTGGCAGACCTGCTGCGCGACCAGGAGGCGACCATCGATCGCTCGGACCGGCCGGTCGATCTCGATGTGCGTGTCGTCGCGACACAGACGCCTGCCGGCGACCGCGACGGCAGGGGATTGCTGCACCGGGAACTGGCCGCGCGCTTTGCCGTCCACCTGCAGGTTCCCACGCTGCGACGCCGGCGTGAGGACATTCCGATGCTGGCTGCCCGGTGCCTCGACCAGCGTGCGGCGTCTGCCGGCCAACCGCCCCTGCGCCTGAGCCGGGCCGTCCTCGAGTTGCTGGCGGCCCTGCCATGGCCCGGCAACGTGCCGGAGCTCGAGCGCACGGTCGAGGCTGTCTGCGCCGACACCCGTCGTCCCGTCGTGCAGATCGAGGACCTGCTGCGGCACGTCAGCCTCGACGGCGTGCCCAGGGCTGCCGGTCGATCCGGCCTGCGTGAGGCCCGCGAGCAGTTCGAGCGCGAGTGCATCGAGGCGGCCCTGGCGCGCCACCAGGGGCGGGTGGGGGAAGCGGCACGCGCTCTGGGCATCCAGCGGACGAATCTCTACCGGAAGGTCCGGCAGTTGGGGATTTCGCGGTCGCTGCTGTCGAGCCAGCGGTAGCGGGGGACAGGACGGCCTGAGGTAGAGTGCAGGACGCATGCGCATTGCGTTTGATCTCGACGGCGTGCTTGCCGACCTCCACACGCCGTTCGTCCGGACTGCGCTCCGTCTGTTTCCCGACCTCGAGCCCGCGGCCATCGAGGCGGGCGATCCGGCGGGCGCCTCGACGCCGGCGCAGGACGGCAACGACGACGTGCCGCCGGTGTTGCCGGGCGTGAACCTGTCGCGCCGTCAGTCGGATGCCGTCTGGAGACACCTGGCCGGCACCGAGAACTTCTGGGAGTCACTCGGGGAACTCGAGCCGGGCGCGATCGCGCGGCTCGCGACGCTGGCGGACGAGCGAGGATGGGAAATTCTGTTCATCACGAGCCGGCCGCGATCGACGGGCAGGACGGTGCAGAGGCAGAGTCAGCGGTGGCTTCAGGACCACGGGTTTCCACTGCCGAGCGTCTACGTCGTCCATGGCTCGCGTGGGCGTGTGGCCGATGCGTTGGCCATCGACGTCGTCATCGATGACCGGGCAGACAACTGCCTCGATGTCGTGCTCGAGTCGAAGGCCGGAGCCGTTCTGCTGTGGCGCGAGAGCCAGGGGGCCGTGCCGGTATCGGCGAAGCGACTCGGGATCGCGGTCGTGCCCACCGTCTCGCGCGTGCTCGAGGCGCTGGTCGAAGCCGAACGCGCCGGCGATGGCGGCAGTGTGCTCGACCGTCTGCGTCGTCTCTTCGGCCTGAAGCCGCGGTCGTCTTCACCGCTCGTGCGCTGAGTTTCGAGGCATCCCGCCTCGAGTCCGTCATCACAGAATCGTCCTCACGCGACGAAGAACGTACGAGGCGTCAGGTGCCTCGTCGGATGCCGTTCGTCGAATTTGCCCGAATCTCCCGCGATATCCGACGTGTTGCGTCAAGGCGCGGTGGTGGTACGCCGCTTGCCCGATGTCGTTCCGGTATTCCGTACTCGACGCGTGGGCGTCGAACGCAGGGAGGATAGGGCCATGATTCAGTTTTCGCGCGCCGCCGATACGACTGCCACCGCTGTCGATGACCGTCGTCGTTCGCCCCGCATCGAGCTGCTCAGCCGTCTGCACGGCCGCAGCGTCTCGCTCGACTTGCCGGTGCGGGTCGTACAGCTCAGCCTGGGAGGTATGGCCATCGAAACCACGGTGCCATTCCCGGTTGGTGCCGTGCACCAGTTCCGGCTCACGCTGGGCGACGATTCGACGACCGAGCTGACCGGGACGGTCATGCACAGTCGCAACACGGCCCCGGCCGATGCCGCACCGGTATTCACCACGGGCGTGCAGTTCATTGATGGTGAGGCGGACGAGTCGTCAGCGGTCGCCAGCGACTTGATCAGTCGTGTGCGGTAACGACGAGTTGCGCCGGCGTCGCCCGTCATCTGGTGCACGGCGGCGTCGCGACCGCCGGGCGTCGGCAGACCGACAGGTCGACGACCAGTTCGTAATCGCACGCACAACCGCGAGTGGCGATTTCGCAGTTTTTCCAACGGGTTTTCGCACAGGCGACCGCATGCGCGCGGCGCGCGGCGTGGCACGGACGTTGCCTTTGCCCCTGCCCGTGATGTGGCGACCTCCCTCCCACGCCCGTCGAGATGCGGGATTCTCTACCCTCGAGCTGCTGATGGTCCTCGTGATCGGCATCAGCGTGGCGTCGATCACCCTTGGCGGGTTCACGAACGCGCTCGATACCGTGCGCGGCGACGCCAGCATGAACAAGGTGATGTGGCAGCTCAAGCTCGCGCGCGAGACCGCCATCAACCAGCGCCGCGCCGT
>CAZVHY010000106.1:7644-10864 GCA_964627115.1 uncultured Solibacteraceae bacterium | reverse complement strand
CTCGTCATCGTCTGGGGCGCGGTGGTGCGGGCGACGGGATCGGGGGCAGGCTGCGGGAGTCATTGGCCGCTCTGTAACGGCAACGTCGTGCCGCTCGATCCCACGACGGAAACCATCATCGAATTCGTGCACCGCATCACGAGCGGTGGCGTGATGATCATGGCGCTGGTGCTGCTGCTCTGGGCGCGGCGCCTGTTTCCCACCGGTCACCAGGCGCGACGATGGGCACGCATCACGTTCGTCTTCATGCTCATCGAGGCCGCCATCGGCGCCGGCATCGTCCTGCTCGAGCTCGTGGGTGACAACGCGTCGGCCGCGCGTGCGGCGTACGTGGGCGGGCATCTCGTCAACACGCTGCTGCTCGTCGGCGCCATGCTGACAACGATCTGGTGGGCGCACGATCGGCCGGCAGACCTTCGCCCCGGCGCGATGCTCACGCCCGCGGCGCGCGGGCTGACCGTTTCGCTGATGGCGCTCCTGGCCGTCGCAGCCTCCGGTGCCGTCGTCGCCTTGGGTGACACACTCTTTCCGCACGCGTCGCTCGCCGAGGGCATCGCGGCCGACTTCGACGCCACGTCGCACTTCCTGATCCGCCTGCGCATCTGGCACCCCGTGCTGGCAGCGCTCACCGCGATCGGACTCCTGGTGCTCGTCAGCCGCGGCGATCTGCCGCGCCTGCCCGGACGCCTCGTCGTTGCGGCCGTTGTCGCACAGACGCTGCTGGGCGTCATCAACCTGCTGCTGCTCGCGCCGTTGACGTTGCAGATGGCCCACCTCGTGATGTCGAACCTGCTCTGGATGGCGGTCGTCTGGGCGTGGCTCGACGTGCGTCACGACAGCCGCGCCGCCGTGAGCGCGGCGTGACGCCGCTCCGCTGCGTCGTCGACACGAACGTGCTTGTCACGGCGGCGGGCGCCAACGAGGCCGCAAGTCAGGCGTGTGTCGACGCGAGCATTCAGGCCCTGCGCGACATCGTCAATCACGGACACGTGTTCGTCGACGATGGCGGCCGGTTGATCGCCGAGTATCGCCGGGGGATCGATCTGTCGGGCAAGACCGACGCAGGCGAGGAGTTCCTCGAGTGGCTCATCGCGCACGAGTTCAACGTGGCGCGCGTCACGCGCGTGCGGCTGACGCCGAAACCGGATGACGAGGACGACTTCGAGGAACTGCCGGCGCCGCCGGCTGGCGTGGTCTACGACCCGTCGGACCGCAAGTTCCTCGCGGTGGCAGTGGCACACGACGACCACCCGCCGATTCTGCAGACGCTCGACAGCAAGTGGTGGGGATGGCGCGATGCGCTTGCCGCTGCCGGCGTGGACATCCATTTCCTCTGCCCGAACGAGATCGCCCGCAAGTTCTACGAGAAGATGGGACTGACGATGGAGTTCATCCGGTTTCCGCGCACGCCGCACCTGGCCTGGCTCGGCGCCGGGCAGCCGCGCGACGACAAGGTGATGTCGCCCGCAGAGGCCCGCGACCTGCTGCAGCACCCTGTGACCGTCGAAGAGAAACTCGATGGCGCCAATCTCGGTCTGTCCATCGACGAGCACGGCGAGATCCGGGCGCAGAACCGTGGCACGTATCTGGAGATGGACGTGCTCCACCCGCAGTTCCGTCCGCTCCGCCAATGGCTCACGCACCATCGTCTGCGTCTGGCCGATGCGCTCACGCCCGATTTGATCGTGTTCGGCGAGTGGTGTCACGCCACGCACAGCGTCCACTACACGCACCTGCCCGACTGGTTCGTCGGCTTCGACGTGTACGATCGCGCGGCCGGACAGTTCTGGAGCGTCGATCGTCGCGATCCGCTGATGGCGGCCATTGGTCTCCCCGTTGTCCCGCGCCTGGCGTACGGCCGGCTCGACATGGACGATCTCGTCGCACTGCTCGGACGATCGCACTTCACGGATGGGCCTGCCGAGGGGCTCTACGTTCGCGCCGACCGAGACGGCTGCCTCCTCCAGCGCGCGAAACTCGTGCGCGCCGAGTTCACCCAGGCCATCGGCGAGCATTGGAGCCGCCAGTCCGTCCGCCCCAACACGCGCGTGCTGCCGCACCATCGGGGGTAGGGCAGGCGGCGGGCTGCTCGGCTGCACGGCCGCGGGGTGGACGGTCATACGCATCGGAGTGGGGGGCACCGCGCACAGCCGCGCCGCCGATAGCCGCGCCGCCCGCAGCCGTTCAACGCAGCCGCGCGGCCGTGCCGCCCGCAGCCTGTTACCATCTCTCAATGGCCGGTCAGGTTTCATTCGACATCACATCCAGCGTCGATCTGCAGGAGGTCGACAATGCCGTCAACCAGGCGAAGAAAGAGCTCGCCCAGCGGTACGACTTCAAGGGATCGAAGGCGTCGGTCGAGCTGAAGAAGGGCGATAACGTCCTCGATCTCGTGGCCG
Organism: uncultured Solibacteraceae bacterium; assembly: GCA_964627115.1. GTDB lineage: Bacteria > Acidobacteriota > Vicinamibacteria > Vicinamibacterales > SCN-69-37 > SCN-69-37. Next base: position 8,465 of record CAZVHY010000106.1, on the reverse strand, counting down.
ACGACGCGTTCAAGATGGACGCGCTGTGGGACATCGTGCAGACGCGCCTGATCCGGCGCGGCGTGCCCGTGAAGAACCTCAAGGTGGGCGACCTCGAGAAGATGGGCGGCAGTCTCGTGAAGAAGACCGTGACGCTGCAGCAGGGCATTCCCGGCGATGCCGCCAAGGACATCGTCAAGTTCATCAAGGACCGGAAACTGAAGAAGGTGACCGCGGCCATCCAGGGCGATCAGCTGCGCGTGTCGTCGCCGTCGAAGGACGAGCTGCAGACCACCATGGCCCTCCTGCGGTCGCAGGATTTCGGCGTGGAGCTCTCGTTCGGCAATTACCGCGAGTAACGGCGTCACCGTGGCCAGATCGTCCCTGCTGCACGTATTCGCGCTGTCGGCCTGCCTCACGGCGATCGGCGTCCTCGACGCACGGGCTGCCGGCACATCGTCACTGCGCCTGTTCGTCGACCGCAGTCTTTCGAGTGGCGTGCCAGTCATCGTCGAGGTGATGCCGACAGGGGATGCGGCGGATCGTTACTACGAGCGCCTCACCCTCGAACCGCTCGTTGCGCGGTTCGACACCGTGACGGCGGGCGACTACGACCTTCGCGTCTCGCTCGTCGATGGCCGCACCGCCATCGAACGGATCACGCTGCGTGTTGGCATGGGCGCCGTGGTGGTCGTGTCCGCGTCGCCGGCCGCTGGTTCGGACCTGCGCATCACACGCGTGGACGAGGTACCGCTCGGCGAGGCCGCGAGGTTCGACGCGCGCGCGTTGCGCGATCTGCCATCGGCCGGCGATCTCTGGTCGCTCGTCGACAGCGCCGCCCC
>CAZVHY010000106.1:0-7544 GCA_964627115.1 uncultured Solibacteraceae bacterium | reverse complement strand
TGGACACCGCGGCGTCCAGGCACGTCGTGGTCAGGCGGCGCGGACGTCTCGGCCACGACGCCGGGCATGGTGGGGGAGAATCACCTGCCGCACGCGCCGTCGCTCGGACGGATGGAAGACTGGCGCGGCGCGGGCGTGTTCGCCGGAGGACCGCTGGGCCGTCGCGCGGGCGCGTTCGTCTCGGCGGCGTTTTCGCGCGCGTCGTATCTCGAACGCCAGGCGCCACCGACATTGACGGCCGAAACGCGCAGCGTGTTCGGGCACGTCACCGCGCGGCCGACCGAGCGCGACCAGTGGCGAGCGCTGGCTGCGATCGAGCGCGCCGAGTCTCCCTTCATCGATCGCTGGCAGTTCGCCGATCGCAATGTTGCCGAGCGGACGGCGTTCGGACGAGGACAGATCGCGTGGGATCGTTCGAACGTCGAAGGCGGGCACCTGTCGCTGGCGGTTGGTGCGCAGCGCGGCACGTGGCAGCCGGACGTCGAGGCCGGCGCCGTCGGCGGTGTGATGGACCGCGTGTCACACGGTATCGTGCCGCCGCCCGCTTCCGATCTCACACTCACGCAGTGGGACGGCCGTGTCGACTATCGCACGCCGGTGATGGCGTTCGGCGCGATCGATCGCGAAGGCCGCGTGGGGGCCACGCTCCGTCGCACGTCGCTCGGCGCCGAGGCGCTGACGTTGCCGACGGTGGCCGAGTCGGTGGCCGGACTGCCCGCACGCGTCTGGATGCCGAATGCGCCAGCGACATCCTCGATGCGCACGCTGACCGAGGTCGGGCTCTTTGCCGCCGATCGCTGGCTGATCGGCCCGCGCCTCACCCTCGACGCCGGCGTGCGCGTCGATCTCGTGCGCGGCGCGAACGGTGGCGATGTGCCACTACAGTCGACGACCGTGTCGCCGCGTGTCTCGTTTCGCTGGAGTCCCGCCGCCATGTCGTTCTTCGGCGGCGTCGGCCGATACACGGGCGCGCATCCTCTGTCGTTCCTCGCGTTCGGTGATCCCGGCGAGGCCACCTGGAACGTGCATCGCTGGAACGACGCGAATGGCGACGGCCGGCCTGGCCCGAGTGAGACCGGCGTGCTCGTGTCGCGCGCAGGCAGTGGCGCGGGTGTCGGCTCGCTCGATCCCGACCTGATGCTGCCGCGGACCACCGAGTGGGTGGCGGGCGCTGAAGTGCGGCCGACGTCCATGTCGGTGCTGCGTGGTTCCATCATCATCCGTCGCCAGACGAACCTTGTCGGTGTCGTGAACACCGGCCTCACGGCGGAGGACTACCGCACGCACCTGGTATTCGACATCAACCACGACGAGGGCAGTGCGCACGACGACCAGTTGCTGCCGATTTTCGAGCGCTTGCCGTCGAGCTTCGGTCGCGACGCACTCCTGCTCACCAACCCCGTCGCCGATCCCGTGGCACACGACGGCATCGAGGTGACCTACGCGATCTCGTCGCCCCGCTGGTTCATGCTCTTCGGCGCCACGGCGTATCGCACGCTCGGACGAGGCGGCCTGCTCGGCCACGCCGTGCTCGAAAACGATCCGCTGGTCCCGGGCGATCGTTACTGGAATCCCAACGCGGCCAAGGACGTGGCGGGCCGCCTGTTCTTCGACCGCGCGTACGTCGGCAAGTGGACGACCGCGTACCGGGCACCGGGGGATGTGCGACTTGCGGCGGTCGTGCGCTACCAGGACGGTCAGCCCTTCACGCGCTTCGTCGTCGCGCCGGATCTCGCTGGTGGGCCCGAGATCACACACGCCTACGGTATGGGACGCACGCGCTTCACCTACACGGCCACCGTCGACGCGCGCGTGGAGAAGGGCATCGATCTCGCGCGCGGGCGACGGGCATCCGTGCGTCTCGACGTCTTCAATCTGACCAATCACGCCAACGAGCTCGAGGAGGACGTTCTCACCGGCGCCACCTTCCGGCTCTCGACCATCGTCCAGCCGCCGCGGACGCTGCGTCTGGGCGTGCGCGTCGAGTTCTAGCGTCGTCTCCCCGACATCTGTTGTCGGGCCATCGACACGGCAATTACAAAAATCGGCCTGGATTCGCACGCGCGGCAGGGGCGGAGGTGGTACCCGGCTTGCCCCTCGCACCGGGCAGATGAATCCCACGCTCCTGGCGCCATCGCGCGCGCGCATCTGTCTGGTCGCTCCCGAGTTCATCGGTCCGTTTCCGAACGGCGGCGTCGGGACGGCCTGCTATTGGGAAGCGATCGCGCTCGCCGACGCCGGCTTCGACGTCACGGTGCTCTACACCGGCCCGACCGATCGCCAGACGCCCGATCACTGGGAGCGGACCTACAACGCCGGATCGTTCGCCTACGTCGACCTCTGGACGTGGGCGGCCAATGGCGAAGCCGAGGCCGTCGAACGCGCCGATCATCCCTGCGCGGAGTCGCGCACGTCGGAGCTCGTGTTCCGCTTCCTGCGGCGCCGCCGCTTCGACCTGCTGCTGTTCCAGGAGTTCCTCGGCCACGGCGCGCGCACGCTGCAGGCGCGGCGGAGCGGCGAGGCGCTGGCGGACGTACCCGCGGCGGTGACGCTGCACTCGTGCCGGCAGTGGATCTACGAGGGCATGAAGCGCGCGCAGGTGACGATGAGCGACATGTACGTCGACTTCCTGGAGCGGGAGTCGGCGCGGCTGGCGGACTTCGTGCTCGCCCCCTCGCGTCACATGGCACGCTGGGCCGCGGCGCACTGGCCGGCTGTGTCTCCAGCGTCGGTCGTGCCGTACTGCTACGACAACAGCGTCGAGCCCACGGCCACGCGGATCGAACACACGGGACCGTTCGAGCACCTCGTGTTCTTCGGCCGTCTCGAGACCCGCAAGGGCGTGCACCTGTTCTGCCGCGCACTGGCCTCGTCTCCGGCCGCGCGCCGCGGCGTGCGCAAGGTGACGTTCCTTGGCAAGTCGTCGACGGTCGAGGGGCGACCCAGCGTCGAGTTCATCCTGGAAACGTTGCGCGACGTGCCCGGCCTCGAGATCGACGTGGTTGACTCGCTCGGATCGTTCGAAGCGCTCGCGTGGCTCGGACGGCAGCGGCGCACGCTCGTCGTGGCACCGAGTCTCGTGGACAACCTGCCCTATGCGGTCATCGAGCTCTACACGCGACGCATTCCGTTCATCTCGACCCGTATCGGCGGCATCCCGGAGATTGTCGGGCCGGCCAACGCGCACCTGCTGGCCGACACGACGGTCGAGAGCCTGAGCCGTCTGCTCGAAGACGTCCACATGCGCGGCGGGCTCGTGACCGACTATCGCGACGGCTACTCGAGCCACACGGCGTCTGCTGCACACGTCGATCACGTGCGGACGATGGCCGCGTGGAGCCCCGACATGCGATCGGCGGCGACCGACACGTGTGACGTGGTGGTCGTCGACGCGCCGAACGGCGACATCGACGCCGCCAGACATCGCTTCCTGCGGTTCGATCCCTCTGCCGCCGAGGCGCGGTTCCTCACGTGGGACGCATGGCGCTTCCGGCGCGACCATCGACGGCCCGCGGTCTTCACGACAACGGCAGTCGCACCTCGTGCCGGCATGGTGCGGCGGCTGCTCGAGGGCCTTGGCGACGAGCGCGTCGACGCCGCCACGAGCTATTACGCGACGTTCACGTCTGTTGGCACGACGGATGTCGCACCGCTCGGCGCGTCGCTCGAGTGCGGCTGGGCGGAGAACGTGTTCGGCGGCGTCTGCACGATCGTACGGCCGTCGGCGTTCGACGTCGTCGTGAGCGCGGCGGATCGGACGTTCGAATTCTGGCCGGTGTATGCGGCACTGGCGGGTGCCGGTCACGACATCGCCCTCGTGCCCGACGTGCTCTACGACGTCACCAGTACGCCAGCGGCCGCCGCGTCAGACACGCTGGCCGCGGTGAGCCGCCACTACGCCAGGCTCACCAGTGATCGGCTCGATCTGGGATGGGTGATGCAGCACGCCCGTGCGGCCTCGGCCCGCGGCCCGATCGCCGCGTCAGGCCATCCTCTCTACGATCACCTGCTCTCCGTCCCGGAAGAGGACCTCGCGGCTTATTGCGGCCTGACACCCGGTGACAGCGATCCCGTCACGGCCGACATTCGGCGTCTTGCCCGACGACTCGGAGACGTCGCCGCCGATTGGCGGATGACGCAGCCGCGCGTCTGGGTGTACGGCGCCGGCGACCACACGCGACTCGTGCTCGCGCTCCAGCCCGAGCTCGGCCGCTTCATTGCCGGCTTCATCGACCGCCGGCCGATGGGGGCGTTCCTGGGGCGGCCGTGCGTGCGGCCCGAAGACGTGACGACGGAGACCGCGGACGCCATCCTGTACTCGTCGCGCGAATTCGAGCGCGACATGTACGCGCGCCTCGCCACGCTGCCGGCTCAGCACGTGCTCCTGTACTCGCCCTCACCCGCGACCCCGGTGAACACGGCGGCAACGCCGATGCGCCGGCACGTCGGACGGGACGCGGCGATCGACGGCCTCCGCGCCATGTAGCGGCTGCGGTCCGGGCCGCGAGCGGCTGAAGACGACGCGACTTTCGTTCTACAATCCCACGCGTCGGTTCAACCGCTTCCGTTCCCGTACCTGCATGCTCCCATCGATCTCCCAACGTATCGCCACCGAACTCAACGTCAGACTTCCCCAGGTCGACGCAGCCGTTGCGCTGCTCGACGACAAGGCCACCGTGCCGTTCATCGCCCGCTACCGCAAGGAAGCGACGGGCGGGCTCGACGACACGCAGTTGCGCACGCTCGAGGAGCGGTTGCGGTATCTGCGTGAGCTCGAGGAACGGCGCGAGACGATCCGTAAGAGCATCGACGAGCAGGGCAAGTTGACGCCGGAACTGGCAGCGGCCGTGGCCGAGGCGGATACGAAGGCGCGGCTCGAGGATCTCTACCTGCCGTACAAGCCGAAGCGCCGGACGAAGGGACAGATTGCGCGAGAGGCCGGGCTCGAGCCGCTCGCGCTCCTGCTGTTTGGCGATCCCACGCAGACGCCAGAGTCGGCGGCGACGTCGTTTGTCGACGCGGAGAAGGGCGTTGCCGATGTGTCGGCTGCGCTCGACGGCGCGCGGTCGATTCTCGTCGAGACGTTTGCCGAAAACGCCGAGCTCGTGGGCGAGCTGCGCGAGCTGATGTGGGAACGCGGCGAATGGCGGTCCACCGTCGTCGCCGGCAAGGAAGAGGACGGCGCGAAGTTCTCCGACTACTTCAATGCCGCTGAACCGGTGAAGGCCGTGCCGTCCCACCGCGCGCTCGCACTGCTGCGTGGCCGCAACGAAGGCGTCCTCCGCCTGGCGATTGCGATTCCTGAACCGGAAGGCGCCGTTGGACCGACCGATCCCGAGCGGCGGATTGCTGCGCGTGTGGGGGTCGAGGACCGCAAGCGTCCGGCCGATGCGTGGCTGGTCGAAACGGTGCGCCACGCATGGCGGTTCAAGCTGGCCATTCACCTCGAGATCGATACCGAGATGCGGCTGCGCGAGCTCGCCGAGACCGAGGCCATCCGCGTCTTCGGCCGCAACCTCCAGGATCTGCTGCTCGCTGCGCCCGCGGGGCAGCGCGTGACCATGGGGCTCGATCCGGGGATTCGCACGGGCGTGAAGGTCGCTGTCGTCGACGGCACCGGCCGCCTGCTCGAAACCGCGACGGTCTATCCGCACGAGCCGCGCAACGACTGGGAAGGCGCCCTCCGCACGATTGGCGCGCTGGCGGCCAAGCATCACGTGCAGCTCATCGCCATCGGCAACGGCACGGCGTCGAGGGAAACCGACAAGCTGGCAGCGGACCTCATCCGGCGGTATCCGGACGCGACGCTCACCAAAGTCGTGGTGTCCGAAGCTGGTGCGTCGGTCTATTCCGCATCCGAGCTGGCATCGCGCGAGTTCCCGGACGTCGACGTGTCGCTGCGCGGCGCGATTTCGATTGCCCGCCGGCTGCAGGACCCCCTCGCCGAGCTCGTGCGTATCGAGCCCAAGGCCATCGGCGTGGGGCAGTATCAGCACGACGTCAGTCAGTTGCAGCTCGCGCGGACGCTCGACGCCGTGGTCGAGGACTGCGTCAACGCGGTCGGCGCGGACGTCAACACGGCCTCGGCGCCGCTGCTCGCGCGCATCTCGGGGCTGACCGAATCGCTCGCCAGGAACATCGTCTCGTTCCGCGACGAGCATGGGCCGTTCCGCACGCGGCAGCAGCTGCTGAAGGTGCCGCGCGTGGGCGACCGCACGTTCCAGCAGGCGGCCGGCTTCCTGCGCATCACGAGCGGCGACAACCCGCTCGACAGCTCGGCCGTGCACCCGGAGGCCTATCCCGTCGTCGAGCGCATCGTGGCGAAGGCCGGTGTGCCCGCGCGCGATCTGATCGGTCAGACATCGGTGCTGCGCACGTTCGATCCGCGCGAGTTTGCCGATGCGCAGTTCGGTGAGCCGACCGTGCGCGACATCCTGCGCGAGCTCGAGAAACCGGGGCGCGATCCGCGTCCGGAGTTCCGCACCGCCGCGTTCAAGGACGACGTGCACGAGATGAAGGACCTGCAGCCGGGCATGATGCTCGAGGGTGTCGTGACGAACGTGGCGAACTTCGGCGCGTTCGTCGACATCGGCGTGCACCAGGACGGCCTCGTACACGTCTCGCAGCTGGCCGACCGCTTCGTGAAGGATCCGCGCGAGGTCGTCAAGGCGGGACAGATCGTCAAGGTGAAGGTTGTCGAGGTCGATCTCAAGCGCCGTCGCATCAGCCTGACGATGAAGCTGCACGAGGTCGCCGCGCCACCGGTGCGACGGCCGTCGGAGACTGGCGCGTCATCACCGCAGCGCTCCGGCGAACGACCGTCGGGCCCGAAACCCGCTCAGCCACGCCCCGCCTCGTCGTCCACGTCGATGGCGGCCGCATTCGCGAAGCTGGGGCGATAGCGTCAACGGAACGCCGCACGTTCGCGAACTCGCGCGCGAGAGCGCAGGAGCAATCCGCGCACATCGCAGAATCTGCAATGCCCGCCGGCTCTCAACATGGCAGAAACTGCACGCAGGTGATTTTCGCGCCTGTTTTCGCGGGTCTCAACCGCTCAAAACCGGGCATGCCGCGTGCAGTGCTCTCCGCACTTGCGTCGTCTTCAACGACGACGGTAGCGTGGGGAGGTGAAGACGTGGAGTATCACCAGGTGCGGGGAGGGCGCGTGGCCGGGCGTGGCGAGAGACGAGGGCGGATGCTGACCGGCGTGGCGGGCGCGATCCGGCATCTCGAAGCGCGGATGGACCAGCGCTTCACCGGTGTCGACGTGCGTTTCACGGGTGTCGGATCCCAGCTCACCGCGCTCGACCAGAAAATCGACCGGAGAGCCGATGCGCTGGGGCAGCAGATCGCGGCCGTACATGGCAAGCTCGACGTGAAGGTCGCTGCCGTCGACGGGAAGCTCGACGCGAAGATCGATGTCGTGCACGGCAAGCTCGACGAGAAGATCACGACCGTGCACGACAAGCTCGATGCGAAGATCGAGGCTGTGCACGACAAGCTCGATACGAAGATCGAGGCTGTACACGACAGGCTCGACGCGA
>CAZVHY010000105.1:7439-11067 GCA_964627115.1 uncultured Solibacteraceae bacterium | reverse complement strand
CCCCTACCCGCTGATCCTCGGCAGCAGCGGCCCGATCGCGAGGCGCAGCAACATCAGGAGCGTCCAGCACAGCGCCGGCAGTGCGGGAATGCGCGCGTCGAGGTCCTGGATCGTCGTGCGCAGGCGCGGCCAGTGGTGCAGCGCCACGACGATACCCGCGGCAGCAATGGCGTAGTTCGCAGAGAAGATGTAGCGCTCGGCGAAGCGGCTCATGGGGACGAGCATCAGCACCGTGCTGGCCGTGAACGCGAGCGTGAACAGCAGGCCGCGGCGATGCGCGTCGGGCAGTGCCTGCCACATCGATCGCCACCGGTGTCTCGTCGTCCACATGGCCGCCGCGAGCGCGAGGCTCCACGGCGCCGGGTGCCAGGCCAGGCGCACGAGGTAGAACCCGAGATGGTGCAACGCCCCGGGTTGATCCGCGGGTTCTGCGCCGAACGACCAGGGCGCGAACTGCCGCGCCCAGTAGCCGCCCCAGAAACTCTCGCCGGTGACGCGCATGTACAACGCGTCGTATCCGATCGACATGACGACGATGGCGGCGAGACCGAGCGCGATGGTGGCGATCGGCCTGACGATCGACCCCTTCGTGCCCAGCGGATTGATGAGCATCCACCAGCCGATGGCCAGCAGCGGCACGGCGACGAAGGCCGCCTTCACCAGCACGGCGGCGCACAAGGCGAGCGGCGTCACCCACGCCCAGCGCCACGATCGCCGCACCGCCTCGATGCCGATGAGCGCGACGAGCAGGCACACGAGCATCGGATACTCGTGGTTGGCGCGGATGCGGAAGATGAACGCCAGCGGAATCAGTTGCAGCAGGATGAGCGTTGCGCGACCGTCGGCCACTGACGTGACGCGCGAGACGATGGCCGCGATGAGCACCACCGAGACGAGTCCCGCCGCAATGCCGACGATGTACGCCGCCTGGACGCCCGGTACGCCGGCCGATGCCAGCAGGGTCGGCACGAGGAACACACCGGCCGGGTGTTCACGGAACAGTCCGTGGCTGTCCCAGTTGCCCCACCACTCGGGCGCGATCCAGCGCGCCACGGGTTCGGCGGCCAGGCGCGCGGATTGATCGGCGTACAGCGCCGAGTCCGGATCGTCGCTCGTGAAGCCTGTGGCGACGAGCAGCGCCGAGACGGCGAGCACGCCGATCGACCAGACGATGAGGTCGCGTGACGTGAGGAGTCGGGCGTTCACGCGGCTCGTACGGCGGCAGTGCGTGCTGGTGCGCCGGGCGGCGGCAGTTCCCGCGCCGCGAAGGGCAGCGTCACCAGGCACAGGAACAGCATGAGGAACTCGGAGTCGCCGAAGTTGTACTCGAACAGGCCGGCCGCGAGCATGGCGGCGACCGCGGCCAGACCGGCGCCGGCCAGGGCCTTCGCCGGCCCGTGGCGAAGCTGGCGATACAAGGTCCACGCGGCCACGGCAATGAACGCGAGCCAGAAGCCGAGGGCCGGCAGTCCGCGCTCGGCGGCAATCTGCATCGGCACGTTGTGCAGGTGCGGGTTGTAGGTGTGAACGGGATTGGGGCGCAGGTACTGTCCGTACACGCGGCCGATCATTTCCGGACCGACGCCGAACACGGGATAGTCGCGCACGATGTCGGCGCCCATCTGGAGCATGTGGAGGCGATCGCGGTTCGAGTCGTCTTCGAGATTGGTGATCGACTGCACACGGTCCTTCACCACTTGTGGCCCCGCCACGAAGAGCAGCACGGCCACCACCGGCACCACCGCGAGCAGCTTGACGTTCCGGACGGCCATCAGCACGAGTGCGGCCACCGCGGCGCCGATGTACGCGTTGCGCGTCAGCGTGACGGCGAGCGCCACGACGAGCGCGGGAATGGCCACGCCCGGCCACACACGCTGTTCCGGATAGAAGAGCAGGCGTGCGATGGCGGCGCCGAGCACCAGCATGATGACGCCCGAGTACGTCATGTAGTGGCTCAGCGATCCCGCGGGCCGGTTCTCGGTGTGGTCGAACCCGAAGATCGCGTACTGGACCACGGCGACCAGCGCCGCGGCCGCGCCGACGGCAATGATGACGTTGAGCGCCGTCATGGCCCGCGGCCCGCGCAGCAGGCGCATGGTCATCGGCACGATCAGGAAGAGGACGAGCTGCCGGAGATCGATCAGGCTGGCGGCCGGATCGATCGAGAACGCGGCGCTGAGCATCGTCCACAGGAGATACCCGCCGAGCGGCCACGCAAAGGCCGGCAGCGGTTGCCGGCCCTCGGCCAGCAGGATGCGCAGCCAGAGCAGCGACGACAGGCCGAAGAGCACCTGCGCGGGGAGCAGCTTGAAGACGACGAGCGAGATGGCCGCGACGAGCAGGCCAGCGGCCACGCGTTCGACGGCCGGTGACGCGGGTGTCATCGCGTGACCTCGAGCAGATCCGCGGCGCGTGCGATCACCATCGCCGGCGAGATGTTCGTCAGGCAGCGGAAGTCCCCCGGCGCGCACACACGCTGATCGCACGGACGGCACGGCAACGATCCGGCGTCGACGTTGGCCGTGGGAACCGACGCAGGCCGCCAGGGTTCGGATCGCTCCGGCATGGTCGGGCCGTAGAGGGCCACGATGGGCACGTCGGACGTCGACGCAATGTGCAGCGGTCCGCTGTCGCCGCCAATGAACAGCGCGGCCCGGTCGCAGGCCGCGCGGAGCTCACCGAGCGACAGATGTTCGGCGTCCACGACGCGCGCGGCATCGGCGCCGGCCATGCGTCGTGCCTCGGCAAGCACACGCGCCGCCGCGGGGCGATCCGACGGGCCGGCGGTGACGAGCACCGTGCAGTGGTGTGGCGGACGCGCGAGCGACGCGGCCACGCTCGCAAACGACGACTCGGGCCAGCGCCGGAAGACATTCCCCGCGCTGACGTGCAGGATCGCGAGGCGATCCGATCCGCCCGGCGTGCGATCGACGCATGCGGGCAGCGGCAGGTCGGGCGGAACGGGCATGCGGGTACGATCGCGCGTGCGATCGGGGGGCGCGGCCAGGGCCGGATCGACGGCGGCCAGCAGATCCCACTGATTCACGACGGCGTGCCGCGGTTGATAGGTCCTCGGGCGGTGCACGGTGTCGGTGTACATCCAGGCGCGTCCGGGCACATCGTAGCCTACCCGCACCGGCGCGCGCGTGGCCCAGGTGAGCCACGCACTGCGCGGGCCGCCGTGCAGGTCGATGGCGAGGTCGACGCGCTCGCGCCGAAGGCGCCACGCGAGCGCGGCATCATCCTTGATGCGGGTGAGTCCGCGGCTGTGCCGGACGACGATGACCGAAGAGAGATCGGGATTGGTGGCCACGACGGGCGCGGCCGATTCTTCGACGAGGTAGAGCAGACGTGCGCCGGGATACCGCCGCCGGAGCGCGCCGATGATGGGCGTGGTGAAGACCACGTCGCCGATCAGGCGCAGGCGGATCAGCAGGATCGTCAACCGCGTCAGTCTTCGATCGTGGCCTCGTCGACGAGCATCACCGGGATGTCGTCTTTCACCGGGTAGACCCGGCGGCACGTGTCGCACTTGAGGCCCGCACCATCGTTGACCAGACGGACCGGCGTCTTGCAGGCGGGACAGACGAGGATCTCGAGCAGCGCAGCATCAACGGGCATGCCGAGA
>CAZVHY010000105.1:3678-7339 GCA_964627115.1 uncultured Solibacteraceae bacterium | reverse complement strand
TTTTGTGCCAGAATGCGGCAAGGGCACTCATGCATACGGCTCTCTTCGCGGTTGTGCTGGCGCTGCAGTCGCCGGCGGTGACGCCAGCCGCCGACCCGTCGTCGGTGGCCGAAGCCTACTACCTCTTTCTGCAAGGCCAGGCGGCCGAGGAACGCGACGACTACCGCGCGGCTGCCGAACAGTACCGGCGTGCGCTCGGGCTCGTGCCGGAGGCCGCGGGCGTTCGCGCCGAACTGGCCGGCGTGCTCGCACAGCAGGGCGATCTGGCGGCGGCGCGCCGCGAGGCCACGCAGGCGCTGGAACATGCGCCCGCCAACCGGAACGCGCATCGTCTGCTCGGACTCATTGCCGCCTCGTCGGTCGAGGGCCTGTCGCCGATCATGGCGGCGCCGCGTATCCGCACGGCGATCGAGCATCTCCAGAAGGCCCGCTCCGACGGTGCACCGGATCCCGTGGTGCAGCTCACGCTGAGCGACATGTACGTGCGCGACGGGCAGCACGATCGCGCCATCACGTCGCTGCAGCAGTTCCTGCTCGATCGGCCCGGGTATCCGCAGGCCGTCATGCTGCTCGTGCAGGCCTATCGCGGCGCGGGCCGGCCGGAACTCGCCGAGGCGCTCATCAACGAGTTCCGCGGCGATGGCGACTCGGCAGCCAACCGTCTGCGCGGCATCGAGACGCTCGAAGGCCAGGGCGCCTGGGCGCAGGCGGCCGAGGCGTGGGGTCGTCTGGTCGAGGAGCGGCCCGACGACCTGAACTATCGCCTGCGGCACGCCGCCGCTCTCGTCAACAGCGGCGACACCGATCGCGGCCGCAGCGAGCTCGAGACGATCACACGTGAAGAGCCGGCCGACGTGCGCGCCTGGTATCTGCTCGCTCAGGTCGAGCAGCGCGCCGGGCGGACGTTCGAAGCCGAGGCTGCCGCACGCCGTATCACCGTGCTCGACCCCGACGATGGGCGCGGGCCGATGGCGCTCGCGATGGTGTTCAGCGAGCGCGGGGAGCACAGCCGCGTGGTGGGCGTACTCTCGCCGCGCGTGGCGGCGCCGAACGCGCGCGATCTCGAAACCGGGTTGTTCAGCGAGATGGCCACCATGCTCGGCAGCGCCCACGAGGGTCTCGGGGCACGGCGGCGTGCGGTGCGCACGCTCGAAGACGCGCGCACGCGTGTGCCCGACGACGCGGGCCTGGCGTTTGCGCTGGCGGCCACCTACGAACGCGACAGGCAGGCCAGCCGCGCCGAAGGCGTGTTCCGCGAGATCATCGACGCGGATCCGAATCACGCGGCGGCGCTCAACTACCTCGGCTACATGCTGGCCGATCGCGGCGAGAAGCTGCCGGAGGCCCTCGGCTTCATCGAACGGGCCATCGCGGTCGGCGGCGAGAACCCGGCCTATCTCGACAGTCTCGGCTGGGCCTACTTCCGCATGAACCGCATTCAGGACGCGATCGATCCGCTCGAACGCGCGGCCAGCGGTGCGCCCTCCGTGTCGGTCATCCAGGACCACCTCGGCGACGCGTACATGAAACTCGAGCGCTACGCGCAGGCGGCCGAGGCGTTCGACCGCGCCCTGGCCGGGGATCGCGACGGCATCGACGCGAAGGCCCTCACGCGGAAGCGCGATCGCGCCCGGGCCGCGTCCGGCTCGCGGTGAGTGCGGCTGCGCGGCTGCGCGGCGGCACGGCGGCACGGCTGCACGGCGGTGGGGCGGCGCGGCGGCACGGCGGCACGGCGGCACGGCGACGTGGCTGCACGGCTGCGCGGCTGCGGGGCTGCACGGCCGCACGGCGTGGCAGCGTCATCATCATCCTTGCGCTCCTGCTCACCGCTGCCGGCTGCGCTGGCGGACGATTCGTTCTTCCCGCAGGATCCCCCACCGCCTTTCCCGACGGCGTCGACGTCTGGACCTCACTCACGCGCGAGTGCCGGACGATGGCGTCCGTGCGTGCGCAACTCCGTGTGTCGGGGCGTGTTGGTGGCCGCCGGTTTCCGGCTCTCACGGCGGGCATCGGTCTCGAGCCCGAGCGACTGTCGCTCGTGGCCATGGCCGGCACGAGGCCGGTGTTCAACCTGGCCGGCACGCGCGCGCGTGCCGTGCTGGTCAATCACATCGAGGGCACGGGCGCCCGAGGTCCGGCCGGAGACTTGATCGACGCGCTGGTGGGCGTGGCGCTGCCGCCCGAGCGTCTGCTCGCGCTGCTGACCGGGTGCGTCTCGGCCGATCCGGATGTCACGGCCACCGACCGCGTCGGCGCGTACGGACGCGTGCACGCGGCCGACAGCACCGTCTACCTGCGCGAGCGCGACGGGCAGTGGCGTCTCGCGGCGGCGGAGTTCGGTGATGTCGTGGCCGACTACCGGCGTGTGGAGGCAGGCCGCCCGCGCGAGATCGAGGTGCGACGCGGAGCCGATGTGGCGCTCCGGCTGCAGGTGATAGAGTTCGAGCGCAATCCTCAGTTGCCTCCCGCGGTATTCGAGCTGCAGGTGCCGGATCGATTCGTCGAGCAGTCGCTCGAGGAGCTCCGTCGCGCCGGGCCCCTTGGCGGCGGAGCGAGATAGGCCTCATTTCCCATGTCCCGTGCGCTCGTCCTTCGTCCCTCTGCGAAAGTGAATCTGACGCTGCGTGTCGGGCCGCTCCGCGACGACGGCTTTCACGACGTCGGGACGCTGATGCAGTCGATTGGCTTGTCCGACGTGATGACCATCACGGCGCGGTCGGGACCGTTCGGGTTGATGAGCCGGTCGCCCGGCGTGCCGGCCGATCGCACCAACCTGGTGTGGAAGGCGGCCGAGCGGCTCTGGCGCGAGCTCGGGCGGAGCGGCGAACCGCGCGATGCGCACGTGCGGCTCGACAAGCAGATTCCGGTGGCCGCCGGCCTGGGCGGCGGCAGTGCCAACGCGGCCGCGGCGCTGGTGGGCCTCAATCAGATCTGGAACGGCCGCAAGTCGCGCCGCGAGCTGCACGCGCTGGCCGTCGAGCTCGGTTCCGACGTGCCGTTCTTCCTCCAGGGCGGCACGGCGCTCGGACTCGGACGCGGCGAGGAGCTGTATCCGGTCGACGACATCTCGCGTCTCGGCGTCATCGTGATCAAACCGTCGTTTGGCGTCGGCACCGCGGAGGCGTACGGCTGGCTCGACTCGGACCGGGCGGCCGGGACGGTCGACGCGCCGCCCGCGCGCCGCAACGATCTCGATGTGGGCTGGCCGGGCGGACCTGTGGCGATTGCCAACGATCTCCAGGCGCCGGTGGCCCGCCGGCATCCGGCGATCGACGAGATGGTGGCGGCCTGCATCAGCCAGGGGGCGCTCGTGGCGGCCATGTCGGGCAGCGGGTCGGCCGTGTTTGCCGTGTTTGCCGAAGCGGCCGCGCGCCGCGCCGCGGCGAAGCTGCATCGTCCGGACTGGCTCGTGCTCCTCACCCGGACGCTCACGCGCCGCGAAGCGGTTCACCGGATGGGCCTGTGATAGACTTTCGCGTTTGCAGACCGGCTCAGGAGAGCCGGCAGGGCAGCGTGGAGTCGGAGCCCTTGGTCCGGAAACGGGCCGGCGGGTGGCCGGACAGGTCGGGCGACCCGTGCTGGGGCGTGGCCAAGCGGTAAGGCGCGGGACTTTGAATCCCGTATTCGAAGGTTCGAATCCTTCCGCCCCAACCACCTCCCG
>CAZVHY010000105.1:1942-3578 GCA_964627115.1 uncultured Solibacteraceae bacterium | reverse complement strand
CAGACGAACCCGACAGACGGCATGGCTCACGGTCCCCTGAAGCTGTTCACTGGAAGTGCGCACCCGGCGCTGGCGCGCGAGATTGCCGAAGGGCTCGGCATTCCGCTCGGCGCGTCGCGGCTGCACCGGTTTCCGGATTCGGAAGTCTCGTTTCAGATCGACGAGAACATCCGCGGCGCCGACGTCTTCATCGTGCAGCCGACCAGTTCGCCGGTCGACGAGAACCTGGTCGAGCTCTGCATCATGATCGATGCGTTCCGCCGGTCGTCGGCCTCGCGCATCACGGCCGTGATTCCGTATTACGGCTACGCCCGGCAGGACCGCAAGGACAAGCCGCGCGTGCCGATCTCGGCCAAGCTCGTGGCGAATCTGCTGAGCGCGGCCGGGACGAACCGCGTGTTGACGATGGATCTGCACAAGGCGCAGATTCAGGGGTTCTTCGATATTCCGGTCGATCACCTGTTTGCGGCGCCGGTCATCATCGAGTACCTG
Organism: uncultured Solibacteraceae bacterium; assembly: GCA_964627115.1. Taxonomy (GTDB): domain Bacteria; phylum Acidobacteriota; class Vicinamibacteria; order Vicinamibacterales; family SCN-69-37; genus SCN-69-37. The sequence continues at coordinate 3,086 of CAZVHY010000105.1, read as the reverse complement.
GCCAAGCAGAACATGGGGCCGATCACGATCGTGTCGCCCGACGTCGGTGGCGCCGAGCGCGCGCGGGCCTATGCCAAGCGCCTCGACGCCGATCTGGCGATTGTCGACAAGCGGCGATCGGAAGACGGGACGGCGGAAGTGATGAACGTCGTTGGCGACGTGCGCGGGCGCATCTGCGTGCTGTCGGACGACATCATCGACACGGCGGGCACCATCCAGAAGGCGGCGCAGGCGCTCAAGGACAACGGCGCGGCGCGCGTGCTGGCCAGTGCCGTGCACGGTGTGCTGTCCGGGCCGGCGATGCAGCGGATCGAGACGGCGCCGATCGACCGGCTGATCATCACGAACACGATCCCGCTGCCGCCCGAGAAGGCGGCCTGCGGCAAGGTCGTCGTGCTGTCGGTGGCGCGCCTGCTGGCGCAGGCCATCCGCAGCATCCACGAGGAAACGTCGGTATCGAAGCTCTTCGTCTGAGCAGGGGAAACTGAGGCAACGATCATGGAAGCAGTACTCGAAGCAGTTCGTCGTGACACCTTCGGCCGCAACAACGCCGGACGCCTGCGCCGCCAGGGGCGGATTCCCGCCGTCGTCTACGGGGGGGCCGATCGGCAGGCCGAGTCCGTGTCGGTCGATCCGAAGGACTTGCTCCGCATCCTCCACTCGGAGTCGGGCGCGAACACCATCATCACGTTCAAGCTCGACGGCGCCGACACGCGCGTCCTCGTCAAGGATTACCTCCTCGACCCGGTGAAGCACGAGCTGCTGCACGCCGACTTCTACCGCATCGCGATGGACCAGGTGCTGCGGGTGACCGTGCCGGTGCAGCTGAGCGGCGACGCGAAGACGGCCAAGGCGCAGGGCGGAACGGTCGACTTCGTGCACCGCGAGATCGTGCTCGAGGCGCTGCCGGGCGAGATTCCCGAGCACATCACGATCGACATCACCAACCTCGGCATCCACGACGCGGTTCGCGTGCGCGACCTCGACACGGGCGGCAAGTGGACGCCGGTGAGCGAGGCCGACATGATGCTCGTGCACATCGTCGCGCCGCGTGCGGCCGCCGAGGGTGCGGCCGAAGGCGCGGCGGCTGCCGAGCCCGAGGTCATCAAGAAGGGCAAGACCGAGGACAAGGGAGAGAAGTAGG
>CAZVHY010000105.1:0-1842 GCA_964627115.1 uncultured Solibacteraceae bacterium | reverse complement strand
TCGCAGGCCTCGGCAATCCGGGCGCGCGGTATCGCGGCACCCGGCACAACATCGGGTTCGAGGTCGTCGACGAGATTGCCTCGCGCCACGGGTTGACGTTCGAGGCCGCGCCAGCCGACGCCCTGCAGGCGCGCTGGCGGGCAGGCGACGGCGTGCTGCTGGTCAAGCCGCTCACCTACATGAATCTCAGCGGCGAGGCCATTGCGGCGCTCGGCCGTTATTACCGGATCGACACGTCCAACGTGTTGATCGCCTGCGACGATGTGAATCTGCCGCTCGGCCGCCTGCGGGCGCGTGCGGGCGGATCGGACGGCGGGCACAACGGATTGAAGTCAGTGGCCCAGCATCTCGGGACGACTGACTACGCGCGGCTCCGCATCGGTGTGGGCCGCGGGGACGAACGGCGCGATCTGGCGGGGCACGTGCTCGCCGGTTTCGACCGGGAAGAAGCGACCGCGGTTCGGGAGGCGATTACGCGGTCGGCCGATGCCATCGAGCTCTGGATTACAGAGGGCCTGGCGCCGGTGATGAATACGTTCAATCGCCTGGAACAGAAGTGAGCACGCTCCTTGCTGCGGTCCTGGGGACCGTGGCCTGATGTCCACAAGGAGGCATATGAGCACGGTACGGCAGTACGAACTGATCTACATCACGCCGCCCGACACGACCGACGAGGCTCTCGCTGAGCTGCAGCAGCAGGTGCAGACCGTCGTCGATCGCTTCAGCGGCACCATCGGCAGCACCGAGAACTGGGGCCGGCGCCGGCTGGCCTACGAGATCGCGGGACACCGCGAGGGCACCTACGTGCTCCACGTCATCAACGGCCCGGCCGAGCTCAACCACGAACTCGATCGCCGGCTCCGCGTGCTCGACGTGGTCATCCGTCACATGGTCGTCCGCGTCGACGAGGAACTGGGCGCGGCCGAACGGGCGCAGACGCGCCGCAAGGCCGACATGGCCGAGCGCCGCACGCGTCGCGGTCTGCCGCCCGAGCCGACCGAGAACGAGCGTCGCCGCCATGCCGACGACGATGACGACAGCGATCTGGAGCCGAACATGCGCGGCGGAGGTGACCGATGAGTGACATGCCCAACCGTGGGGGCCGGGGCGCCGGCGATCGCGACAAGGACAAAGACAAGGACAAGGGCGGGCGCCGCGGGTTCTTCCGCCGCCGCCGGGTCTGCAAGTTCTGTGTCGAGAAGATCGATTACGTCAACTACAAGGACGTCAAGCTGCTGGCGCCGTTCATTCCCGAACGCGGCAAGATTCAGCCGCGCCGCATCTCGGGCGTGTGCGCGAAGCACCAGCGGGCGCTGCAGACGGCCATCAAGCGCGCGCGGCAGATTGCGCTCGTGCCGTACGTGACCGACTGACGGGGAGAACGTTCATGGCAATCGAAGTCATCCTGAAGGAACACGTCGAGCACCTCGGCCACCGTGGCGAGGTCGTCAAGGTGGCCGACGGCTATGCGCGCAACTACCTGTTGCCGCGCAAGCTGGCGCTCGCCGTCACGGCGAACAACAAGCGGCAGATCGAGCGTGAACGCGCCCGTGCCGAGGCGCGCGACGCCGAAGAGCGGCGCGACGCCGAGGCGATCAAGGCGCGCATCGAGGCGGTCGACGTGGCGATCGCGCGCCGGGTGGGCGAGAACGAGACGTTGTACGGCTCGGTCACCTCGTCGGACATCGCCGAGGCGCTGGCCGCGCGCGACATCACGGTGGATCGCCGTCGCATTCAGCTGGCCGAGCCGCTCAAGGCGCTCGGCGAGTTCGTGGTGCCGGTGAAGCTGACGCGCGACGTCAGCGCGGACATCAAGGTGAAGGTCGTCGCGGCCGACGCCCC
>CAZVHY010000104.1:8114-11213 GCA_964627115.1 uncultured Solibacteraceae bacterium | reverse complement strand
AGTCAGCGCGCGGCCCGGCGTGCCTCGTGTCCTGCGACTGGACCCGAACTCTGGTCCTGCGCGTCGCCGGCGTCCGTGTCGGACGCAGGACGCGTCCGGTTGCGCGCATCGTCAGACTCGGGCGTGTTCGCGCGAGCACCATCACCGGCCACGAGCGTTGCCTGCTCGTCCGGGTTGGCGTAGGACTCTCCGGCCGGCGTGTCCGGTGCGGCGGCGTTGTCGTCAGCCTCCTGCCGGCGTTCGGGACGACGTGCTTCCTCGTTTGTGGCGGTGCGTTGCTCGTTGACGGTCTGGCGTTTCATCGTTCGCCTCCAGGACGGAGGAGAGAGCAAACGCGGTGCCGTGCGGGACGCGTACACACCAACGGCCCCGTGAAGGGGCCGTTGGTCGTCATGTGAGTTCCCTGAGGGCGCGCGGTTTCAGCTGCGCGGCCCGCAGCAGTCGGTTGACTAGCCGAGCACGCGGATCACGACGCGACGGTTCGCCGCGCGGCCGTCACGCGTGTTGTTCGGGCCGGCCGGCTTCTCCTGGCCGTAGCTGATCACGTTCATCCGGTGCAGCGGAATCTGGTGCTGCGTGTAGAGATACGCCTTCACCGACTCGGCACGCTCGAGACCGATGCGCTTGTTGATCTCGGCCCCGCCGACGTTGTCGGTGTGGCCCTCGATCTCGAAGTACGCGCCCTTGGGATCCGCCTTGATCTGCGAGATGAGCGCGTCGATGCTGGCCTTGGCCGCGTCGGGCAGGTCCGTGCCGCCGAAGCGGAAGTTGCCCTGGCTCTCGTTGAGCACCACCTCGTAGACCACGCGGTTGACGGCCTTCTCGACCGCCTCGGCGCGCTGACCGGCCGCCTGCGCGGTCTGGGTGGCCTGACCGGCCGCGGTGTTCGCGCCAGCGGCCGCCGAACCCGCCGCGTCAGCCGCGGTCTGCGCCGCGCCGGCACGCGTGTCGACCTGCGTGATGCGCTGCTCGTTGGCCGTCGTCCGCTGCTGGGTTTCCTCCAGCGACTGGCCCAGCGTGTCGACCTTCTCGTTCACCTGGCCGACCTGCGTCCGTACGTATCCCTTCGTCGCGCAGGCCGACGTGCCCGCCACCGCGAATGCGGTAATTGCCATAGCGATCAGTGCTTTCTTCATGATGTCTCCTCCTCAGAGAACTCGTTCGTCCACCAAATGAACCGGCCTAGTCCCGCACGAAATATCCGCTTCGCGTCCGCACGATCAGGTTCGCCTGCGTCGTGCGGAGCTCGATGGGATGCCAGCCGGGACGGCTGTCCGGTTCAAACGCAATCAGGTATTGCTGCCGCAACTCGGTCACCAGCTCTCGCGCGGTGCGCGCGGCCTGCTGGGGGCCAAGACTCACGTAGATGTCGCCGCCGGTCCACCGGGCCAGGTCGCCGAGCTGTCCGTTCACCATGCTGTCGAGATTCAGACTGGGATGCGGCTTGCGGCCGTCGGCGTCGAAGGGGGACACCACGATGATGATGTAGACCGGCACGTCGATGCTGCTCGCCAGGCCGGAGACTTCGGCGGCCGTGAGCGCGCTCGCGTTGTCGACACCGTCGGTGAGCGCGACGACCGCGCGCCGCGCGCCGGAGCCTGCCGCCAGCGCGCGGCCGGTTTCGGCAATCGCGTCGAAGAGCGATGTCGCGCCGAACGGACGCTGCACGCCGTCGAGGTGCGCCAGGATATCGCCGGGCGCAGGCGCCAGCGGCTGCAGCGCCGTGAGCGTCTTGTCGAACACGAAGAGCCCGGCACGGTCGACGCCCGGCTGGAGGAACTCGAGCATGTGCTGCACGTTCTCGCGCGCTGCCGCGCGCCGCGCACCCACGCCCATGCTGCCGCTGAAGTCGACGAGGAACCCGAGGCTCACCGGCGTGTCGTCGCGGCGGAAGTTCGTGATGGCCTGTCGTCGGCCCGACGACGTGAGGAGGAAGTCCTGCTCGGTCAGGTTGGTAACCGGCCGGCCGCGCGACGTGCGGACCGTCACCGACAAGGTGACGCGATCGACGGACGCCGAAAACACCGGCATGGGTTCCTGCGCCAGCGGCACGGCCGACATGGCAGTGACCAGCACCAACGGGAGGGAGAGGGTGCCTCGCATTTCGTCACCAGCTCTCTACAACTTCCTTGCCAATGTGGCCAAAGGCCGGAAACCTTAGGGATCCCGCATGGTTGCGTGGGTAGCGGCCTACCCATGTAGAACTTACACGGGCGCCGATGATGAACTTTTGACGCACCGCGCTACACTGCAGAGCGAGATGACGATGCGTCGAGCGGTGGCAGTCGGTCTTCTGTCGTTTGCCCTGATGGCTCAGGCGAAAGCGCCCGACGTCCTGGCCCAGGCCCGCGAGTTCTACAACAACCAGCAGTACGACGACGCCATCCGGCTCGCCCGCGAGGCGCGGGAGATTGACGCGTTCCAGCCGGCGGCCACCGTGGTCTTTGCGCGCGCGCTGCTCGAGCGCTACCGGCAGACGTCACAGGCGCCGGATCTCGACCTGGCGCGCAATGCCCTGAAGTCGGTCGACATCAGCGCGCTGTCCGAGCGCGACCGTGTGGAGCTCACGGTTGCCGTGGGGACGTCGCTCTATCTCGATCAGTCCTACAACTTCGACGATCGGTTCAGTGCCGCTGCCGAGCAGTTCGAGCTGGCGCTATCCCACGCACATCTGCTCGACACACGCGCGCGCGATCAGCTGTTCGACTGGTGGGCGGTGTCGCTCGATCGACAGGCGCAGCAGGGCAGTGAAGCGGCACGACGCCCGGTGTACGAGCGTATTCTCGCCCGCGCCGAGCAGGAGCTCGCGCACGACAGCTATTCGGCCGCAGGTGCGTACTGGCTGGCCGCGTCGGCGCGTGGTGTCGGCGATCTGACACGCGCGATTGGCGCGGCGGCTGCCGGCTGGGTGCGTGCCGCGGCGCTTGGCGATCGCGGCGCGTCCCTGCGTCTCGATCTCGACCGGCTCATGCGCCAGGTCGTCCTCCCCGAACGCGCACGCGAGATCATCCCGGTCGGCGATGCGCTTCCCACCCTGGCGCTGCTCGAACAGCAGTGGCAGCAGGTGAAGGAGAAGTGGGTGGGGGAATAGGGGAAGGC
>CAZVHY010000104.1:0-8014 GCA_964627115.1 uncultured Solibacteraceae bacterium | reverse complement strand
GGCAGAAGGCCGGCGACGGTGTTGGCCTTGGTCGCGAGCTGCTCGGCGTAGGCGTAGTTGCGGACCCGCAGATTGTCGTTGGCCATGCGGATGAAGTCGCGCGCCTGGCTCCAGTGCGCCTTGCCGGTGGCGCCCAACTCCCGGTAGTTCACCGCACGCAGCCGCTCCTCGGCGGACGTAATCAGCCCGCGCACGCGCTGCTCGAGCGCGCTGGGCGGTGCGGTATTCGTGGTCTGCAGGACGGGCGGCTGTGCAGGCGCAGCTGGCGGCGGTGCGGCCGGCTTCTCGGTGGCGCGCGTCGTGGGGACCGGCCGTGCGGGCGCCGGCGACGGCTCGGCTTCGGCCACCGGCTCGGGCTCCGGCTCCACGTACGGCGGAATTTCGACCGGAATCAGCGTGCGCGCCGGCGGCGTCGGAATGGCCAGCGCGGCAATCACCGGGACGACCGGCGCCTTCTTGGCGCACGCAGAGACGCTGACCACGGCCAGCGTGGCCAGAGCCAGGAGGGTGGCTCGGTTCACCCAGCCATTATGACGCAGAAACCGGGCGGGAAGCGGTCGGCAATTCCGGTTTGAGCCCGAGAATTCCGCGTGCCGGCGTCATGCGCGGATCGATGACGGGCGCTTCGCGCAGCAGGACGCGGAACGTCGTGCCGCGTCCCGGCGACGACTGCACCTCGATCTCCCCGTCGTGCAGCTGCACGGTGCGGTACACGAGCGACAGGCCGATGCCGCTGCCGTGTTCCTTCGTCGTGAAGTAGAGGTCGAAGATGCGCGCGAGATCCTCGGGCGTGATGCCGACGCCCGTGTCTTCGAACACGACGGCAATCTGCCGCGCCGAGGTGAGCGTGGCGGCAATGCGCAGCCGTCCGCCGTCGGGCATGGCCTGACAGGCATTGATGGCGAGATTGAGGAACGCCTGCTGCAGCATGCCGGGATCGACGTACGCCTTCGGCAGGTCGTACGGGAACTCGAGCCGGACGTCGATGCGGTTCTTGCCCGCCTCGGCCGCCACGATCGGCATGAGGCCCTGCACGAGCTGCGAGACGTCGACGGCCTGGAGCTGCAGATCCTCGGGCCGCGTGAACTTCAGGAATCCCTGCACGACTTCGTCGAGACGCCGGACCTGCGAGACGATGGTGGCCACGTGTTCGAGCGCGGCGGGATTGGCGGCGACCTGCATCTTCAGCAACTCGAGATGAATCATGGTCGCGTTGAGCGGGTTCTTCACCTCGTGGGCGATGCCCGCTGACAGCCGCCCCAGCGCCGCGAGCTTGCGCGAGTAGCTGAGCGTCGACTCGACCTGCGTGAGATACGTGAGGTTGCGCGCGACGAGCATCACGCCGAGCAGCCGGTTCTCGGGACCTTCCACCGGGTGCGCCTGCACCAGGCGTTCGCCGCCGCCCGGCAGCTGCACACGCGTGGCGCGATGCGTGGCGTCGGGGCGCGCCAGCACGCGCTCCACCACGGTGCGATACGGGTGCTCTTTCGGCAGCAGTTGTTCGAGCTGGCCGTTGGGGGCGGCAAACGTGGCCTCCATGGCGGGGTTCGCGAACAGCAGCGCGCCGCCAGGGCCGAACAGCGCCACGGCATCCTCGAGATTGTCGACGACCGACTCGAGCGTGGCGCGCTGGCCGTCGATGGCGCTCCGGTCGGCGGCCAGCCGTGCGCTGACCGCCTTGAACGAATCGCCCAGCGCCGCCAGTTCCGCATCGTCGGGCAGGTCGACGTCGACGTCGGTCTCTCCGCGCCCCAGGCGCGCGAGACCGGTGCGGATCATGTGGATGGGACGCAGCGTGACCTGCGCGAGCAGCATCGCCACGAACGACGACAACGCGATGGCAATGCTCGTCGTGATGGCGACCTCGCGCAACTGCGCCGTCAGGTTCTCGCGCAGGAGCGGCAGCGAGATGCCGACGAGCACGGTACCGAAGTCGTTGTCATCGAGCTGCAGCGGAAAGCGGTGTTCGTAGTACGCCTCCGATTCCCACAGCGCACGCATGCGATCGAACGGGTTGGCGGCAACCAGCGTCTCGAGATCGAGCGTCGCCGTGTTGATGCGGGTGTCGACGCGTGCGCGGTCGCTGTGGTTGATGATCAGGCCGCGCGTGTCGACGATCGCGGCGTACATCACGTTCTCGGAATACAGGCTGGCCTGGAGGATCGACGCGAGGCCGTCGTCGTTGCGCAGCGCGTTGATCGGGTCGTCGCCCGTCCTGACGACCTCGGTCATGCGGTGATAGATGGCCTGGCCGATCAACTGTGCGCGGGCCTGCGTTTCGGTCAGCCAGGAGAGCGCCAGTGACGACACGTACCACGCGCTGACCGACACCACGGCCAGACCCACGATAGCCGTGACCGCGGCGACCTGTTTGGTCTTGATGCTCAGTGGCATGGGGCCCTTCGATCAGGCGTCCTGACTGGCGTTCTCTTCCTTCATGCGATTCAGCTTGTTGTGCAGCGTCTTCAGACTGATCCCGAGCATTTCGGCCGCCCGCGTCTTGTTGCCGCTGGTGTGGGTGAGCGTGATCTCGATCAGCTGCCGCTCGGCCTCGTCGACCGTGATGCCGGCCGCCAGGACAGGGCCGTCGGCCGACGGCGCCGGCGGCGTGGCGGCCATGAGCTGCGGCAGGTCGACCGGCTCGATCATGTCGCCCCGCGCCACGATGACGGCCCGTTCCATCACGTTGCGCAGTTCGCGCACGTTGCCCGGCCAGTGGTACTGCTCGAGCATCTGCAGCGCGCGGTCCGACACGCCGGTCACCGACCGGCTGTTGCGCTGGGCGAACTCGCGCACGAAGGCCTGGGTCAGCAGCGGGATGTCGTCCTTGCGCTCGCGCAGCGGCGGGAGCCGGATGGCGAAGACGTTGAGGCGATAGAACAGGTCCTCGCGCAGCTTGCCCTGCCGGACGGCCTCGGGCGGATCGACGTTCGTGGCCGCGACCACGCGGATGTCGACCGACTGCTCGCGCTGGCCGCCGAGCGTGCGGAACGAGCGCTCCTGGAGCACGCGCAGCAGCTTCGCCTGCGTGGCCGGCGTCATCTCGGCGATTTCGTCGAGGAACAACGTGCCGCGATTGGCGAGCTCGAATGCGCCCTGACGCCGCGTGATCGCGCCGGTGAACGCACCCTTCTCGTGCCCGAACAGTTCGGACTCGAGCAGCGTGTCCGGAATGGCCGCGCAGTTGAGCGCCACGAACGGCTGTCCGTTACGCGGGCTGAGCTGGTGGACGGTCTGCGCGACGAGCTCCTTGCCCGTGCCGGATTCACCCGTGACGAGGATGGAGGCTCCTGTCGGCGCGGCCTGCTCCACGAGCTGGTAGACCTTGCGCATTTCCGGGCTGGCGCCGATCATGCGGCCGAAGGTCCCGCGATCCTGCAGCTGGCGCCGCAGCGCGCGCACTTCGCGCTGCGTGTCGTGGCGTCGCACGATCTGATCGAGCAGGATCTTCAATCGCTGCGGATCGATCGGCTTCGAGAGATAGTCGTACGCGCCCTGTTTGATGGCCGCCACGGCCGACTCGACCGTGCCCTGGCCGGTCATCAGCACCATCGTGACGTCGGGATCTTCCTGGAGGATCGCGCCGAGGAGGTCGAGGCCTCCCATGCGCGGCATCACGAGGTCACTCAGGACGATGGTGGGGCGAATCGCGGCCAGCTTGTCGAGCGCGTCGCGCCCGTCGAAGGCCACCTCGGCCGCAAATCCCCACCCCCGGAGAAGCTGCTGGAGGCCGACGCGCTGCGCGGCGTCGTCTTCGACGATCAGAATGCGGTCCGAGTCGGACCCGACCGGACGCTGTGTCATTTCCATGCCACCTGCGATCATAGCGCGGACGCTCGGCTGCGCGGCGGCTCGGCGGCGGGCTGCTGGGGGCGGGCGGCTCGGCCGCGGGCTGCTCGGCCGCAGCCGCGGGGCTGTGGGCGGCAACGTAACCGTGCGCCATGCCGCCGCGCCGCCCTCTTACGTCGCCAGCCGATAGCCGATCGCCGCGGCGGCCAGCGACAGCACCACCTGGCCGACCACGTTGAAGACCGCCTGGCCCACCTGGCCCGCGCGCAGGAGCATGAGCGTGTCGAGGCTGAACGACGAGAACGTGGTGAAGCCGCCGAGCAGGCCAACGATGATGAACGTGCGCAGGTCGCTCGAGAGTTGCACGCGGCCCGACACGACGAGACCCGCCACGACGCCGATGGTGGCCGAGCCGATCACGTTGATGAGAAAAATGCCGGCGGGGAAGCCGGCAAACGGGCTCACGCGGAGCACCCACCCGTTCAGCGCGTGCCGCGCGATGGCGCCAATCGCGCCGCCCACGCCTACGGCCAGCCACGTCATGACCGCTGCACGCGTCCGCTGAGGACGTCGTCGTAGAACTGCTCGTACTGCGGCACGATGATGCCGGTACAGAAGCGGCTCGAGACGTCGAACGCCGCGGCGCGTCCGATGCGGTCGCGCAGCTCAGGGTCGCGCAGAATCTCGACGCCACGCGCGGCCATGCCGGTAATGTCGTCCGGATCGCAGACGAAGCCCGTGACGCCGTCCTGAATCACTTCCGGGAGCCCGCCCACGCGCGAGGCGACCACCGGGACTTCGCACGACATGGCTTCGAGGGCCGCGAGGCCGAAGCTCTCCTGCGCGGAGGGCAGCAGGAACAGGTCGGCGGCCGACAGCCACTCGACGACGTCGTGTTGTTCGCCGACGAAATCCACGACCTCGCTCAGGCCGTAGTCGGCCACCTGACGTTCGGCGGCCTGGCGATCTGGGCCGTCGCCCACCATCACGAGCCGCGCGCGGACCTGGCTGCGGATGCGGCGGAAGATCTCGACCACAGTCGCGATGCGCTTCACCGACCGGAAGTTCGAGATGTGCATGACGATCGCGTCGCACTCGCCAGCCGGGCAGATCCGCTCGCGGAGCTCGGCGTTCTGGAGGCGGTGATAATCGCTGCACTCGAGGAAGTTGGGAATCACGGCGATGTCGCGCTTCACGCCGAGCGCCGACGCGGTATCGCGCTTGAGGCTCTCGGACACCGCCGTCACGCCGTCGGACGCTTCGATCGAGAACCCGACAACGCTCGCAAACGACGGGTCGCTGCCGACCAGCGTGATGTCCGTGCCATGCAGCGTCGTCACCGTTTTTGGTGTCGGCCCGGGATCGGCCGCCAGAATCGCATGCGCCAGATACGCCGCCGTGGCGTGTGGCACCGCGTAGTGCGCGTGGATGATGTCGAGCTGGTGCCGCCGCGACACGCGCACGAGCGTGTTGGTGAGCGCCAGCACGTACTGCGGTTCGTTGAACAGCGGATAACTCGGTGTATCGACGCGTTCGAACGCGAGGCCCGGTGTGCCCCAGCGCCAGCGGAACGGCAAGTCCGCGCTGATGAGGTGGATGTCGTGGCCGCGGAATGCGAGCGCGTGTGCGAGCTCGGTGGCGACGACGCCGCTGCCGCCGATGGTCGCGTAACAGACGATGCCGATTCTCACGATGGGTTCCGGAAGAGGGACGTGCGCTGGACGGGCTCGCGCACGACGACACCCTCGGCGAAGGGCACGCCAATCTGTGCGCCGAACTGGGCGTCGCGGCTCTCGATGAGCTGCTGGAACGACGAGGCCGTCAATCGCGTGGGCACCGTGTCGGGCCCCACGGGCGTGAACTGCGTGCGATGACACGCGAGCGCGGCGCGTTTCGTCTCGTAGTGCGCCGACACGTCGACGACGAACGAGGGCGTGGTCGACTGGTTGATGAAGTAGTAGCAGATCCAGTCCACGCGCCACGCGTCGCCATCGGCGGCGTATCGGCGCAGACCGCTGCGGAACACGGCTTCCTGCAGGACGCGACTCGAGGCCACGTGATCCGGATGTCGATCGTCCCAGTAGGGAACGGCCACCACCGACGGGCGATGCCGCCGGATGAATTCGGCGGCCGGCCGCACGTGGTCCTGCGTGATCCCGCCATCGGGCCAGCCGAGATTCTCGCGCCACAGTGCGCCGAGAATCTCACGTGCGGCCTGCGCTTCGTTGCGCCGCTCGTCGGGTGTGCCGTTGGTGCCGAGCTCCCCTGCGGTCAGATCGCACAGCCCCACGCGGGAGCCGTCGGCCACGTGGCGGGCGATCGTGCCAGCCAGGCCGATTTCCAGATCATCGGGGTGGGGACCGATGACGAGCAGATCGACGGACATTGAACAAGCAGTCTAGCAGGGGGGGAGACAGGGCTGCGCGGCGGCACGGCTGCTGGCGGCGCGGGGCAACGCGATGTGGGCGGGCACGGGGGCCCGCCCCCGCCGCGTCCCGGCACCACGTTGCGGGGGCCGACCCCCGTGTCGGCCCGTGCGCATTAAGATGCCTGCATGCCCTCGTTTCGCGTGCTCGTGATCGGCCTGTGTCTGCTGGCCGCCGGCCTCGTTGCCGCGCAGCAGACGCACATCGACGCCACGGCGCTCGTCGACGATCTGCGGCGTCTCTCGGCTGACGACATGGAAGGCCGGCGCGTCGGTACGCCGGGCGGCGCGCGGGCGCGCGCGCTGCTGGTGACCAGGTTCCGTGGGGCCGGGCTTCGTCCGTTTGCCGGCACCTTCGAGCAGCCGTTCGGCGGCGGGGGAGGCGTGGCCGGTGTCAACGTCGCCGGCTACGTGCCTGGACGAGTGCGTCCGAACCAGTACATCGTCGTCAGCGCGCACTACGATCACCTGGGCGTGCGCGATGGCCGGACGTTCAATGGCGCCAACGACAACGCCTCGGGCGCAGCCGCGCTGCCGGCACTGGCGCGGCACTTCGTCCGCAACCGGCCGGCCACCTCACTGCTGTTCGTGGCCTTCGACGCCGAGGAGGGGGGACTCGCCGGCTCGCGCGCGTTCGTCGATCGTCCGCCCGTGTCTCGCGATGCGATCGTCATCAACCTGAACATGGACATGATTGGCCGCGACGACTCGAACACGCTCTGGGTCGTCGGCACGCGTCGTCAGCCGGCTCTTCGCCCGTTCGTCGAACGCGCGGCCACCGCTGCGTCCGTGTCGTTGCGCATGGGCTACGACAACCCCGCTGACGGCGCTCTCAAAGACTGGACGCGCGATTCCGATCACTGGTCGTTCCTGCAGGCCGGCATTCCCGCGCTGTATTTCGGCGTCGAGGACTTCGCGCTGCACCATCACGTCGACGACGACTTCGAGACGATGACCCTGGACTTCTACGTGCGCGCGGTGGAGTCCATGGCGCGTGTCATCGAGGTGATGGACGCGGAAACGCCGGCGCTGACGCGCCTGCGGACGCGCGAGGGCGCGACGCGATGACGCACCCTGGCACGCTCGACGAGGTGAGCACACTCACGCGTGTCGCGCTGAAACATGCCCGCGACGCGTTCGCGAGCCAGGCAGCTCTCTCTGCGCAGTGGCAGGCGCTCGGGTTCACCGCCGAGCCGGACTTTCATCGTGCCGCGGACGAATACGACGCGTTTGCCCGGGTCTTCGTCGACGCAGGTGTCGACGTGCGCTGGCTCCCGCGCGACGATCGCGTCGGCCCCGATTCGATGTACGTGCGCGACGCGACTGCGCTCACGCCCAACGGCCTCGTCGTCTGCGCCATGGGCAAACGCCTGCGCCTGCCCGAGCCCGAGGTCCAGCGCATCGGGCTCGGATCGGCTGTGGCGGTGGCGGGCGACATTGCCGATCCCGGCACGCTCGAGGGCGGCGACGTGGTGTGGCTCGATCCCGCAACCGTGGCCATCGGACGCGGCTACCGGACCAACGACGCCGGCATCCGCCAGTTTGCCGCGCTGGCCGGGCCCGACGTCACCACCATCGCGGTGCCGCTGCCGCACTGGCGCGGGCCGGGCGACGTCTTCCACCTGATGTCGATGCTCAGTCCCGTGGACCGCGATCTGGCCGTGGTCTATTCACCACTGCTGCCGATCCCGTTTCGCGAGACGTTGCTCGAGCGCGGCTGGCAGTTCGTCGAGGTGCCCGACGACGAGTTCGAGTCGATGGGCGCCAACGTTCTGGCCATCGGGCCGCGGCGGTGCGTGA
>CAZVHY010000103.1:0-11287 GCA_964627115.1 uncultured Solibacteraceae bacterium | reverse complement strand
CTCGGCCTGGCCACGATCTTCATGCGGTTCCTGCAGACGGCCGCGTGAGGGGCGATCACGCGTCGGGGCTGACCCCCGTGTCGGCCCACCGATCGGGTATGATCGGCAAGTTACGCGCCAGTCAGATCGGCCGGACGACGCGGGTCTTTCTCCCTCGGACGTTGCGGGCTGCCATGACAGGCGCACCACCATGCCGGTCTACTGTTCCGACGCGCTCGTGCTCCGTACCTACCGGTATGGCGAGGCCGACCGCATTGTCGTGTTCCTGACGCAGGATCGGGGCAAGAAGCGCGGGGTTGCGAAACACGCCAGCCGATCGCGGCGGCGCTTCGGGGCCGCGCTCGAGCCGCTGACGTCGGGCCGCGCCACGTTCATGGAGCGGGAAGGACGTGAGCTCGTGCGGCTCGACCGGGTCGAGCCGAGTGAGACCCCGCTGCGGGGCGCCGAGGGGCGCGAGGCGGGGGAGGCGGCGCGGGTGCTGGGGCACGTGTCGTACTTCGCGGAACTGCTCGACGAGTGGGCGCCGGTCGACGCGCCCAACGAGCGGTTGTTCCGGCTGGGGACGGCCGTCAGCACGGCCCTCGGCCGGCCCGGCGCGTCGGTGGACGCCCTGGCGCGCTACTTCGAGTACTGGCTGCTGCGGCTCGAAGGGGTGTACCCGGCGGTCGATCGGTGTCCGCGGTGTGAGGAACGGTTCGACGGGCCGGTGCGTCTGTCGGCCACCGATCGGGCCTACATGTGCCGGTCGTGTCAGGGACAGGGGCCGGGCGTGTCGATGGCGGCGCTCGAGTTCCTTCGGGGGCTCGGCCGGCGATCGCCGGCGCAGGTGGCCGATCAGGGGATGGCGGCCGGTGTCGGACGGGAACTGGAGACGGCGCATCACCAGTTGATTACCCTGCACCTCGAGAAGCCGCTGCGATCGTCGCGCGTCATCAAGGAACTTGGATCACATTCGTGACTTTTCAGGATCTCATTTCCAAACTCTCCGACTACTGGGCCGCGCAAGGCTGCCTCATCCAGCAACCGCTCGACGTCGAAATGGGCGCGGGCACGATGCACCCCGAAACGTTCCTGCGGGTGCTCGGCCAGCAGCCGTGGAACGTCGCGTACGTGCAGCCGTCGCGGCGCCCCGTTGACGGGCGGTTCGGCCAGAACCCCAACCGGCTCTTCAAGCACCACCAGTTCCAGGTCATCCTCAAGCCGGCGCCCGACGATGTGCAGGATCTGTATCTGCAGAGTCTCGAGGCGTGCGGCATCGACCTGCGCGCGCACGACGTGCGCTTCGAGGAAGACAACTGGGAATCGCCCACGCTCGGCGCCTGGGGCATCGGCTGGCAGGTGCTCTACGACGGCCTCGAGATCACGCAGTTCACCTACTTTCAGCAGGCCGGCGGCCAGGACCTGCTGCCGATTTCGGTCGAGCTGACCTACGGGCTCGAGCGGTTCGCGATGGCGCTCCAGGGCGTCGACAACGTGTACGACCTGCAGTGGGCCTCGGGCGTGCCGTATCGCGAGGTGCGGCTGCGCGACGAGATCGAGCAGTCGAAATACGCGTTCGGCCAGGTCGATCTCCCCGACGGCGCGTTTGCCGCGTTCCACCGCGACATGTTCGATCGCAACTACGACTTCGCGAAGGGGCTCATCGCGTCCGGGCTCGTGCTGCCCGCGCTCGATTACTGCCTCAAGTGTTCCCACCTGTTCAACGTGCTCGATTCGAGTGGCAGCATCGGCGTGACCGAGCGCACCGCCTACATCCTCCGCGTGCGGCAGCTCGCGGTGGCGATTGCGAAGGCATGGACCGAGTCTGGCGCTGGCGCGGCGGAGGGCGCCACCCATGGATCGTGAGCTGCTGCTCGAAATCGGCGTCGAGGAGATGCCCGCGTCCTGGCTGCCGGGACTGACGAAGGAACTGGCGGCCACGCTCGAGGCGCGGCTGACGGAGATTGGCCTGCCGGTGCGCACGTCGATCGAGTCGCACTCGACACCGCGTCGTCTCGCCGCGTGTGTGCCCGAGCTGGTCGATCGGCAGGAAGACCGCGAGGACGTCGTGATGGGCCCGCCGGTCAGCGCGGCGTACGACGCCGAAGGGCACCCGACGAATGCGGGGCTCGGCTTTGCGCGCAAGCTGGCCGTGGACTTCGACGCGCTCGAGAAGGTCGACACGCCGCGCGGGAAGTACCTGCAGTACACGCGGCGCATCCGCGGGCGGGCCACGGTCGATGTGCTGCCCGAGGTGCTGACGAAGGTCCTGCGCGATCTCACGTTCCCGAAGCAGATGCACTGGGATGCGCTGCTCGAGGACGGCCGGCAGTCGTTCGTGTTCGGCCGCCCGATCCGCTGGCTGCTGTTCCTGTACGGCGGCCGCGTGGTGCCGTTCACCATCGCGCGGCACGCGCTGGCCTCGAGCCCGCGCGTGCAGGACGTGAGCTCGGGCGCGGTCACCTACGGCCACCGGTTCCTGGCCACGAGCGGCCGCGCGGGCCGCGCCATCAAGGTGCGCAGCTTCGACGAGTACCGCAAGAAGCTGGCGGAGAACTTCGTCGTGCTCTCGCGCATCGAACGGCGCGATCGCGTCATGCGCGATCTCGAGGCGCACGCGCGGCGCATCGGCGGCCGTGCGCTCCTGCAGGGCCATCGTCAGGCCGAGGCGCTGCTCGACGAAGTGCCCGATCTCGTCGAGTTTCCCGCCGTCGTCGGCGGCGCGTTCAGCGCCGAGTTCCTCACGCTGCCCGAAGAGGTGTTGACGACCACGCTGATTCACCATCAGCACTTCTTCCCGGTGCAGGGCGTCAACGGCGCGTTGATGCCGGCGTTCCTGGCGGTCACCAACACGCAGACCAACAACGAGCGCGCCATCGCGACCAACGCCGAGCGCGTGGTGACGGCGCGGCTGCGCGACGCGCGGTTCTTCTGGGATGCCGATCGGCAGGTGGGGCTCGAGGCGCGCCTCGCGCGGCTCGAAACGGTCCTGTTCCACAAGGCGCTCGGGTCCTACAGCGCCAAGGCTGCGCGCATCGAGGCGCTGGCCGGCTGGATTGCGGGCGAGGTCTTCGGCCGCGCGGACATGGTGGAACCCGCGCAGCGGGCCGCGCGGCTGGCCAAGGCCGACCTGGCCACCGAGATGGTCCGCGAGTTCACCGAGCTCCAGGGCACGATGGGCGGCATCTACGCGCGCGAGGCGGGTGAGCCCGAGGTGGTGTGGAAGGCGATCTATCACCACTATCTGCCGACCGCGGTAGAAGCGGCGGCTGCGCCAACGGCGGCGTCGCTTGGTGCGGCGGCGATCTCCTGGGCAGCCGTGTCATTGGCTGACAAGCTCGACACGCTCGTCGGGTTGTTCCTCGCTGGCGAACGTCCGACGGGATCGCGCGATCCGTTCGGTCTGCGTCGTCAGGCGCACGGCGTGCTGCGTATCCTCGTGGATGCGGCATCGCTCACCGGCATCGCCGTGAGGACACCATTGGCGGCGCTCGTGGCGCGGGCGCGCGAAGGTTACGCGGGCACCGTCACCGGGGCGGCGGCCGGTGATGACGCCGAGTTGCGCGCGTTCCTGGCCGAACGGCTGACCTACGTGTTCGAGTCGCGCGGCAGCGACCGCCGGACGATTCGGGCGGTCGTGCCCGGTCCCGAGATTGCGATGGAACGGCCGGTGGCCGATCTGGCGGAGAACGTCCAGGCGCTGCCCGAGTTCGCACGGTCGACGCAGTTCCGTCAGCTCGCGACCGCTTTCAAGCGCGTGCGCAACATCGCGCGCGAGTACGCGACCGACGCGTTCGACACCGACGAGGCGTCGGGCGAGCCGCTCGGGACCGTGCTCGTCGAGCCGGCCGAGCAGGCGCTGCTGGCCGAGATCGAGGCGCGCCGCACGGCCATCGATCGCGCGGTTGGCGAAGGACGAGGCTTCCGCGACGCGTACGTGGAAGCGTCGAAGTTCGAACCGGTCGTCGCCCGGTTCTTCGACGAGGTGTTCGTGATGAGTGACGACCCGCGCCTCAGGCAGGGGCGGTTGAGGCTGATGAAGCGGCTGGAATCGGTGATTCTGCAGCTCGGCGATATTTCGGAAATCGTGGCATCGGAGTGATGAGGCAGATGGCGAAAAAAGCAGCAAAGAAGAAGACGTCCGTGGCGAAGAAGGTGACCAAGAAGGCCGTGAAGAAGACGGCCGCCGCGCCGAAGCGCGTGGTGAAGGCGAAGCGCAGCGCACCGGCGCCGAAGCGGCGCGCGAGTGCCGCGAAGGCCGCGGCAACGGCCGCGAAGGGCACGAAGTACGTCTATCTCTTCGGCCGCAAGTCCGACGGGAACGGCACGATGAAGGCCCTGCTCGGCGGCAAGGGCGCGAACCTCGCCGAGATGTGCCGCATCGGGCTGCCCGTGCCGCCCGGATTCACCGTCACCACCGAGGTCTGCACGTACTACTACGCGCACGGCCGCTCGTACCCGGCGTCGCTCCGGTCGCAGATGGAGGCCGGGATCGCCTCGCTCGAACAGCAGACGGGCAAGAAGTTCGGCGACCTGAAGAACCCGCTGCTGGTGTCGGTCCGGTCGGGCGCCCGCGACTCGATGCCCGGCATGATGGACACCATCCTCAACCTGGGCCTGAACGAGCAGACCGTCGAAGCGCTCGCGACCAAGACGGGCAATCCGCGCTTTGCGTGGGACTGTTACCGCCGCTTCGTCCAGATGTACGGCGACGTCGTGCTCGGCGTGCAGAAGCGTCCCGACGAGGACCACGAGCCGTTCGAGACGGTCATCGAGAGCTTCAAGCACGAGCGGTATCACCAGGACGTCGAGGACACGAAGCTCACCGTCGACGACCTGAAGGAACTGGTCTCGCGCTTCAAGGCGCTCGTCAAGCAGCGCGCCGGCAAGAACTTCCCGGATTCGCCGTGGGATCAGCTGCTCGGCGCGGTTGGCGCCGTGTTCGGGTCCTGGATGAACGACCGCGCGATCGTCTATCGCCGCAAGTACAACATCCCGTCCGAGTGGGGCACGGCCGTCAACGTGCAGGCCATGGTGTACGGCAACACGGGCGATACCTCGGGATCGGGCGTGGCCTTCACGCGCAACCCGGCCAACGGCATCAAGGAGTTCTACGGTGAGTTCCTGATCAACGCGCAGGGCGAGGACGTGGTCGCCGGCGTGCGCACGCCGGAGCCGGTGTCCGAGCTGAAGCAGCAGATGCCGAAGGCGTACCGCGAGCTCGACCGCATCCGGTTCACGCTCGAGAAGCACTTCAAGGACGTCCAGGACTTCGAGTTCACCATCGAAGAGGGCGTCGTCTACATGCTCCAGACGCGCAACGGCAAGCGCACGGCCATGGCCGCGCTGAAGTTCTCGATGGACATGTTCAGGGAGAAGTTGATCGACTGGAAGACGGCCGTCATGCGCAACCCGGCCGATCAGCTCGAGCAGCTGCTGGCGCCGGTGTTCGACGCGGCCGACGTGGCCAAGGCCACGACGATTGCGACGGGACTGCCGGCCGGACCGGGCGCGGCCTCGGGCCGCATCTACCTCAACGCCGATCGCGCGGTGACCGCGGCCGAGAAGGGCGAGAAGGTCCTGCTCGTGCGCGTCGAGACGTCGCCCGAGGACCTGCGCGGCATGATCGCGGCCGAAGGCATCCTCACGGCGCGCGGCGGTGTGTCGTCACACGCGGCGCTCGTGGCCCGGCAGATGGGCAAGGTCTGCGTGTGCGGCGCGGCGGCGCTCGAGGTCGACTACGGCGCGCGCACGGTGTCGGTGGCCGGCCACACGTTCAAGGAAGGCGACTGGCTGTCGATCGACGGCACGGCCGGCAAGGTGTACGCCGGCAACGTCGACACGGCGCCGTCGGAGATCGTCGCCGGTCTGATCAACGGCGACCAGGCCGCGCAGAAGACCGAGAAGTTCAAGCACTTCCAGCAGCTCATGAAGTGGTGCGCGCAGGCCTCGCGCATGTCGGTGCGCACCAATGCCGACACGCCCGAGCAGACGGCCAACGCGCTGGCGTTCGGCGCGGTGGGCATCGGCCTGACGCGCACTGAGCACATGTTCTTCGAGGGCGACCGCATCGACGCGATGCGCGAGATGATCCTGGCCGATACGGTGGCGGCCCGGGAAGCCGCGCTCGCCAAGCTGCTGCCGTTCCAGCGCGACGACTTCTACGGCATCTTCAAGACGCTGAAGGGGCATCCCGCCACGATCCGCCTGCTCGATCCGCCGCTGCACGAGTTCCTGCCGCACACCAAGGAACAGCAGATGGACCTGGCGCGCAAGCTGGGCATCTCGGTCGAGAAGATCATGCAGCGCGTGCACGAGCTGCACGAGTTCAACCCGATGCTCGGGTTCCGTGGCTGCCGTCTCGGCATCCGGTACGCCGAGATCACGCGCATGCAGGCGCGTGCGATTCTCGAGGCGGCCGCTGACGCGACGAAGGCCGGCTTCAAGGCGAAGCCGGAGATCATGATTCCGCTCGTCGGCTTCAAGCGCGAGCTCGATCTCCAGGTGGAAATCGTCCACGAAGTCGCCAAGGCGGTGCAGGCCGAGAAGAAGGTGAAAATCGCCTACACGGTCGGCACGATGATCGAGGTGCCGCGTGGCGCGCTGACGGCCGACGAGATTGCGCAGACGGCCGAGTTCTTCAGCTTCGGCACCAACGACCTCACGCAGACCGGTCTCGGCATGTCGCGCGACGACTCCGGATCGTTCCTGCCGGGGTACGCCGAGCTCGAGATTCTCAAGAAGAACCCGTTCGCGACGATCGACGCCACGGGCGTCGGCCAGCTCGTCGAGATTGCCGTGGCCAAGGGCCGTGCGAGCCGCCCCGGCATCAAGCTCGGCATCTGCGGTGAACACGGCGGCGATCCGTCGTCGATCGAGTTCTTCGAGCAGGTCGGGCTCGACTACGTCAGCTGCTCGCCCTACCGCGTCCCGGTCGCCAGACTGGCCGCGGCGCAGGCGGCACTGAGGAAGTAGGACACGAGACAAGCCAGAAGGTAGAAGCCAAAAGCCAGAAGTTGATCAAAGTTCGAAGTTCAAACTTCGAAGTTCAGGTCACTTCTGGCTTCTGTCTTCAAGCTTCTGGCTTGTCAAGCGTCAGTCCCCATGCTCACTGTCCTCGTCCTGCGCGACGGGCGCGTCGAACGTGCGGAGCGCGTCGATCCCGCCTGGCTCGATCCGGCGTCGACGACGGTCGTGTGGGCCGACATCGAGGGCCCGGTCGAGGCGGATCGGGCACTGTTGTCGGGCGTGTTCCGCATCCACGATCTGGCGGTCGAGGACGCGCTCCAGGAAATCCATCACCCCAAGATCGAGACCTACGACGGCCTGCTGTACCTGATTCTGCACGGCATCGTGGCCAACACCGGCCACGGCGGGTTCGACACGCAGGACGTCGACTTCTTCCTCGGCCGCAACTTCCTCGTCACCGTGCACCACGGTCCGTCCCGCTCGATTACCTCGCAGCTCCAGTCGTGCGAGCGTCGTCCCGAGATTTTCCTCGAGGGCCCTGCCGGCATCTGCCATCGCATCGTCGATCGCATGGTCGATCACTACGGTCCCGAGGTCGACGAGATCGAACAGCGGCTCGAAGCGCTCGAAGAGGCGGTGTTCGAGCAGGCCACCGGTAATCCGCTGCGGTCGCTGCTCGACATCAAGCGCGACCTCGCGTCGCTGCGCCGCGTGGTGCTCCCGCAGCGCGACGCGGTGGGCCGGCTGGCGCGCCGCGAGTTCTCGCTGATCACCGAGCCGCTCGCGTATCGTTTCCGCGACGTCTACGATCAGCTCGTCCGGCTGAGCGATGAGGCGATCCTGCTCCAGGATCGCACCACCGGCCTGGTCGACGCGCACCTGTCGAATCAATCGAACCGCCTCAATCAGGTGATGAAGGTGCTCACGGTGATCTCCACCATCTTCATGCCGCTCGCCGTGCTCACCGGGCTCTGGGGCATGAACGTGCCGCTGCCGGCGCTGGCCGGCGGCGAGGCTGCGCAGTTCTGGTGGATCGTGGCGTTCATCCTCGGCATCAGTGGCGTGATGTTGTGGGTGTTCCGGAGGATGCGGTGGCTCTGAATCGTATCCAGCGGCTGCCGCCGGAGCTGGCCAACCAGATTGCGGCCGGTGAGGTCGTCGAGCGGCCCGCGTCGGTCGTCAAGGAACTGGTCGAAAACGCGGTCGACGCCGGCGCGCGGCGCATCGGCATCACCATCGAGTTCGGCGGCAAGAAGCTGCTCGTCGTCGAAGACGATGGCGAGGGAATGTCGCGCGCGGATGCGGAGCTGGCGATCGAGCGGCACGCCACGAGCAAGATCAAGAGCGCGTCGGATCTCGCCGCGATCCGCACCCTCGGGTTCCGCGGCGAAGCGCTGCCGTCGATTGCGTCGGTGTCGCGCTTCAAGCTGCGCACGCGGCTGCGCGGCGAGCTCTCCGGCACGGAAATCGTCGTCGAGGCCGGCATCGTGAAAACGATCCGGGAGATCGGCGCGCCCGAAGGCACGCGCATCGAGGTGGGGGAGCTGTTCTACAACCTGCCCGCGCGGCGGAAGTTCCTGAAGGCCGACACCGCGGAGTCTGCGCAGGTGTCGCGTCTGGTCACGCAACTTGCGCTCGGGTATCACGAGGTCGGCTTCGTGCTGCGGAGTGGGGAGCGCGTGCTCATCGAGGCGCCACCCGCCGGATCGCTCGAGGAGCGCTTCTATCAGATCTACGGCGATCGCGCCGATCTCGTGGTGGTCCACAAGGAAGCGGCCGGGATCACGATCCGAGGATTCATTGCCGCGCTGGCGGAAACAGGACCGGTGCGCGGACCGCAGCACGTGTTCGTCAACGGTCGCATGGTGCGCGACCGCACGATCACGCACGCGATTCAGCAGGGCTACAGCGTCGCGACGATCAAGGAGCGGAGTCCCGAGGTGCACCTGTTCCTCGAGCTGCCGGCCGATCGCGTGGACGTCAACGTGCACCCGACGAAGGCGGAAGTGCGCTTTCTCGATCAGGGGCTCGTGCACGAGGTGTTGCGCCGTGCGGTGATCGACGCGCTCGGCGCCACCGCGGCGCCCGAGCTCGTGCTGTCGCCGCTCGCGCCGACGTTCGCGCCATCGACGCCAGGCCTGCCATTGGGGTTCGATCGGGCGGCGGGCGGCGGGCTGCAGGGCGGACCGGCCAGCGCCCAATGGAGCCCCGGGTCTTTAGACCCGGGGGACGCGCGGGCATCGGGGCTTCACGGAAGCGGCGCCTGGCCACCGCTGCCGTCGGGAACCCAACCCGCCGGCGTCACCGCCGGGCGCGAATCGGTCGGCGCGCTCATCCGCCCGATGGTGCCGCTCGGGCAGTTCCGCAACACGTTCATCCTCGCGGTCGACGACGAAGGGATTGCGATCATCGATCAACACGTCGCGCACGAGCGGATTCTGTTCGAGCAGTTCTCGGAGCGCTTGACGACGCGCACGCTCGAGTCGCAGCGGTTGCTCACGCCGGTGGTACTCGAACTGGCGGCGGGGGAGCACCAGACGCTGCTCCAGCATCGCGACGCGCTCGTGCAGTTCGGCTTCGACCTCGAGGACTTCGGCAGGTCGGCGATCCGCGTGGCTGCCGTGCCTGCGGTCCTCGATCTCTCGAAGAGTGAAGAGGTGCTGCGTGCCGTGGCTGGCGATCTCGACGGCCTGACGCCCGGTGCCGGCATGAACGAAATTCTGCGGCAGATGGCCGCGACCATGGCGTGTCATGCGGCGGTGAAGGCCAACGATCCACTCACGCGCGAGAAGATGCAGTACCTGCTCGACGAACTGCGCCGCACCGCGCACTCGTCGGTCTGTCCCCACGGCCGCCCCGTCGTGCTGCGCCTGACGCGGCGCGAGATCGAGAAGAACTTCGAGCGGATATAGGAAGGCTGGGAGGCGGCAGGCGGGGAGGAGGCTGGGAGGCGGGAAGGCCGGGAGGTTATTCCCAACGGAGCCCCGGACCTTCAGGTCCGGGGAACGTCGACGCGAGGTGCGCAGTGACGTTCCGGCACGCCGGGAAGGGCTGCAGGCGGCGTGCTCGCAGACGCGATCGACCGCGAGCAGTGAATCGCCACACAACAGCACGAACTCGCCCTGTCGGAGCGTCGGTGGTGCATGTCGGATCGTGCGCTGGTGCACCATCGCACGCGATCTGTCGCGGGTCGCGACGCCTGCCGTCCCGACATCGATCGTGTGGTGTCGCAAGACGTACCACTCGGTGGGGACCGTTCGCGCGTTCGCTGGACCCCTGTCGCACGGTTCGGCGGGCAACACCGATCACCAGGTGGACAGGGCCGGAACCACAAGGCGGGCAACACGGCACGGGTGGTGGTGCAGGTCCGGAGCGAACGTGCGCAGGGCGATCAGCGCCACTGTCGCAACACGGTCGATGACGTGTCGACACTCGCGTCTGCTGGTGGGGCAGGATCGACGGCCATGTGGGGCACCACCGATCGTCAGCTAGGGAGGGACGGATCGCGAGGTGCCGCACGACGGTCCATGGTGTGGGGCGGGACGGAACGGCCGGTGGGGCGACATGGCACCGGTGGTGACGCATGGTGGCCGCGATGGTGTCGCAGGACAGATCGCCAGGTGGTGCATGTCGATACCGCTGGTGGCGGAGTTCGCGAAAACGACGCGGATGTGCCGCGCGGTCAATGACTTCCGGTGCACCACTCTACGTGACGAGTGTGCAGAGCCTGCTCATCGTCGATCGCGTTACTGCTCCAGGTGTCGCCAGTCGTTGCTCCGACCGTCGCACGCCACCGGTGCAGGTGTTCCCAGGATGTGATGTCGATGGTGCGAATGCACGGATGAGGTGATGCGGGTCGTCGCTCACGTCCGTCGAGCGGCTGGTGGCTGACCCTCGAGGCCACGGTCGTGATCTCTGGAGTGCACCGGCAGGCACGCGCGGGTCTAGCGACGCGGTGTGCACAGTCGTACGTCGTCGTGCCGCTGGTTGGTGCTGAACGTCTGCACGATTGTGGCTGGCGGTGTGGTCGGGCTGCGAGACTGTCGCGCGAGAACCTGGTGTCCCACATGCGCGTGCACGACGTCTGTGTCGCGGGAGCACCGGTGAGGTCTCCGCAGATCGCTGCGATGAACTCCATCGGGGTATCTGGCGTGACGCGAGTGCACCGCCGCGATCTGTCCGGTGCATCGTGCATGTTATGCTCGTCACCACAGACACACATGCAGGAGCCTGGTCGCAGGCGCGTCGGACGCTGGTGCCGTCGGATCAGTGTCTGGTGCTGGTATCTGCACGGCGTCGTCCTGGTTGGCGACGAAGGAGGAGAGCGTGGGAAGCGGGA
>CAZVHY010000102.1:7400-11344 GCA_964627115.1 uncultured Solibacteraceae bacterium | reverse complement strand
CGGGCCGGCAATCGCGCCAAGACCGAAGGGCACGTCTCGGCTGAGACTGATCGACTCGCACTCGGCAATCACGCCGCCTGGCACGGCCTGATAGCGCCAGTACGCGTTGAGGCGCCAGAGGAATCCGCGGTCCTCACCCGCCGCTCGCTCGCGTTCCTGCGGCGTACCGACGTCCTGAAGCTCAGCAATACGCGTCGCAATACTCCGGCTCGACGCACGGTCTGCTCCGTCGCGCACGAACGTCACCTCGTGTTCCGTGTCGTAGACGGCCGTCACGATCTTCGTCCGCTGCAGACGCAGGAACACCTTGATGAACGACGGGCGCCGTTCGATGACGCGCGCGCGCAGCACCTCGGCGCTCAGGGGCGGCGCATCGGTCTGCAGCCGCGCCAGCAGTTCGTCGATCGTGATGCCCGGCAGCAGCACCGCTCCACGCCAGTGGTGCACCATCCCATCGTCGATGTCGATGGAGGCACCTCCACGGGAAGGCGCGTCGACGCGTTCGACCACCAGGCGGCCCGCCTCGAGCGCACGCCGCTCGACCGCAGCCGTCGATTCGAAATCCATCAGGAGGAAACGTCCACGGTCGCCGACATCGGCGGCGCGCCGCGCCTCCACGGCCGCCACGTAGCGATCCCAGCCCGCAAGCGCGCCGCGCCCCGCGTGGCCGGCAACGCTCGCGCCTGCCAGAACGCCGAACGCCAGGGTGAGGGTAGTGAAACGCGAGGTCATGTCAGGGAATGCGCAGGGAGAAGAGAAGGAGGCTCAGCCCCCGCAGGGGCGAGCCACGGGACCGTTGCTCTGCGCATTGCCGGGATATGGGCGTCGGTCGCTTCGT
Organism: uncultured Solibacteraceae bacterium; assembly: GCA_964627115.1. GTDB lineage: Bacteria > Acidobacteriota > Vicinamibacteria > Vicinamibacterales > SCN-69-37 > SCN-69-37. The sequence goes on along the minus strand of CAZVHY010000102.1, from coordinate 10,506 downwards.
GCGCTTCAATCTCGTGGGCCTTGCCGGCGTCGTCGTGCAGGTGGGCGCGCTGATGGCGCTGGCGGACTGGGGTGGTGTGCCCTTCGAGCTCGCCGCGCCGATGGCCGTGGCCGTGGCGGTCGTCCACAACTTCGTCTGGCACATCAGGTGGACGTGGGCCGACCGTGACAAAGGGACATCGCTGGTTGCCACGTTCGCGCGATTCGCTGCGGGCAATGGCGCCGTGTCGCTCGTGGGCAACACGCTGCTGGTGCCGCTGCTGGCGGGCCAGATCGGGATGCCCACGCCAGCGGCCGCGCTCATCGCGATTGCGGCGTGCGGCGTATTCAATTTTCTGCTGGCAGATCGACTGGTGTTCGTGCGCGCCGCGCGAGAGTGTCGGCCCTCAGTCCTCCTGCCCGCCCAGCACCCGCAGGAAGGGCAGCAGCGCGTCCATGTGCTCGGCCTGGATCGGCCGGAACTTCACGGCGAAGCCCATGTTGGGCTCGACGTACAGGACGTCGCCCGTGAACGCGAGCGTGTGGTCGCCCACGCCGACGGTGATGACGGCGGTCTCACCCACACCGGGCGCGGCGAGCGACTCGATGAAACAGCCGCCGACACTGATGTCGACGATGCGGCAGCGTCCGGTGCCGGACGCGCCGTTCCACGATCCGTCGAGCGGCTGGGCGAACCTCTGATGTCTGCGTCGTTCGTCTGTCACGCGTTACCGCTCCTCAGTGCGCCACGCTGGCGAGGTGTTCGCCGAGCAGATCCCGGCCGAAGTCGCCGTTGAAATCGCGCCACACCGAGTGGATGTGGTTGCCGTTGTTCTGCGTGTTGTTGTGTTCGATGAGGAACGTCGGTCCCTGGATGCGGTAGTGGTACCGCTGTCCCCGTTCGATCGCGCCGGCCCACGCGAACCCGATCTTCTCGATACCCGCCGCTTCGATCTTCGCGATGCGGTCCGCCGCAATGTCGTCGGCCATGAGCGACGCGTACACCTCGATGAGCTGCATCAACAGCTCGCGCTGCCCGGGGTTCATGTCCGCGGCCATCAGGCCGCCCGGCTCGAGCGGATTGAACTTGAGCTGCGTGCGCGTCTGGATGTCGTTCGGCGCCGTTGCGGAGATGATGGCCTGCTCGCGCTGCGCGTCGCTGAGCGATCCGAGCAGCGCGCGGCCCGCGTCTTCCTGCGTGCCGAGCACGCGCAGTCCGGTTTTCGGTCCCTGCCGCACCTCGGCGGGGTTCGATCCAAAGAACGCCGGCGCGCTCGACACCGACAGACGCGAGGCGTCGATGGTGAAGTGGAGCGACAGGTGATGTCCCTCGATGCGCAGGCCCCACTGCCCGCTGGCAGACGGCTCACCGAAGATGCTGAAGAAGTACAGGTCGGGGTCGCGCGTGAAGAACCCGCCGCCGCGTCCTCCTCCCCCGCCCGCCTGCGCCGCGGCCGCGGCCTTCGCACGCTGCGGCGCTTCGATCTCGTGGAGGATGTTCTCGAGATCCATGATCTGCGTCGCGGTCATGTACCCGCCCTGCCCGAGCCCGGCGCGCAGCAGATCGTGCGCCGCACGTCGTTGCGCCGCGTTCATCTCCTTCAGTGCGATGCCGTTGCGCGGGAACTGATCGACGGGGATGAAGTTCCAGCGCGTCCGTTCCTCGGTGTCGTTGAGGGCGAACACCGCGCGCCCGCGCTGCTCCGGCGTCAGGCTGTCGATGAACGCCGTGGCGGCCACGGCCATGGCCGAGGCCGACCGCTGACGGGCCACACTGACACCGCCGGCAATGGCGGCCACGACGGCCACCGCGATCACTGCTGCCGTCACTCGTCTCACGGACATACGCTGCACTCCATGGGGATCGGCGGATGGTAGCATGGGGGAAATATCGATCAAGCCGGAAGTTTGAAGCCAGAAGCCAGAAGTTCGGGAAACGTTGAACTTCGAAGTTCGAACTTCAAAGTTCTGACTTTGTCGCCCTTCTGGCTTTTGTCTTCTGGCTTCTGGCTTGCCACTATGAACAGACGCGACTTCCTCCACTCCGTCGGTGCATCTGCCGTTGCGGCAGCGGCAGTCCGGCCGCTGTCGGCGGCGCAGGCGCCGGTGGCTGGCTCCACGCGACTGCCAACCGACCCGATCCCGCGGCGGACGACGATGGGGCTGACGTCGGATTCGTTCCAGTCGATCCGCTTCGCCTCGCCGGCGCGGCTGCTCGAGGTCGATCGGCTGATGGACATCGCGCGCCAGGTGGGAGCGGCCGGTGCTCACGGCGGCATGACGACGATCGACATGGCGTGGGCCGAGGCCACACGCCGCCTCAAGGGCGAGCTCGACATGTACTGCGAGGTGCAGACGTTCCTGCCACGCGTCGGCGAAGATCCGGCCGTGTTCGAGAACGCCGTGCGCGTCGCCAAGGCCGCTGGCGCCACGAGCCTTCGTGTCGTCTGCCTGCTCGGCCGCCGCTACGAGATGTTCGACTCGGCAGCCGGGTGGAAACAGGCCGTGGCCGACTATCACAAGCAGATCGAGGTCGCGCTGCCGATCGTCGAGAAACATCGCATGCCGCTCGGGATCGAGAATCACAAGGACTGGCGCGTCGATCAGCAGGTCGAGCTGCACAAGCGCTACAGCAGCGAATTCCTCGGCGTCACGCTCGACACGGGCAACAACATGTCGGTGCTCGACGATCCGATGGAGACCATCGAGAAGCTCGCGCCGTACACGTTCAACGTGCACCTCAAGGACATGGCCGTCGAGGAATACGAACACGGCTTCCTGCTGTCCGAGGTCCCGCTCGGCGAAGGCATGCTCGACATGAAGCGCATCGTCGACACCGTGCGCACGGCAAAGCCGGACGTGAAGTTCTCGCTCGAGATGATCGTGCGCGATCCGCTCGAGGTGCCGTGCCTCACCGACAAGTACTGGGCCACGTTCGACGACGTGAATGGCGTGTTCCTCGCGCGGATGATGGCGTCGGTGAACGCCAACCCGCCGAAGGTCCCGCTGCCCCGCATCACCGGCCTGACGCCCGAAGGCCGCCTCGCGCTCGAAGTGGAAATGACGCGGCGGTCGATTGAGTACGCCAGGGAAGAACTGGGGCTGGCGTAGAGATCAAGCCAGAAGTT
>CAZVHY010000102.1:5785-7300 GCA_964627115.1 uncultured Solibacteraceae bacterium | reverse complement strand
CTGGCTTCTCACTTGATCTTCTTGAGTCTCACGATGACGTCCCCATCCCCGTTGCTCGTCACCACGTACCACGAGCCATCGGGGCTGGAGACGAAGTCGCCGAGGCGATCGGAGAGGCCGCCGGCAACGACGGGCAGCGTGAGCCGCACGGTGCTGGCGGCACCTGCGGTGCGGAGCAGGGTCTGCGTCAGGCGGTGCGTCTGAAGGCTGGCCGCGTCGCGGATGACGAGTGTCTGCGCAGCCGGCAGCGAACGGAACGTCGCCGGCTGGCGCAACGGCAGCGCGTCTGTGGGGGACTCGACGTCGACGCGTGAGCGCAGAATGGGCTCGCGACCGGCCGTGGCAGGCTCGAGTGTCGTGACGCCAGCCTCGGCAAACGCGAGCCAGAGTGCACCGGTCGACGGATCCCACGTGAACGCGAGCGGGTGCGCGCGAACGCCCTCGATTGGTCCCACGTCGGGAACGCCGCCATCGTCTTGCAGCCGCAGCATCGATGGGTGCGGGCGGCTCGCAGCCGGCTCACGGTCGAAAGTGAAACCCGCGGGCAGCGCGACATACAACAATCCGTCCGGACCGAACGCCAGTTTCGGTCCCTCGCGCGACGGCGCCTGCGCCTGACCAACGACCGGCGTCTCGAAAATCTGCGCGGGATCGCCCAGCGTGTCTCCAGCCTCACGCAGCCGTATCACGCGCAATCGCCAGCCTCGGCCGTCGTCGTCGACCAGGCGTGCGGTGTAGACGAGGCTGTTGCGCGCGAAGTCGGGATGGGTCGCGAGTCCCGGCGTCAAGGCCGGCGCGGCGCCGAACATCCGTCGCGCGTGGTCCTCGTCGAGCGCACGAACGACGCGATCGCCAGCGTCGATGCGAACGACGCGCACGCTGCCATCGGCTTCCGCCACCAGCAGGCGCCCGTCGTCTGTCGGCGCCACCTGTGCGGGCGCGCGGATGCCGCGCGCCACCACGTCGGCGGCGAACACGAGATCCGGCGCCACCTGCACGGTGGCCTGGAGTCCGACAGCGCCCATCGAGACACCGGCGCCACGCAGCGACGCCAGACTCGACGTGCCGCCCGAAACTTTCTGAACGAGCAGCGGCTCGCTGCGCTCGCTTTCGGCACCCGCGGCGAGCACGCTCGCGAGCGTGATGACGTGCGTGCCGTCGGTCATCGACGGCAGCGGAGAGGAACACGAAGCCTGCGGCGTCGAGCCGTCGCACACCGCGGAGTCGAGGAACACCGACGTGTCGTCGACGTACGCGCGAAAGCGCAGGCCCGACACATATCCCGCCTGCGACCAGGCCAGGCGTTCGGTGCCGCGCACGACCGTGGCGCCCGGAATGGGAACGGGTGTTGGCGAGGGCGCGCCCTTGCAACCGGTCGCCACGAGCAACGCCGAGGTCATGACCACGCGCGCCAACGCGCGACCGGCGGCGGTTCGATTCGACACGTCAGTACTATGGCACGGCTACCGACTACGGACTACCGGCTGCGGGCGGGCACGGGGGCCCGCCCCCGCA
>CAZVHY010000102.1:2671-5685 GCA_964627115.1 uncultured Solibacteraceae bacterium | reverse complement strand
GCACGGGGGCCCGCCCCCGCAACGACATCGCAGGGGCCGACCCCCGTGTCGGCCCGAAGCCCGCCCCTACGGCTCGGCTCGCAATTCCACAATCCGCAGCAGCTGCACACCATCCGGCAGATCGTCGGGCGCCGGTTCGTAGAGTGCGCGCACGATGACGCGCGCGCCGTCGAGAAGCGGCGCATCACCCGGCGTCTTGTCCGGGAACACCACGTACACATCGCCGTTGTCGGCCGCGAGGACGACGTGCTCGACATCGTCGAGCACGCGGACCGTCGCCGCGGTCGTGACGCCTGGCCAGGGTGTCCAGCCGCCCGCGCGGCACACACCCACCAGACCGGGGATGCCGCGGAACGGATCCTCGGAGACGCACGTGCCGTCATCGTCGGGCGGCACGACGACCGGTGTCTCCACTGGACTGCGCGATGGGCGCTCGGCCTCGCGCGGCGTCATCCCTGGCGGCAGCCAGCCGCCGTTGCGGCACGTGCCGCCGCCGAGCACGACGAAGGGATCGGGCGTCGTGCAGCCGTCGGTGCCGGGCACGACCTGCGCGATCGCCACTGGTGGTGATGCGGGCGCGGGCGCTGGAGCGGGCGCGAGCGGCATGCCCGGTGGAAACCAGCCGCCGTTGCGGCACGTGCCGCCGCCCAGGACCGTGAACGGATCCGGCGTGAGACAACTGCCGCTGTACACGAGCGTGCTGCCTCCCTTGACCGTGCCGGTCACTTCATTGGAGGGGCCACTGAGGCGCCCGGCCGCGTCGTGTGCGCGGACGACAAAATAGTAGGTGGCGCCTGGCGTCAATCCACCAACGATGTGCGAGGTCGCCTTGCCAATCCACAGGTGCCGCGAATACGTCCCCGGCGCGGTGCCCACGAAAATGACATAGCCCGTGGTCGTGTTGTCAGTCGGCGGGTCCCACGCCAGCGTCAATTCCGCCGCGTACGCGACGTGAGAGATGGATAGGATGAGAAGAACGAAGAGGAGACGGGTAATTCGTGCCATGACGTTCGAAACAGCTGCCGCGCGTGCGGGAGCAATCGATGTGCCATGAACAATCCGGCCCGCCGAACGTGAGATAGTGAACGTCTCACGCAGGGCTGCACCATGCCCGTCATTGGTCACACACTCGTCGGGATTGTCGTTGCTCAGCAGTTCGGGCCCGGTACCGCCGCGTCTGAACGCGAGCGCGGGCGCTGGACCGGCGCGCTCTGGCTGCCCGCCATCCTCGCGCTGTCGTATCTGCCCGACGTCCTGACGCAGTTCGGGGTCTGGCTCCAACTGCCGTCAGCGCAGGCCGCGGGCCATTCCCTTCCGGTCGGGTGCCTCCTTGGCGTCGTGCTGGGCGCGCTCTGGAGCCGGCTCGCGGCCACGCCACTCCTGCGCACGGTTGCGCTGGCCACGGGCGTCATCCTGCTGCACGACGCGCTCGATCTTTTTCAGGATGCCGAGCGCATGCCGCTCTGGCCATTCTCGATTCGGGAAGTCGGCGTCGACTGGTTGATGTTCGACAATCGGCTGGCCGGCGAGGCCGTGGTGTTCGGCGTGCCGTTCGCGGTGTATCAGGTATGGCGGGTCGTCACCGGGCGGCCGATCCTGGGCGCCGGCTCGGTGCCTGCCGTGGCGCGCTGGAGCGCGGGGCTCGTCGTGTGCGGCGTGCTGGCGACGACCGTTGGTGTCATCCAGCTTCGCCAGGACCGCGGGGCGCAGATGCACCGCGCGGAAGAGCTGCTGCGCGCCGGCCGGCTCGACGAGGCGCTGGCGGCCATCGACGCCGGCGAGCGCTGGCCCGCGTCTCCCGGGGACGGGGATTTGTTGCGCGGCCGGATCTACGCGCGGATGGGCGACGACGTGCGCGCCGAGGAGGTGTTTCTCCGGGCGTATCGGAACGACCCGGACGAGTTCTGGCCCACGGCGGTGCTGGCGAACTTCTACGCGTCTCGAGGACCGGCCGAGGCACGCCGCGCGCGATCAGCGCCGTATGTCGAGACGCTGCGCGCGCGGTTTGCCGGACACGAGGCCTTCCCACGCGTCATGGGGTGGGTCGAGCAGGGCCTGGCGTCAGGTCAGTGAGACCGATGCCCCGCCCGTAACTGTCTATCTATCTGGCCATCCGCCGGCGAACGAGGCCAACGCCCGCGAGGGTCAGGCCGAGCAGCGCCACGGTGAGGCCACCGTCGGGCACGCTCGCCAACATCTGCACGTTGTCGACGATGGCGCCGTACGAGTCGGACGTGCCGGTGCCCACGAACGACAACGTGTTGGCCCCGCCACTCGCGATGACGCTGATCTTGTACAGCGTCATGGCCGCCGTCGTCGGACTGAAGCTGGCCAGCAGGACGTTGTTCCACAGGACGTCGAAGGTCCCGCTGTCCTGTGCCACGCTGCTTCTCAGCGCCGCGAGGAACGACAACTGGTAAGTGCCATCCGTTGGGACCAGCACGCCCTGGGACACCGTGGCGTTGGCGGTGGAGTCGAGCTCGAGCACGTTCGATCCCTCGAAGCCCATGACGCCGTAGATACCGCCAAGCCCGATTTCGATCCCGGGGCCGGCGCCACTGGACCAACCGTCGATGTTGGAATAGATCGTCCAACCCGAACCTGGCAGCTCAGCCGGTGTCGTCTCGAAACCGCCGTTGGTGATGAGGTTCGCCTCACTCCTCGCGGCTGGCCCGAGAACGAATGCGGCCAGAAGTAGCGGTAGCAGGAGTTTCTTCATGCCTCGCGACTGTGCAAGTCGTGCTCCAGCCGGAGGTTGTTCGATACGTTCAGACGAGTACGCGGCACGTGTTGCCGCAGGAAATTCGGCTTCCACCTTCAGGTGAACGGCTCGCTACATTGCGCCGTGAACGACACAAAAAAGAACGCGGCTGCCGACGAGTTTTCGTCGACAGCCGCGTGGCGAACACGAGCCGTGTTCGGTGCTTACCCGCTTAGCTGTTCATGCGGCGACGGACGAGACCGACACCGGCAAGCGCCAGGCCGAGCAGCGTGGCCGTGACGCCGCCGTCGGG
>CAZVHY010000102.1:0-2571 GCA_964627115.1 uncultured Solibacteraceae bacterium | reverse complement strand
CTTCGCGGCGGTGCCGAACAAGAGCGCAATTAGTAGCAAAGGAACGAATGTCTTCTTCATGGCAGACAATTATGCAAGCAGCGAGCCGACTTCCAGCGGGGGAGCCCTCCGGAATGTCATTTTTGTAAATAGCAGCATAAAAGCGACTTACACCTACACACCTGTTCAGCAACGCCCGATTTCGGATCTGAAATTGTAAAATTCTCCGACAATCGCTCGATTCGCCCGAACAATCGAATGGTAAAAGCGTGCAACCGCGACAAGGCCGTCGGAAAACCTTACAGTCGCTGCGCAACGCCGTCGTCTATCGCTCTGATATATTCGAGATTCGACTGAATTTCGAGCAGGGAGACTGGACCGATGGCTGAACGTCGCGTGTTTCGCGGGGGCGCGTTGTTGTGTGCGGTGCTGCTCGTGTGGGGCTGCAGCAACCCGGATCGCGACAAGGTCCGGCATCTCGAGCGCGGCAACGCGTACGCCGCCGAGAACCGCGACGAGTTCGCGCTGGTCGAATACCTCAGCGCCATCCAGATCGACCCGCAGTACGGCGACGCCCACCTCAAGCTGGCGGAAACCTACGAACGGATGAACAACATCCGCGAGGCGCTGCCGGCCTACATGCGCGCGGCCGATGCCTTGCCCGACAACCGCGACCTGCAGCTCAAGGCCGGCCAGCTCCTGCTGCTCGCGGGCCGGTTCGACGACGCGAAGGGACGCGCGGCGGCGCTGTTGAACCGCAACGAGAACGACGTCCAGGCGCTGCTGCTGCACGCCAACGCCCTCGCGGCGCTGCGCGATCCGGAAGGCGCCGTCACGCAGATCGAGGAAGCGCTCGAGGTGGATCCCGACAGCAGCGAAGCGTTCATGACGCTCGGCGCCGTGCGCATGCAGACGGGCGAAGCGCGCGAAGCCGAAGCCGCCTTCCGCCGTGCCATCACGCTCGCGCCATCGTCTGTCGATCCGAAGCTCGCGCTGGCCAACTTCCTCTGGGCCGCCAATCGTCTGCCGGAGGCCGAGTCCGCGCTCAACGAATCGCTCGCCATCGATCCCAATCATCTGCTCGCCCATCGGATGATCGGCGTGCTCTACATGGCCACTGGGCGTGTCAAAGAGGCGGAAGCGCCGCTCAAGGCCGTGGCCGCGGCGTCGGGTGCGACAACGGCGCAGCTGCAGCTGGCCGACTACTACGCCGGCACAGGCCGACCCGACGAAGCCGTGGCGGTGCTCGAGCCGCTCTCGTCCAACCAGGCGACGTTCGTCGAGGCCGAAGCGCGCCTGGCGGCCATCGACTACGGGGCCGGGCGCACCGCGGAGGCGCACAAGCGGCTCGACGGCGTGCTCGCGCGCGTCCCCACGCACGCCGGCCTGCTGGTGACCAAGGCGCAGTGGCTCCTGGCGGAAAACCAGCTCGACGAGGCGCTCGATCGCGCGAAGGCGGCCGTGACCGCCGACGCGAACTCCGCCCCGGCACAGTTCACCCTCGCGGGCATTCACAGTCGGCGGGGCGAAGTGGCCGATGCCACCCGCGCGTACACGGAAGTGCTGCGCATCAACCCGCGCGCCGTGGCGGCGCAGGTGGCACTCTCGCGGCTGAGCCTGACCACGGGCGATCGCGCGGGCGCGCTGCAGTATGCCGAACGCGCGCGCATTGCCGAGCCGTCGAATCTCGACGCGCGCGTGGCGCTGGCGCGGAGCCTGGTGGCGGCCGGCAGCCTGACGCGGGCCGAGACCGAGGTGAACGAACTGCTCAAGGCCGCACCGAATGCCGCCGTCGTCCACGCCGTGCACGGCACGTTGCTGGCGAGCCGCAACAACGCGGCAGCCGCGCGCACCGCGTTCGAGCGATCGCTGCAGTTGTCGCCCGGCTTCATCGAGGCCCTCGGCGGCCTGACGTTCCTCGACGTGCAGGCCAAGAACCCGGCCGCTGCGGTATCGCGGCTCGAGGCTGAAAGTGCGCGGCAGCCGTCCAACGCGCCCATCCTGGCGCTCCTGGCTCGCGCGCACGCGAGCGCCGGCAACCAGGCCGGTGCCGAAGCTGCCCTGCGCAAGGCTGTCACTGTGGATCCGCGATTCAATCCCGGATACGCCATGCTGGCCGATCTCTACACCCGTCAGGGCCGGCTCGACGAAGCCATCACGGAATTCCAGGGCATCGTCGCGCGCGACGGAACGTCGGTGGGCGCGCGGACCATGGTGGGGATGCTGCTCGACGCGCAGGGCAAGCGAGACGATGCGGTGAAGGCGTACGAGGCCACGGTGGCCAATGGCGCCAACGCGCCGGTGGCCGCCAACAATCTCGCGTTCATCTATGCCGAGCGCGGCCAGAACCTCGACGTGGCGCTGCAGCTGGCCACCGCGGCGAAGCAGCGGCTGCCCGACGATCCGAACGTGGACGACACGCTCGGCTGGGTGTACTACAAGCGCGGCCAGCCACAGCAGGCCATTCCGTACCTGCAGGCGAGCCTGAAGCGCCAGCCCAACTCGGCCGAGGTGCTCTATCACCTTGGCGTGGCGTACGCCGCTGCCGGCGACAACACGCAGGCGCGCAGCACGCTCGAGCAGGCGTTGAAG
>CAZVHY010000101.1:10568-11632 GCA_964627115.1 uncultured Solibacteraceae bacterium | reverse complement strand
CGTACGCCTCGGGCCCGTGCCCGCTCACCACCACGAACCCTGAGGCCACGCCCCGATGCGTCACCGGAATCCCGGCCAGACCCGGCGCGGCAATCGCGCTCGAAAGGCCCGGCACGACCTCGAACGGCACGCCGGCCTCGGCCAGCGCCTGCACTTCCTCGCCGCCGCGGCCGAACACGAACGGATCGCCCGACTTCAGGCGCACGACGCGCTGACCGAGACGCGCGGCCGAAATCAGCAGGTCGTTGACGTCGCCCTGCGTCAGCCGCTTCTCGCCGCGGCGGCGCGCCACCGAGACGCGCTCGGCCGCCGTGGCCAGGTCGAGGACGGCCGCGGACACGAGCCCGTCGTACAGCACCAGATCCGCCTGCCGCAGCCGATCCACGGCCCGCAGCGTCAGGAGATCCGGATCGCCCGGCCCCGCACCGACGAGCGAGACGAATCCTCCGCGGGTCGTCATCGTGTCGTGGTCATCGTCGCGCGTGATCATCGGCCTCCGCAGCGCTGTCGGTGGGGACGGGCCGGCACGTCGGCATCCGGCCACAGTATGCCCGGGCGACGACCGCGGCCATCTGCGCGCGGCGTTCTTCCATCGGCACACCCTCGGCTCGCCACCCCTGCCGCAGCGCATCGCCTTCGCGCAGCCAGGTCTCGAGCGTGGCCTCATCGGGCAGCAGGGCGTCGATGCCCTCGCGCAGCAGGCCGGCCAGTGCCGGCGCGCGCCCGCCGGTGGAAACAGCCACGGCCGCACCGGCGCGCCGAACCACCCCGCCGAGATACGCGGTGGCGTTGGGCGGGTCGTCGACCGCGTTGACGAAAATCCGCCGCGCGCCGGCGGCCCGCGCCACCGCGGCGTTGACCTCGGGCGTGGCGGCCGCGACAACGTACCAGACGCCGTCGAGATCCGCATCGGCGAAGGGACGCTCGTGGATGCGCACGCCGGCCTGGCGAATCGTCCCGGTCACCTCGGGCGCCACCACTGTGATGTCGGCGCCGGCGGCCTTCAGCCCGTCGAGTTTGCTCGTGGCGACCGGACCGCCGCCCACGACGAGCACGGCCCTGCC
>CAZVHY010000101.1:7408-10468 GCA_964627115.1 uncultured Solibacteraceae bacterium | reverse complement strand
TGCCAGCGGATGTCCCTGTTGTCGGACCTGTCAAAACGGGCCTGACCCGATGGCGCACGCGACCACGAAGATCTGACACCACACTTTCGGTCGCCGCATGGCGCCCTCACAGGCCCGGAACCTGACGCAGGTTCCGGGCTTTTTCGTTTTCACGCGCACCGACCCGCATGGCTCACTCGACCCTCGCATCGCGCCCCGCACGCGGCCTGTCGCTCGTCGACCAGATCGGCAACACGCCGCTCGTGCGCCTCGAGCGCTTCGAGCCGCGGGCCGGCGTCGAGATCTACGCCAAGCTCGAAATGCGGAATCCCGGCGGCTCGGTCAAGGACCGCGCGGCCCTGGCGATGATGCTCGAGGGCGAACGCACGGGCCGGCTCGGCCCCGGCAAGATCCTGCTCGACGCCACGTCGGGCAACACGGGCATCGCCTACGCCATGCTCGGCGCGGCGCGCGGCCACCGCGTCCGTCTGTGCGTGCCGGCCAACGTCACGCCGGAACGCAAGCGCCTGCTGCGCGTGTACGGCGCGGACCTCGTGTTCACCGACGCGATGGAAGGATCGGACGGCGCCATCCGTCAGGTGCGCGCCATCTTCGAGCGCGACCCGCACCGCTACTACTACCCGGACCAGTACAGCAATCCGGCCAACTGGCAGGCGCACTTCCACGGCACGGGCGTCGAGATTCTCGAACAGACGCAGGGGCGGGTCACACATTTCCTCGCCGGCCTCGGCACGAGTGGCACCTTCGTCGGCACCGGCCGCCGGCTGCGGCAGGACGCGCCGGGCGTGAAGCTGATCTCGGTGCAGCCCGACACGCCGCTCCACGGACTCGAAGGACTCAAGCACATGGAGTCGGCCATCGTGCCGGCCATCTACGATCCGGCGCTGGCTGACGAGGACGTCCGGGTCGACACCGACGAAGCGCATCACCTGATTCGGCGCCTCGCGCACGAAGAAGGACTGTTCGTCGGCCCGTCGAGCGGCGCCGCGCTGGCCGCGGCCATGCGCGTCGCCCGCGACCTGCCGTCGGCGGTCATCGTGGCCATCTTCCCGGACGGGGGCGATCGCTATCTGTCCGATGCGCTGTGGGAACAGACCGAAGAGGAGGCGAGTGTGCCCGACGCACCGCTGCACGTGAGAATCACCGACGATCAACTGACGGCCATCCGCCGCCACGGCGCGCGCATCTACCCCGACGAGTGCTGCGGCGCGCTGCTGGGCCCGAAGTCCGGCGAGGTCACCGAGGCGTATCCGCTCGACAACACGTTCCCCGACGGCCAGCGCCGCCGGTTCCTCGTGGGCCCGGACGAGTACCGGCGGGCGGAAGCGCGCGCGGCCGAGACCGGCCTGCACCTCATCGGTTTCTATCATTCGCATCCGGACCACCCGGCCGAGCCCTCGCAGTTCGATCTGGATCACGCGTGGCCGAACCTGAGCTACCTGATCGTGTCGGTGCGCCAGGGCCAGGCGAAGGAGGCCCGATCGTGGCGCCTCAAGGCCGATCGATCGGCCTTCGAAGAGGAGTTCGTCTGCTAGTCGCGAGTCATCATGCACACCGCTGAACCTGCAACACCCGGCGCGGCACCGGCATCTCAGCCGCCGCGTCTCGATCACCTGCGCGCCCTCGAGGCCGAGAGCATCGCGATCATGCGCGAGGTCGTGGCCGAGTTCGAACGGCCCGTCATGCTCTACTCGATCGGCAAGGACTCGTCCGTGCTGCTGCGCCTCGCGCAGAAGGCGTTCTACCCCGGACCGATCCCGTTCCCGCTCCTGCACATCGACACGACGTACAAGTTCCGCGAGATGATCGAGTTCCGCGACAACTACACGCGGGAGATCGGCGCCAACCTCATCGTCCACACCAACACCGACGCGATTGCGGCCGGCACGCAGCCGTTTGCCGTGGGCACGCAGCGTTGCTGCGGCCTGCTCAAGACGCGCGCGCTGCTCGACGGCCTCGAAGCCGGCGGGTACGACGCCGCGTTCGGCGGCGCGCGGCGGGACGAGGAACGGTCGCGCGCGAAGGAGCGCGTGTTCTCGCTGCGCGACGAGAAGGGCCAGTGGGATCCGAAGCGCCAGCGGCCCGAGCTCTGGCACCTGCTGAACGGCCGCGTGCGCAAGGGCGAGAGCATCCGCGTGTTCCCGCTCTCGAACTGGACCGAGATCGACGTGTGGCAGTACATCCACGAGGAGCACATCCCGGTCGTGCCGCTCTACTTCGCCAAGCCGCGCGAGGTCGTGGTGCGCGGCACGGCGCTGATTCCCGTCGAACAGCCGTTCGTCCCGCTGCTGCCGGGTGAACAGCCGCAGCTCGTGATGTGCCGCATGCGGTCGCTCGGCTGCTCGCCGTGCACCGGCGCGATTCGGTCCGAGGCCACGACCGTGCCGCAGATCATCGAGGAACTGGTGAGCGTGCGGCAGTCGGAACGACAGCTGCGCGTCATCGATCACGACCAGGACGGATCGATGGAAATCAAGAAGCGGGAGGGCTACTTCTGATGGCGATTACGGGCGCCACCGAGTCCACCCTGCTCCGCATCTGCACGGCCGGCAGCGTCGACGACGGCAAGAGCACGCTGATCGGGCGACTGCTGTACGACTCGCAGTCGGTCTACGAAGACCAGCTGCTGTCGGTCGAGAAAGCCTCGAAGAACCGCACGGCCGGGCCGATCGATTTCTCGCTGTTCACCGACGGCCTGCGTGCCGAGCGTGAGCAGGGCATCACGATCGACGTCGCGTACCGGTACTTCGCGACGAGCCGGCGCAAGTTCATCCTGGCCGACACACCGGGTCACGAACAGTACACGCGCAACATGGCGACCGGCGCCTCGACGGCCGATGTCGCGATCCTGCTCGTCGACGCGCGGCACGGCATCCTCGATCAGTCGCGCCGGCACGCGCGCATCGCGTCGCTGCTCGGCATCCGCAACTTCGTCGTCGCGGTCAACAAGATGGATCTCGTCGACTTCGATCGCGAAGTGTTCGAGAACATCACGTCGGGCTTCTCGAAGCTGCTGGCCGGCGCCTCGATGCACCCGATTCCGGTCAGTGCGCTCCATGG
>CAZVHY010000101.1:5415-7308 GCA_964627115.1 uncultured Solibacteraceae bacterium | reverse complement strand
GTGCTCGTCGACGGCCACATCAACATGGGCCGGCGTTTCGAGGCCGACATGGTGTGGATGGACGAGCGGCCACTCGAACCGAACCGGCTCTACGTGCTCAAGCACTCGTCGGGCACCACCACCGCGCAGGTGAACACGCGGCTGCTCCTGAACGACATCGGCCGCGTCACCATCGAGTCGTCGCGCGCGGTCATCTTCGATCGCTACACCGAACAACGCGGCACGGGCGCCTTCATCCTGATCGAGCCGACGACGAACTTCACGGCCGGCGCGGGTATGATTGTCAATCCGCTCAAGGAGCAGGCCGCCGGCAGCCACCCCGGCGTGGCCGAACGGCTCGCCCATCTCGCGCGCTCCGCGCACTCGGAAGGTGAGGCGATCGAAGCCGTGCGGCGGGCGTTGGAAGAGATGCTGACGTAGGGCGGCGGGCTGCACGGCCGCGGGGCTACGGCTGACTTTCGGCCCCCGGGGAGACGGGCAGATCACGCCGCCGTACCACCGGCCGCCGTGCAGCCCGCCGCCGCGCAGCCCCCAACGTCGAGTGGGCCGACACGGGGGTCGGCCCCTACGCTGTCTCCGTCGTCTCCCCCTTCGCCACCACCACCGCAGCCGCCAGGTCGCCCGTGACGTTCAGCGTCGTGCGGCACATGTCGAGGAAGCGGTCGACGCCGAGGATGAGGCCGATGCCCTCGGGCGGGATGCCGACCATGCCGAGGATCATCGCCACGACGGGCAGCGATCCCGCCGGCACGCCGGCCGTGCCAATGCCACCAAGGATGCAGACGAACATCACGAGCAGCTGCTGACCCAGCGTGAGATCCACACCGAAGAACTGCGCGAGAAACAGCACCGTCACACCCTCGAACAGCGCCGTCCCGTTCTGATTCGCCGTGGCGCCCACCGTGAGCACGAAGCGCGCGACGTGGCGCGGCAGCTTCAGCTTCTCATCGGCCACGCGCAGCGCGGTTGGCAGCGTCGCATTGCTCGACGCGGTGGAGAACGCGAGGACGATGGCTTCCTGCGATCCGCGGAAGAACGCGACCGGTGACATGCCCCCGAGGAACTTCACCGCGAGGCTGTAGACCACGATGCCGTGAATCGCGAGCGCCGCGACCACGACCATGACATAAAGCGCCAGGCGTCCGAGCAGTTCCCAGCCGAACTGCGCCGCGAGATTGAACACGAGACAGGCCACCGCGTACGGGGCCAGGCGGATCACGACGCCGATGAGCGTCATCGAGACGTCGAACAGTCCCTCGATCGCGTCGCGCAGATGCCGCGTGCCGGTGGTCGACGCGAGCACCATGCCCACGCCGAACAGCGCCGCGAAGAACATCACGGCCAGGATGTCGTTGTTGGCCGCGGCCCGGATGACGTTGTCGGGCACGATCTGCACGAACATCGCGAGGCCCTGCGCCTGCGTGGCGTTGCCGCTCACGATGGCGCGCGCGCGGTCCGCGCCGTCAGCCAGCAACTGATTGGCGACCGCGGGGTCGATGCCGTCGCCCGGCCGGACGATGTTGACCAGCACGAGCCCGATGCCGACGGCAATCGCCGACACGACGACGGTGTAGGCGAGCGTCTTCCAGCCGACGCGGCCGAGCGCGCGGATGTCGCCCATCTCGGAGACGCCCATCACGAGCGCCGAGAACAGCAGCGGGATGACCAGCATGAACAGCAGGCGCAGGAAGATCTGCCCGGCCGGCTGCGTGACGTACGCCATCAGCCACTCGGCCCACGTTGCCCCAGGCGCCAGCCAGTGAACGAGCAGGCCGGACACGAGGCCGAATACGAAGCCGACGAGCATTTTGCTGTGGAGCGGCATGGGGCATTCTAGCGGCTGCGCGGCGGCACGGCGGCGGGCTGCGCGACAGAATCGCGCGGGCCGACACG
>CAZVHY010000101.1:3655-5315 GCA_964627115.1 uncultured Solibacteraceae bacterium | reverse complement strand
CGCGCGCTCTTCTGGTTTGCCGCAGCGCATGCGTGCGTGGCAGCGATTGCCTATCTGCTGTCGCGGTCCATTGACGACGCCTCGACCGTCGATGTGGCGTTCGCCGCCGGTGCCGGCGCCCTCTGGCTCTTTGCGGGCTGGGCACGGCAGGCCGGCGATCCGCAACCGCTGGGCCAATACATCGGTCTGTTCGGCCAGCATCCGGTCTCGGGTACCGAACGCGTGCGGTCCCAGTACGAGCAGCAGATCCGTCTGTTCGCCGCGCAGGAAGAACGCAACCGTCTTGCGCGCGATCTCCACGACTCCGTGAAACAGCAGGTGTTCGCGATTCAGACTGCGGCGGCGACGGCCGAGACGCGGCTGGCCACGGATCCCGCCGGCGCGCGGACCGCGCTCGCGCAGGTGCGCGAATCCGCACGTGACTCGATGGCCGAGCTCGACGTGTTGCTCGATCAACTGCAGGCCGCACCGCTCGACAACACCGGCCTCGTCGAGGTCATCCGTCGTCAGTGCGAGGCTGTTCGACTCCGAACGGGCGCCGACGTGGCGTGCGACATCGGGACACTCCCCCCGAACGCGGCCCTGCTGCCCGGCACGCACCAGGCGCTCGCACGCGTGGTCCAGGAAGCGCTGTCGAATGCGGCCCGCCATGCGCGCGCGACGCGGGTCCACGTCGGTCTCGACCGCGTTGGCTCACATCTGCAGCTCACGGTGTCCGACAACGGATCTGGTTACGACGCCGACGCGGAATCGGCCGGCATGGGTCTCCGCAATATCCGCGCGAGAGCGGAGGAGATCGGCGGCGAGGCGCACGTCGGTACCAGGCCCGGCGAAGGCACGACCATCCTGGTCACGCTGCCGTTCGCCGACGGCGTCCCGCGCTACTACCTGAAGCGAACGATCCTCTATTTCGCGGCGCTCGGCTTCTTCGCCTTCACGGCCATGGACAGCATGGTCCGGGGACGAGGACGCATCAGTGTCAGCCTCCTGTTCATGGTGCCCGTTCTCGTGGACGTCGTCCGCTATCTGCTCGCCTGGCGCCGCGCGCGCCGTCTCCGCATGACCACCACATGACCCCCATCCGCGTCGTCCTCGTCGACGATCACCGCGTCGTCACCATCAGCCTGAAGGCGTGGCTGGAGTCGTTTCCCGACATCCAGGTCGTGGGTGTCGCGTCCAACGGCGAAGCCGCACTCGAGCGGATCGTGGAGTGGTCGCCCGATGTCGTGCTGCAGGATCTGCTGATGCCGGGCGGCATCGATGGCATCGAGACCACGAGACGCATCCGTCAATTGTGTCCGTCGGCGCGCGTGGTCGCGCTCACGGCGTCGATCGACGAGCCACGCATGACCGGCGTGCTGCGCGCCGGTGCCTCGGGTTACATCCGGAAGAACGCCGAGCCGGAGACACTTCTCGACGCGGTTCGTGCCGTGGCGCGCGGACGGACGGTCATCGATCCCGCTGCAGCCCGGATGCTCGCAGACGCCGTTGACGCGCCGCACGAATCGCTCACGCCGCGCGAGGTCGACGTGCTGCGTCTGCTGGCTCTGGGCCACTCGAATCGCGACATCGCCGCCGCACTCGGTGTGGGCGAAGAGACGATCAAGACGCACGTCTCGCGCGTGCTCGCCAAGCTCCACGTCGACAACCGCGCCCAGGC
>CAZVHY010000101.1:2432-3555 GCA_964627115.1 uncultured Solibacteraceae bacterium | reverse complement strand
ACGAACACCGGCACGATGGGCAGAAGTGCCAGTCCAGCCCACCACGACGCCAGCGCGGGGCCGGCCCCCAGACAGACCAGCAACACGGCCAGGTACATGGGGTGCCGCACGATGGCGTATGGACCGTGCGAGATGACCTGATGCTCGCGTTCGTGCTGCACGCGGACCGCCGACGACGCGAAGGGATTGGTGACGAGCGTCCAGCCGACGAGCAGAAACCCGGCGGCAACCATGGCGAGACCGGCGGCAATCGCGGGAATCGGCACGGTACTCCAGCCGAACCGCGCGTCGAGCCCGGCCACGATGAGGTGTGCGGCGAACGGCAGGACCACGAGCCGCCGCGTCGCCCGGTCGCGATCGGACGGGGGACGCAGACGTTCGGCGACCAGTCCCGGACTCCAGCGCGCGAGCAGCGTGTAGATCGTTGCGGCGATCGCGTACATGACGCCGACGTACGCCCAGAAGGGCCAGACATCGAGTCGTCCTGCCGCGGTGAAGAGCAGAACGAGGAACACGAACGCCGGTATGGCGAAGCGAACGAACATCATGGCGTCTTCTTTCCTTCACGCGCGTCGAGGGCCGTCGCGGTGGCCTGGAGTGCGTCGAGCAGCTGCCGCTGCACGCGGGGTGGCAGCGCACCGACCACGCCCGCAAAACCGCGGCGCCTGAGCGCCTCGAGGCGATCCATCTGGCGGCGGCCGCGCCGCGAGAGGACCACCAGGGTGCGCCGGCCATCGGCCGCGTCCGCGCGCCGTTCCACGAGCCCGCGGCGCTCGAGTTGCGACACGAGCTGGCTGGTGGTGGCCTGCGCGCGCGACAGGCGCGCCTGCAGGCCGGCGATCGTCAGTGGCCCGGCGATGGCGATCTGCTGGAGCGCGAGTGATTGCGCCATCGTCAGGTCGAGCCCGTCGAGCTGCGCCAGACCCGGTTGCATGTGGCTGAGCACGCGCTGCCGGAAACCCGCCAACGCATCCCAGAGCTCGTCCGTGGATCCGGCACGACTATCCATCGTCACAACGATACATCGTACAAACGATACAATCAAAACAACCACCTCCGTATGGACCGGCGTCGCCTCGCAGCCTTGTCGCCTTCCGCTCTCCTCCCCTGCTCCCCCGCTCCC
>CAZVHY010000101.1:0-2332 GCA_964627115.1 uncultured Solibacteraceae bacterium | reverse complement strand
TCACGGTTCGCGATCTGCGCTTCGGTTATGGCGGTCCGGAGATCCTGCACGGCCTGACGTTCGACGTGCGCCCGGGCGAAGTGACGGGCCTGCTTGGTCCGAACGGCGCAGGGAAGTCGACGCTGCTCCGCATCCTCGTCGGCATCCTCGAAGCGCACCACGGTGATGTGCAGGTGCAGGGATTCGCGCTGCCCGTTGATGCGTTCGCGCTGAAGAAGACGATCGGCTACGTGCCCGAGGCAGCCGAGCTGTACGAAACGCTCAGTGCCCTCGAGTTCCTCGAGTTCTGCGGCCGGCTGCACGGCCTCGACGAACACGTGCTCCAGACGCGCATCGAGACGCTGCTCCGTGGTTTCGGCCTGCTCGACGATCGGCTCCAGCGGCTCGGCGCGTACTCGAAGGGCATGCGGCAGAAAGTCCTCATCACCGCCGCCCTGCTCCACAACCCGACGATGATCGTGCTCGACGAGCCGCTCACCGGCCTCGACACCGACTCGGCCGTCGTCGTCAAACGCCTGCTGTCGGCGCTGGCGGCCGAAGGACGCACGGTGCTCTACAGCTCACACGTGCTCGAGGTCGTCGAGCGCGTCTGCGCGCGCGTCCTCATCCTGCATCGAGGCGCGATCATCGCCGACGGGTCACCCGACGAGCTGAAGTCGGCCACGCACGAGGCCACGCTCGAGGACGTGTTCCGCCAGGTGACCGAGGCCGCTGACGTCGAGCCTCGGGTCGCGGCCATCATGCGCGGGCTGACGCCGTGACGTCGCGCACCTTCGACCGGCGCCAGTTCCTGCTGCTGTTGACGCTGCTGCGCACGCTCGGCTCGCGGCGCGAGCTGACGAGTCAGTTCGGCATGCACGGTCCGGCGCTCGGCATCCTGGCCGGCCTGGGCCTGCTGATGGGCGCGTTCATCGCGCTGCTCGTCTTCAGTGGACGGATCCCGGCGCGCGACGTGCTCATGATCTGCCAGATGATGACCGCGATCGTGCTCGTGCCGCTGCTCGTGTCGGAAGCCGCCGACGCGCTGCTCAATCCGGCCGAAGCCTCCGTGCTCGCCCATCGTCCCGTGGGCAACGCGACGTACCTGGCCGCCAAGGTCACCTACCTGCTCGGCTTCTCGCTGACGATCGCGTGGGCCTTCAACGTGCTGCCCGCGCTCGCGGGCGCCCGGCTCGACGGTGCGGCGTGGTTCTATCCGTTCACGCACCTGGCGGCCGCCACGATCGGTGCGGTGTTCACGGCCCTGGCGACATGTGGCGTTCTTGGCGTCGTCTTCCGTATCGTCCCGGTCTCGCGCGTGCGCAGCGCCGCACTCTGGGTGCAACTGATTGGCGGGCTCGCCGCGCCGCTGCTGCCGCACCTGTCGCGGCTCATGGACATCCGTCCGGACTTCGACGCCACGTACTGGTCGGCCGTGCCGATGGCGTGGTTCGCGGCGCTGGGACTGGCCGGACAGTCCGGCGGTCAGCGGCTGGTCCCCACGGTGGCCATCCCGGCGATGATCGTCTCGGTGGCGCTCGTGGCCGCCGGGTTCCGCGCCTTGAGCCAGGGCTACATGACGCGCGTGTCGACCATCGTCCGTTCGCGTCGCACGGGACGCGCGCGGCGAGGTGGCGCGTGGCTCGCGCCGGCTCTTCGATGGCTCGGCGGCAGTCAATCCGCGATGGGCGCGGGATTGTTCGTCCTGAAGATGGCCGTCCGCGACTGGCAGTTCCGGCGCGCGGCGCTGCGCGGCGCGGTGCCGATGGCCATGCTCGCGCTGTTCGCACTCGGACGCGGCCTCCGATCGCCCTTCAGCGACGCGCCGGGATTCTCGACTGCACACCTGCTCCCGCACGTTCTTGGCGCGGCGGTGATCACGGCGGCGGACTTCCTGCCATTCAGCGATCACTACAAGGCGCGCTGGATCCTGCTCACGGTGCCGGCGTCAGGACTGCGTGGCGTCGTGCGCGGCACGATGGCGGCGCTCGGGCTGATGGGCGTGATCGTGCCGTCTCTCGTGCTTTTCGGCGCGACGTCGGCGCTGTGGACCGCTGCCGACGCCGCAGTATTCGGCACGTACAGCGCCGCCGTGCTGGCGTTCTACGTTGGCGCGTTCGCGTGGATGCAGGCCGGCCTGCCGTTCACGCGTCCGCCGGATCCCACACGCGCCGCATCGAACATGACGGCGATGATGGGCTTTCTCGTGGTCGCACTCGTCCTGGGCGCCATCCAGGCGATCTGGATCTTTCCTCACGACGGACGTATCGCTGCCGCGACCGCGGTGCTCGCCGCGCTCGCCTGGCTCGCAGGGCGCGTGTCGACTCGCGTCCTCGAGAACCGCGTGCCGGAT
>CAZVHY010000100.1:8520-11731 GCA_964627115.1 uncultured Solibacteraceae bacterium | reverse complement strand
AGCACCTCCACATGCACATCGTTCCGCGGTGGGACGGCGACACGAGTTTCATGACCGTCTTCGGCGACACGCGCGTGCTGCCCGAAGAGCTGCCGGTGACGGCCGGGCGGATTCGTGACGCGCTGGCGGCGATTCTGGCGCCCGGCGCCTGACGCCGTCGGGGCGGGCCCCTGTGCCCGCCCATCCCGTCGTCGCCGCGCGGCCGGCGGCCACGACCCGGGTGGTATCATGGCCGTCGATTCCTGCTGTCGATTGCGTAGGTGCACATGTCGCAGGCCCCGCGTCGTTCACGAGTCGTCCGCATCGGCCTGACCCTGACACTGTTGTCGGCCCTGGCCGCGTGGCCGTTCGCGCAGGAGCCCCAGGCGCCGGTGTTCCGCGGCGGTGTCGATGCGGTGGCCGTCGACGTCATCGTGACCGATCGTGATGGGCGCCCGGTGCGCGACCTCACGGCTGCCGACTTCGAGATCCGCGAAGAGGGCGACCTGCAGGCGGTGACGTCGTTCCGGCTGATCGACACGGGCGACGGCACGGACGACCCGGGCACGGCGAGCGAGATTCTCTCGCTCGATCAGGAGCGCCGCGAGGTGGCGCGGCTCGAGAACCGCGTGTTCGTCGTGTTCCTCGACGACTATCACGTCCGCCGCGGCAACAGCATGCGCGTGCGTCAGCAGTTGTCGGACTTCCTGCGCAGCCTGTCGCGCCACGACCTCGTCGCCATTGCCACGCCGCTCTCGGGCGTCAGCGCGATGACCTTCTCGCGCAACCACATCGTGACCTCGAACAACGTGATGGGCTTCGAGGGCCGCAAGTACGACTACACGCCGCGGCATCCCATCGAGTATCGCTATCAGACGCTGCCGGTCGAGCAGCAGGAACAGATGCGCAACTCGCTGACCATGACGGCGCTGCAGAACGTCAGCGAATATCTCGGCGCGCTGCGTGAGGGACGCAAGACCGTCATCTACGTCAGCGAGGGCATGAGCGGTGCCGTGCCGTCCGGCGTGCGCGTCACCGGCTCGTGGCAGGGCTCGGCGCCCCTCAATCGTCCCCAGAACTCGCGTACCGACGCGATGGACTTCTTCGAGAACGCGGGCCTGTTGTCCGATCTCGAAGCGCGCGTCTTCCGAACGGCCGCCCGCAACAACGTGTCGATCTACACGCTCGATCCCCGCGGGCTGTCGAACTTCGAGTTCGGCGTCAACGAGGACGTGTCGTCGGAAGCCGATCGCCGCATCCTGCAGGAATCGACTGACCTGCTGCGTGTGATGGCCGAGCACACCGACGGCCGCGCCATCGTCGGGCGCAACGATCCGCTGCCGGCGCTGCGGCAGATGGTGCAGGACAGCAGCGCCTACTACCTGCTCGGCTACACGTCGACGCGATCGCCGCGCGACGGCAAGTTCCACCAGATTCGCGTGCGCGTGAACCGGCGCGACGTCGAGGTCCGTTCGCGTCGCGGCTACTGGGCGTTCACGGCCGAGGACGCGGCGCGCGCCACGGCGCCGGCGCGTGTCGAGTCGCCGGCCGAAGTCACCGAAGCGCTCGATGCGATGCGGTCGGCCACGTCGGGGCGAAGCCGCCCGGTCGTCGTCTGGATGGGCGCGCTGCGGGGCGAAGCGGAGAAGGCGTCGGTGACCTTCGCGTGGGAGCGGCGGCCCGGCGCGCCCGCGGCTTCGGTCGACACCGTTGATCGTGTCTCGATTGTCGCCACCACGCTTGCCGGCGAAGAGGTGTTCCGCGGAACGGTGTCGCCGGCCGAGGCGGCTGGCACTGCGCGCCCCGCAGGACACGTCACGTTCGAGGCGCCGCCCGGACCCCTCCGCGTGCGCGTGACGCCGGAGAACGCCACCGGACTTCGCATCGACGTCGACGAGGCCTCGCTCGACGTTCCGGACTTCACCGTCACCGGGCCGCAACTGACGACACCGTTCCTCTATCGTGGACGCACGGCGCGCGATCTCCAGCAGATTCGACAGGCCGCCGACGCGGCGCCCGTCGTCAATGCCGTGTTCGGTCGCGCCGAGCGCATGCTCATCCGGTTTGGCGCCTATGGCGCCGGTGGCACGTCGCCAACACTCAGCATGCGCCTGCTGAACCAGAACGGCGATCAGCTGGCCGCGCTGCCCACCCCGGTCGCACCCCCGAATCGGCCCGCGGGGGTGTTCGAGAGCGAGTTGGCGCTCGGCGCCTTCCCGCCCGGCGAGTATCTCGTCGAGATTGCGGCCGAACAGGGTGGAGAGCAGGTGAAGCGTCTGGTGGCCGTGCGTGTCACGGGATGATCGCGACGCCATGACGCGCGACGAGTGGGACACGCGCGTACTGACACCCGCGCGCGCCAGAGTGCCCGAACGCCGCGCTGACTTCCGCACATCATCCGGCCGCCCGATGCCGGTCGTCTGCACGCCGGACGATCTCGCTGACATCGACGATGTGCGCGACATCGGCGAGCCTGGCGCGTTTCCCTTCACGCGCGGGGCGTCTCCCGCCGGATATCGCGAACACCCATGGACCGTGTACCAGGGCGCCGGCTCCGGCACACCGGCTGACGCGAACGCCTGGAGTCGTCACGCGATCGCCGCGGGCGCCACGGGACTGAGCGTGGCGTTCGACCTGCCCGCGCGCATGGGGCACGATCCCGATCACCCCCTCGCAGCGGGCGACGTGGGACGACGTGGCGTGTCGGTGGCGTCGGCGGCCGACATGCGCGATCTGTTCGAGGGGATCGATCTGACGCAGCTGGCCGTGTCGTTGGCCATCGATGCGCCGGCGCCCATGATGTTCGCGCTGTTTCTCGTGGCAGCCGAGGAGCGCGGCGTGTCGTGGGCGTCGCTCTCCGGCACGGTGCAGAGCGATGTGCTCGAGGCGCTCATCGCGCAGCAGGCGGTCATCTACCCGCCGGCGTTGTCCCTGCGCCTGCTGACCGATGTCGTCGCGTTCTGCCACGAGCACCTGCCGCGCTGGCATCCGGTGTCGGTCAGCGGGTGTCGCATCCGCGAAGCCGGTGCGACGGCGCAGCAGGAGCTCTCGTACACGATGGCGAACGGCATTGTGTATGTGGGCGAGACGATCGCGCGGGGCCTCGACGTGGAACGCGTGGGCGCGCGCATGTCGTTCGTCTTTGACGCGCACGACAACGTCTTCGAGGAGATCGCGAAGTTCAGGGCCGCGCGGCAGGTCTGGGCGCGGGTGATGCGCGATCGGTTCGGCG
>CAZVHY010000100.1:0-8420 GCA_964627115.1 uncultured Solibacteraceae bacterium | reverse complement strand
AAGTTCAGGGCCGCGCGGCAGGTCTGGGCGCGGGTGATGCGCGATCGGTTCGGCGCGATGTCCGACGAGGCCTGCGCGCTCCGGTTCCACGCGCGCACGTCGGGCGCGTCGCTGACCGTGCAGGAGCCGTGGAACAACGTCACCCGCGTGGCCTCTCAGGCCCTGGCCGCGGTGCTCGGCGGAGCGAGCGCGCTGCACACCACTGCGCTCGACGCGGCGTGTGCGGCGCCCTCGACCGACGCGGCCACGCTCGCGCTGCGCACGCAGCAGGTCCTTGCGTACGAGTCGGGCATGACGGCCGGCGTCGACCCGTTCGGCGGATCGTGGCTCGTCGAGCGGATGACGCGCGATTTCGTGGACCGGACGATGGCCGATCTCGAGGAGATCGATCGGATGGGCGGCATGCTGGCGGCCATCGAACGCGGCGTGCCGCAGCAGCGCATGGCCGAATCGGCGCAGCACGCGCGGCACGCGATCGACACGCGCGACCGTGTCGTCGTTGGTGTCGACGAGGGCACCGCGGACGCGTCGTCCCGCAAGCCGGCGCTCCCGATCGACGAGGAGATTGCCCGGCATCAGGTCGCCCGCGTGGCCGAGGCGCGGCGTCAACGCGATGCGCATGCGGCCGGCGTGGCCCTCGCGTTGCTGCGCGAAACGGTCATCGGCGACGGCAACACCATGGAACGGTTCGTCGCGTGCGCGAGAGCGGGCGTGACGGTGGGGGAGATGTGCGACGTCGTCCACTCCGCAACCGGAGTTCGTCGTACAGTTTCGTAATCGTGTTTCACATGTGCCGGCGCCGCGGCACAGTTCTGGCCGGGCCGACCGCAGGGGGCACGTCCCTTGCAATACAATGGCGACTCCGGCGCCCGTGAGCCGGTGTCGGATTCGAGTGGAAATGACAAGAACGCGCGTCGTCATTGCCAAGCCTGGACTCGACGGTCACGACCGCGGGGCCAAGGTGATTGCCCGCGCGCTGCGTGACGCCGGCATGGAAGTGATTTACACGGGATTGCGCCAGACGCCGGAGCAGATCGCGGCCACGGCGTTGCAGGAAGATGCCGACGTGATCGGGCTGTCGATTCTGAGCGGGGCGCATCTGCACGTCTGTCCCAGGGTGATGGACGAACTGCGGACGCGGGGCCTCGACGACGTGGCGGTCATCGTCGGTGGCATCATTCCCGACGGAGACGTGCCGAAGCTGAAGGCGATGGGCGTCAGCGGCGTATTTCAGCCGGGAACGCCGATGCAGGCGATTGTGGATTTCATCAGGACCGTCCGGCCGCGGGCCGGGGCCGTGTGACGAACAGGATGCCCAAGAAGACTCTTCTCCTCGCCGACGACAGTGTCACGATTCAACGCGTCATCGAGCTGACGTTCGCCAACGAGGACGTCCGCGTCGTCTCGGTGGGCGACGGGCGCCGCGCCGTCGAATGGTTCGATGCCGAAGTGCCCGACGTGATCCTGGCCGACGTCAACGTGCCGGAAGTCGACGGCTACGCCCTGGCCGAATTCGTGAAGCAGTCGCCGCGGCTCCGTCAGGTGCCCGTGCTGCTGCTGGCCGGCGCGTTCGAGCCGATTGATCAGGAACGCGTCAGGACCGCTGGCGCCGACGGCGTGCTCGTCAAGCCGTTCGAACCACAGCAGCTCGTCTCACGCGTGCGGCAGCTGCTCGACCGCGTGGTCGAGCCGGTCATGGTGGCCGTTGCCGCCGAGGCGCCGGCGCAGCAGGCCGAGCGCGCGGGAAGTCCCGACGTCATGACGCCAGCCACGCCCGATTTTCCATCTGCGGCCACCCCCTTTGCCCAGGCGCCGCCGTTTGGTGCCTCCGAACCGCTCGACGCGCCCTCGCAGCCCGTCTGGGAGCTCGGCCTGCCGGATCCGATTCACCAGCAGGCGCGTCCCCTCGAAGCCGCGTATCCGCCGGCGCCTGCCGCGGCCGCGCCCGCCAAGGTGTCGCTCGTCAGCGCCTTCTCGGCGCTCCTGGCCGCTGAACAGTCGAGTGTCCCGGCCAGCGCCGCGGCTGCCGCGGCGCCCGTGACCGAGGCCACCGTCGAGGACGCCGTGCGGCGCGTGCTCGTCCGGATGACCGACGACCTCGTGCGCCGCATCGTGCTCGAGACCGCCGAGCGGCTCATCAAGGAAGAGATCGAGAAGATCAAGGCGAATCCGGAGTAAAGTTTTGCTCCGGATTCATGTCGCCCATTCCTGATAAACCCGCACTCGAAGGACTCGAAGACAAGTGGAAAACCCGGTGGGACGCCGACGGCGTCTACCGGTTCGACCCGGCCGCCCCACGTGAGGCGGTCTATTCGATCGACACGCCACCACCAACCGTCAGCGGCTCGCTGCACGTCGGCCACGTCTTCTCGTACACCCACACCGACATCGTCGCCCGCTTCCAGCGGATGCGCGGCATGGCCGTGTTCTACCCGATGGGGTGGGACGACAACGGCCTGCCGACCGAGCGCCGGGTGCAGAACTACTACGGCGTGCGTTGCGACACCTCGCTCCCGTACGACCCGTCGTTCGTCCCGCCCTTCGACGCGGCCGCGGGACGCCCGGCCAAGTCCGGGGCGCAGGCCATCTCGATCTCGCGCCCGAACTTCGTCGAGCTCTGCGAGCGGCTGACGGCCGAGGACGAGCGCGCGTTCGAGCATCTCTGGCGGTATCTCGGCCTGTCGGTGGACTGGTCGCGCACCTACACGACCATCGGCCCGGATTCGCAGCGCGTCTCGCAGCGGTCGTTCCTGCGATTGCTGCAGAGTGACGCGGCGTATCAGCTCGAGGCGCCGACGCTCTGGGACATCGACTTCCGCACGGCCGTTGCGCAGGCTGAGCTCGAAGATCGCGAGATGCCCGGCGCGTACCACCGCCTCCGGTTCGCACGCCAGGACGGCGGTGGCGACGTCGTCATCGACACGACACGTCCCGAACTGCTACCCGCGTGTGTGGCGCTCGTGGCGCACCCGGACGATGAGCGGTACCAGCCGCTGTTCGGCACGAACGTGCTGACGCCGCTGTTCTCGGTGCCTGTGCCCGTGCTGCCGCACACGCTTGCCGATCCCGAAAAGGGCACCGGCATTGCGATGATCTGCACGTTCGGCGACGTGACCGACGTCGTGTGGTGGCGCGAGCTGTCGCTACCCGTCCGCGCGGTGATTCAGGCGAACGGCACGCTGCGGCCGGTGACGTGGGGAAGTCCCGGCTGGGATTCGACCGACGTCGAGACGGCGGCGAAACACTACGCGTTGCTCGCGGGCCTGTCGGTGACGAAGGCGCAGAAGCAGATCGTCGAGCAGCTGCGCGAGTCTGGCGCGCTCATTGGCGATCCGCGGCCGATCACGCACAACGTCAAGTTCTTCGAGAAGGGCGATCGTCCGCTCGAAATCGTCACGAGCCGTCAGTGGTTCGTCAAGACGATGGCGTTGAAGCCGCCGCTGCTCGAACGCGGCCGCCAACTGCACTGGGTGCCGTCGCACATGGTGTCGCGGTACGAGAACTGGGTGAACGGCCTGAACGGCGACTGGTGCGTGAGCCGTCAGCGGTTCTTCGGCGTGCCGTTCCCGGTCTGGTACACGGTGCGCGAGGACGGGACGATCGACTACGACGCGCCGATCGTGCCCGACGAATCGCAGTTGCCCATCGACCCGTCGACCGACGTGCCTGCCGGCTACACGGCAGAGCAGCGCGGTGTGCCGGGCGGCTTCATCGGCGATCCGGACGTGATGGACACGTGGGCCACGTCCTCGCTCACGCCGCTCATTGTTTGCGGGTGGGGACGCGACGAGGACCTGTTCCGCAGGACGTATCCGATGGACCTGCGCCCGCAGGCGCACGACATCATCCGCACGTGGCTGTTCTCGACGGTGCTGCGGTCGCATCTCGAGACGAACGCGCTGCCGTGGGCGCATACGACCATCTCCGGCTGGGTGCTCGATCCCGACCGCAAGAAGATGTCGAAGTCCAAGGGCAACGTGGTCACGCCGATGGGGCTGCTCGAGGAGCACGGCGCCGACGCCGTGCGCTACTGGGCCGCGCGCGGCGGGCCGGGCGTCGATACGGCGTTCGAGCCGGGTCAGATGAAGGTCGGCCGGCGGCTGGCGATCAAGCTCCTGAACGCGTCGAAGTTCGTGCTGGCGAAGACGACGCCGGTGGGCGAGGTGACCGAGGCGATCGATCGCGGCATGCTGCAGCGTCTCGGCGGCGTGATCGATTCGGTGACGCGCCACCTGCAGGCGTACGACTACGCCGCGGCACTGCGCGAGACCGAAGAGTTCTTCTGGTGGTTCTGCGACGACTACATCGAGCTGGTGAAGCGGCGTCGTGCCGGTGATGGTGCGGCCGCCGCGTCAGCGGTGTCGGCGGCCACGGCCGCGCTGTCGGTCATCCTGCGGCTGTTCGCGCCGTTCCTACCGTTCGTCACCGAGGAAGTCTGGTCGTGGTGGCAGACGGGAACGGTACATCGCGCGGCATGGCCGGCGCGGGCCGATCTGCCGCTGGCGGCCGACGATCCCGCGGCCGCTGCGGCGCTCGAGGCGGCATCGGCCAATACGGCGGCCATTCGTCAGGCACGATCGAATCTCAAACTGGGCTTCGGCATTCCGGTGCGCCTGACGCTTGCGACGCCGGCCGATGAAGCGACGTGGCGGTTGATCGAGGCCGACGTCGTGGCCGGCAACAACGTGAGCGCGGCGACGGTCAGTTGGAACGCGGCCGAGCTGACGGTGGCGATCGAGCCGGACGCGCCCAATGCTTGAGTCGATCGACGCGTCTGCCTATCGCGATCTCGTGCGCCGCGCGCTGGCGGAAGACATCGGCCCCGGCGACGTCACGTCCGAGGCCATCGTGGCGCCCGATCGCGTGGCCGCCGGTGTCTTCTTCGGGAAGTCGCCGCTCGTCGTTGCGGGGCTCGACGTGGCGCGCGAGGTGTTCGCGCAGGTCGACGCGGATGTGGCCTGGGACGCGGTGAAGGTCGACGGGGACGTGTGTCGTCCAGGCGATCGTGTCGCTCAGGTCAGCGGCCGCGCGCGATCGCTGCTGTCGGCCGAGCGCACCGCCTTGAACCTGTTGCAGCACCTGTCGGGCATTGCCACGCTGACGCGCGCGTTCGTCGACGCGGCCGCGCCGATGACCGTGCTCGACACGCGCAAAACGCTGCCCGGTATGCGGACGCTGGCGAAGTACGCGGTGGTGTGTGGCGGCGGGCGCAATCACCGCCTCGGTCTCTTCGACGCCGTGTTGATCAAGGACAATCACATCCGCGTGGCGGGCAGCATCGGCGAGGCCGTGCGGCGCGCGCGTGCGGCGGGCACGCCGGGGTTCGTCGAGGTCGAAACGCAGTCGCTCGCGCAGGTCGACGAGGCGATCGAGGCCGGCGCCGACATCATCATGCTCGACAACCTCGACGATGGGACAACGGCCGAAGCGATTGCGCGCGTGGCGGGACGCGCGAAGGTCGAGCTGTCGGGCAATATGACGCTGGAGCGCGTTCGTGGCCTCGCGCGATCGGGCGCCGACTTCGTCTCGGTGGGCGCGCTCACGCACTCGGCGCCTGCGGCGGACATCAGCCTCGAAATCGATCTCTGATCTGCCGATGTTCGAACCGCTGCCTGACGAACTGGCCGGCGCGCTCGCGTCGGCGACGCCCACGCTCGGGCCATTTGCCGGCGTCCACTACGTGACCGAGGTCGACTCCACCAACGACGTCGCGCTCGCGCTGGCGTCGGCAGGTGCTGCGGAAGGCACGTCGGTCCTTGCCGATCACCAGCGTCGCGGACGGGGCCGACGCGGACACGAGTGGTTCTCGCCGCCGGGCGCGGGCCTGTATCTCTCGGTGATCGTGCGGCCCGACATGCCGCAGGGGGCATCACTGCTCACGCTTGCCGCGGGCATGGCTATGGCCGAGGCCGTCCTCGCTGTGACGGGACTGCCGGTGGAACTGAAGTGGCCCAACGACCTCGTCATCGGCCGGCCGTGGCGCAAACTGGGGGGCGTGCTCGCCGAGGCCGTGAGCGCCGGCGGGCGAAGCGATGCGGTCATCGTCGGTCTCGGATTGAATGTGCAGCACACCGCGCTGCCGCCAGAGCTCGCGCGGCGCGCCTCGTCGCTCGAAACGGAGCTCGGGCGCGAGGTCGATCGAACGATGCTGACGGTGGAGCTGCTGGTGCAGCTGCGCGGCGCGATGCACCTGCTGCGTCACGATCTGCGCGACGCCGTGACCGCGCGATGGCGCGGGCTCGCGCGTGCCGGGCTTGGTGGCGCGGTGCGCTGGACCGACGCCGGAGGTGAGCGGCGCGGCAGGGCAGTGGACATCGATGCGGACGGCGCCTTGATCGTGCAGACCGCTGCGGGCGCCGAGCGCGTGATTGCCGGCGACGTGATCTGGGAGGAACCGATCGGTGGCTGATTCGCCGCAGAACGGCGCGCCGGACGAGCCGATCGATCTCGGCGAGTACTGCCGGCGTGTCGAGCAGCACCTCGCGCGCGTCAACGAGGGGCACATCATCCGCATCGCCGGCACGTCGTTCGAGCTCGTGCGCGCCTGGGCCCTCGAGGGCGTGCCGCTCAGCATCGTGTATCGCGGGATCGATCAGAAGGCGGAACGTCATCGGGCAGGACGTTCGAAGCGCGCGTTGCGTCTGGAATTCTGCGAGGCCGACGTGCGCGCGTTGTACGACGACTGGCGGCGGGCTGTTGGCGCGTGGGGCGGCAGTGAGCGAGCCGATGATGCGCCCGGCGAGTTGCCGCCGGCGATCGAAGAGCGGCGCCGGCCGTCGGTCACGCGGCAGATCGACCGCGCGATCGATCGCCTGGTGACCGCGTCGGGGCGTCTCGATCAACCCGAGGGTTTGCCCGAAGCGCTGACCACGATCCTCGACGCCACGGTGCAGCTGCGCGACGAGTTCCGGCGCGCGCGCGGCGCCGCGCGCGATGTGCTGGTTCAGCGCGCGATCGACATCGATCGAGCCATCGGCGACGCGGCAAGACGCACCGCCGGCACGCGGCTGGCGGACATGGAAGCCGACGCGCGACGTGAGCTGGCCGCGTTCCGCGGGCGCATGCCGCCAGACGCGTGGGACCGCGCCGTGCGCGCGGGAACGGACCGTCTGCTGCGCGAGGAGTTCGGCCTGCCGTTCCTCGATCTCGCGACGTTGCCTTCGTCGGACGCCGGCGGGGAAGAGACCTGACATGGAACGTCGCCTGACGCTGTCGATCGAGCGGCCGGTGGCCGGAGGCCGCATGCTCGCGAGGCACGACGGGCGCGTCGTGCTCGTGTCCGGTGCCGTCCCGGGCGAGACGGTCACCGCGCGCGTCGAGAGGATGTCGAAGAAGGTCGTGTTCGCGTCGACGATCGACGTGATCGACGCCAGCCCGGATCGTCGGGAACCGGCGTGCGATCCGGCGTGCGGCGGATCGGTCTACGCGCACATCGGCATCGAGCGTCAGCGTGCGCTCAAGGCGGAAATCGTTGCTGACGCGTTCCGCCGCATTGGACGTGTGACGCTCGCTGCGCCAATCGAGGTCGCGGCGTCACCCGAACATGGATACCGGCTTCGGGGCCGGCTGCACGTGCAGGACGGGCGCGCGGGGTTCTTTCTGGAGCGCACACATCGGTTGTGTGACGCGGGCCGCACCGGTCAGTTTCGCGACGATACGCTGGCCGTTGTGGCGAATGTGCTCGACTGGCTCGGCGACGATGCCGACGCCTGCGACTCGATACTCGTGGCCGAGAATGTCGCGGCCTCCGAACGTGTGCTGCACCTCGAGCCGGTCGATGGGCGCGACCTCGCGCATCTCGCTGGACGTGTCGCGGCGATCGACGGCCTCACGGGGGTGACGACAAGCAGTCGCGGGCGCATCGTGGCGCTTGGCGGGAACGGTCGTGTCACCGACACGGCGCGCGACCTGTGCGGCGAGTCGGGCCTGCTGCCCGCTGACGTCACGTGGACGCGCACGGCCGCGTCGTTCTTCCAGGGCAATCGGTATCTGACGGGGACGCTGCTTCAGCGTGTGTTGCAGCACGTGCGCGGTACACGCGTGCTCGATCTCTACGCGGGCGTGGGATTGTTCTCGGTCGGGCTGGCGGCGCGCGGCGCGGAGGTCACGGCCGTCGAGGGCGACGATGTCAGCGTCGCCGATCTCGAGCTCAACGCCGCACCGTGGAGCGCGCGGCTCACGACACGCCAATCGCCCGTCGAAGCCGCGCTGGTGACGACGCCCTCCGGCCGCTTCGAGACCGTTGTCATCGACCCGCCGCGCACTGGGGCATCGCCTGAAGCGGTGGCTGGCCTGATCGCACTCGCTGCGCCGCGCATCGTCTACGTCTCGTGCGACCCCGCCACGCTCGCCCGCGACACCGCACTGCTCGTCGCCGGCGGCTACCGCCTCGAGTCCGTCGAGGCGTTCGATCTCTTCCC
>CAZVHY010000099.1:10185-11911 GCA_964627115.1 uncultured Solibacteraceae bacterium | reverse complement strand
TCGCGGTGTACCTGCCGATCTTCGCGCTCGAGGGGCTCGAGGGGAAGATGTTCCGGCCGATGGCGATCACGGTCTGCTCGGCGCTCTTCGGCGCACTCGTGCTCTCGCTGACCGGCGTCCCCGTCGTCTCGTCGTACCTGCTGAAACTCGACGGTACGCACAAGGAAGAACGCTGGTTCGTGCGCGT
Organism: uncultured Solibacteraceae bacterium; assembly: GCA_964627115.1. Classification (GTDB taxonomy): domain Bacteria; phylum Acidobacteriota; class Vicinamibacteria; order Vicinamibacterales; family SCN-69-37; genus SCN-69-37. The sequence continues at coordinate 11,724 of CAZVHY010000099.1, read as the reverse complement.
GCGCGGCTGGTACACGCGTCGGCTGCAGGCGAGCCTGACGCGACCGTTCGTCGTGCTCGTGTCGGCGCTCGCCATTGTCGCGACCGCGCTCGGGTCGGTACCGTTTCTCGGCACGGAGTTCATGCCGCGACTCGACGAGGGCGCGATCCTGATCGAGACGCGGAAGCTGCCGTCGGTGTCGCTCGAAGAGTCGGTCGCTATTTCGACGCGCGTCGAACGTATCCTGCTGCGCGACTTCCCGGAGATCTCGCAGGTCGTCACCAAGCTCGGACGACCCGATCTCGCGACCGAGGCGATGGGCATCTACCAGGGCGACGTCTACGTGCTGCTGCACCCGGAGAACGCGTGGGTGTCGCGCCGGACGAAAGCGCAGCTCATCGACGCCATGGCGGAGTCGCTCGGCCACGTGCCAGGACTCTCGGTGAACTTCACGCAGCCGATGGCGATGCGGCTCGACGAGGTCGTGTCGGGCATCAAGGCCGACGTGGCCGTCAAGGTTTTCGGCCCGGATGCGTCCGTGCTCGAGCGCGTGGGCGCCCGCATTCTCGACGTGATCGAACACGTGCCCGGCGCGGCCGACACGCAGGTGGAGATTCTCTCGGGCGCCGCGCAGCTCGAGATCAACATCGATCGCGACGCCATTGCGCGGTACGGCCTGCACGTCGCCGACGTGCAGGAGGTCGTCGAGGCGGCGATCGGCGGCAGCCACGCCACGGAATTACTCGAGGGCGGGCGCCGGTTCCCCGTCGTCATCCGCCTGCCGGACTTCGTCCGGCGCGACGCCGCCGCCATCGGCGCCATCGTCGTGCCGGCGCCTGGCGGTGAGCGCGTGCCGCTCAGCCGGCTCGCGTCCATCCAGGTGGCCGCAACGCCGGAAACGATTTCTCACGAAAACGCCGAGCGCCGGCTCGTGGTGCAGAGCAACGTGCGCGGCAGGGACGTCGGCAGCTTCGTGGCCGAGGCGCGCCAGCGGATCGAGGCGGCCGTGACGCTGCCGTCGGGGTACTACGTGACGTGGGGCGGGCAGTTCGAGAACCAGGAGCGCGCAACGGCGCGCCTGGCGCTCGTCGTGCCGTTGTCGCTCGTCATCATCTTCCTGCTCCTGATGGTCACGTTCGGCCGCGTCCGCTGGGCGCTGCTGATTCTGACCAACGTGCCGTTTGCCGCGGTTGGCGGGATTGCGGCCCTGTGGATTCGAGGCATCACGCTGAACCTGTCGGCGTCGATCGGGTTCATTGCGCTCTTCGGCGTGGCCGTGCTCAACGGCGTGGTCATGCTCGCGGCCATCCGCGCGCTGCGCGAACGCGACGGCCTCGGCATTCGTGAGGCGACCATGGCTGGCGCGGCCGAGCGTCTGAAGCCGGTGCTGATGACCGCGCTCGTGGCCGCCATCGGGTTCCTGCCGATGGCGCTGTCGCAGGGCACGGGCGCGGAAGTGCAGCGACCGCTCGCCACCGTCGTCATCGGCGGCATCGTCACGTCGACGCTCCTCACGCTCGTCGTCCTGCCCACGCTGTACGACATGATGGAGCGCTGGAT
>CAZVHY010000099.1:3257-10085 GCA_964627115.1 uncultured Solibacteraceae bacterium | reverse complement strand
CGCTCCTCACGCTCGTCGTCCTGCCCACGCTGTACGACATGATGGAGCGCTGGATCGCGCGCCGGAACGCGCCGGGACAACCGTATTGACGTCAGCTGGTGCGTAGGGGCGGACCTTGTGTCCGCCCGTCGCGGCGTGGGCCGGCACGAGGCCGGCCCCTACGCGGCCAGCCCCGCGGGGAGGATCGAGAGCCACCGATGCGCGTACTGCTCGTCGAAGACGACCCGGAGATCAGCCGCTTCATCGTCCGCGGACTGACCGAAGAGCGACACCTCGTCGACCTCGTGACCGATGGGCCGTCGGCGGTCGAGATGGCGACGGCCGAGGAGTACGATGCGGTCGTGCTCGACGTCATGCTGCCCGACGCCGACGGCTTCGCCGTCTGCCGCCGGATGCGCGACCGCGGCCTCGACGTGCCCGTCATCATGGTGACGGCCCGCGACGCTGTCGCCGATCGCATCACCGGGCTCGACGAGGGCGCCGACGACTATCTCGTCAAGCCGTTCGCGTTCGAGGAGCTGCTCGCCAGGCTCCGCGCGCTGTCGCGGCGCGGCCGGACGCGGCAGCTCACGCACCAACTGGCGTACGGCCCGATCGCGATCGATCAACGCACCCATCTCGCGACCGCTGCCGGGGCGCCGTTGTCGCTGACGGCCACCGAGTACCGGCTCCTCGAGTTCCTCGTGCGCCGCGCGGAGGCCATTGTCACGCGCGATCAACTCGCGCAGCACGTCTGGGGCGGCGACTACGATCCGATGTCGAACAATGCGGACGTGTATGTCGGCTACGTGCGGCGGAAGCTGCAGGCGCACGTCGCCGCACCGCTCATCCATACGGTGCGCGGCCTCGGATACATGCTGCGCCAGGAACCGAAGTCGTGACGGCCCTCGGGCGGCTGCGGCCGACGACGTTCCGCGCGCGACTCACGCTGCGGTGGACGCTGGCGGTGGGCCTGCTGATTGGCGTCGCGAATCTCACCATCTACGGTGTCGCGCGTGTGTCGCTCGGCCGCTGGCTCGACGGGCACGTACGGACGCTCGCCGCAACCGAAGCGGCCTCGTCGACCGACGGTCTCGAAGACGTGCACCTGCACGAGAAGCCGTTCGCGCAGTTCGATGCCGGCGCATTCACCGAGAAGCTCGTGCAGATCTTCGATGCCCGCGGTGAACTGGTGCTGCAGTCGACGGGGCTCGACGGGCTACCGCCCGTTGTCACGCACGAACAGGTGATGGACGCGCTCGGCGGGCGCGCTCCGCTGGTGTCGACCGACGTGCAGGGGCGTCCGCTGCGTGTCGCCGTCGTCCGCGCCACGCGCGACGAGCGGCCGTTCGCCGTGGCCGTTGGCCTGTTTGCCGACGACATCGAAGAGGGACTCGCCTCGCTGGCGCTGGTGCTGGCCGGCGTCTGGGGCGTCAGTCTCCTGGCCACGGCAACGATCGGGCACGTGCTCGCGGGCCGCGCGCTCGCGCCCGTGTCGAAAATCACCGAACGCGCCGCATGGATTGCGCAGGGGCACTTCGGCGCGCGGCTCGACGTGCGGACGCCGCACGACGAGGTCGGCCGCATGACGGTGCTGCTCAATTCGATGCTCGATCGCCTGCAGGCGGCCGTGGAGGCCAACCGCCGGTTCGCCTCCGACGCGTCGCACGAACTGCGCGCGCCGCTCACGTCGATGGCCGGCGAACTGGACGTGGCGCTCCGGCACCCGAGGAGTACGGACGAGTATCGAGAGACGCTCGAGCACGTGCGGCGCCGGCTGTCGGCGCTCACGCGGCTGGCCGAGGATCTGATCCTGCTGGTTCGTGCGCAGGAAGGGACGCGCGACATCGTGCGGCGCGAGCTCTCGCTCGCGCAGATCGTGGCCGACACGTTTCAACGCGTCGACGCGGACGCGGCTGCCCGACACGTCCGGTTACGCCATGAGGGACTCGACGCCGTGCGCGTGTACGCCGAACCCGGCCTGCTGGCGCGCGTGGTCGACAACGTGGTGAGCAACGCCGTGCACTACAACCGCGACGGCGGCGACGTGCTCGTCACCGCCACGGTCGAGGAGCCGGCTGAGGACGACAGCTGGACGTCGCCGCTCGTATACCTGCGCGTGATCGACACCGGCGCCGGCGTTCCCGCCGATCAGCAGGAGCGTGTGTTCGAGCGCTTTCACCGGCTCGACCAGTCGCGCGCGCGTCACACGGGCGGCAGCGGCCTCGGTCTGGCCATCTGCCGCGAAGTGCTCGCGCTGCACGGCGGCGACATCCGCATCGAAACGAGCTCACCGGAAGGGACGACGGTCACGATCAGGCTCGCGGGGAGAACATCCAAGACATAGGCGGGGAGGCTGCAGTCTGGAAGGAGGCTGGAAGGCGACAGGCCGTGAGGCGGCGCACCTTCGCCCCTTGGCACCCTCGCACCCTCGCACCTGCCACCCGTCATCGCCCTTCAATCCTGACACTCCCCCCGCTCGTGTGCGCGCGCAGGCGGCCGCCGCCGCCGTTGAGGGCACCGGTGACGTGGCTGTTCGAGCGCCGGGACGTGGTGAACCGGAGGTCGGACACCGAGACCGAGACGCGACCACCGGAGGTCGACGCGTCGACGGCCAGGCGCGCCTCTGGTGAGACCCCGACGTGCACGCTGCCGCCCGACGTGCTGACATCGACGTCGCTCGCCGATGCGGCCACGTGGTCGACGTGCACGCTTCCTCCGCTCGTCCGCGCGCGCAGCGTGCTGGTGGTCCGGCCGATGCGGATGCTGCCGCCCGACGTGTTCACCGCAATCGGTCCCGATCCCCCCTCGACCTTGATCGAACCACCGGAGGTGTGCGCGTCGATGCGCGCGGTTCGTTCTCCGCGAATCTCGATCGATCCACCGCTCGTCTTCACATCGAGCACGACATCCGGCGGTACGGTCAGTTCCGCGTCCATCTGCACGCGAGGGCGGCGCCAGAGACCGACGCTCGCGCCGCTGCTGCGGCGCGTCGTCAGGCGCACGCCGCCGTTGTCCTGTGTCATCACCACGGTGTAGTCGCGAAGGGCGTTTTCCGCCTCCCGTTCGCTGGTCGTGTGCACGCGCTGGATCAGGCGAACGGTCGCATCGCGGCCAGACGATGGCACCACGGAGATCCGTCCGCCCGAGATGTCGACAAGGACCGTGGCGCCCGGACCCACCTGATAGGTGTGCGCGAGCTGCCGCTCGAGTGGCACCGTTTCCGGCGCCGCGATCGCAATGGCCGCACCGACGATGAGCGAGACGAGGTCGGAGATGAAGTCCATGGGCCAAGAACACGGAGGGGCGCGGAGAGTTTCAGGGGTGACCTTCGCGGGGGCGGGCCCCCGTGCCCGCCCCGTGGGTGGGCCGACACAAGGTCGGCCCCTACGGCAGCCGGCAGCCGGCAGCCGGTAGCCGGTAGCCGGTAGCCGGTAGCCGGTGGCCGGTCGCCGATCGTATAAGCTCCCTCTCATCGTGAGACTGACATCGGGAACCGCCGCCGGCGTTGGACTCGTGTGCCTGGCGTGGACAACGATGGGACTCGTCCCCGAGGCGGCGCGGGCGCAGCACCCGCAGGCGTTCATCGACCGGGCCGAGGAGGCGTTCGAGGCAGGCCGGCTCGAGGAGTCGGTCGCCGCGTTCGACGGTCTGGTGGCGCTCGACCCCGAGGCGGCGCCGTGGATGTGGCAGCGGGGAGTTGCGCTCTACTACCTCGGCCGTTTCGAGGCGTGCGCTGAGCAGTTCGCTGCGTATCAGCGCGTGAACGCCGCTGACCTCGAGAGTGCGGTCTGGCACACGGCATGTGTGGCACGGTGGCAGTCGATCGACGCCGCGCGGGCGACGATGTTTCCGCCGGGTCGCGACCCGCGCGTCATGCGCGCCGAGGTCTACGAGATGTTCGCCGGACGGCTGTCGCCCGGAGCGGTCCTGAATCGCGCGGGATTCATCGCCGATGTCGCGGTCTTCTACGCGCGGTTCTACGCCGGTCTCTACGCCGAGGTGACGGGCGATGACGCCGCGGCGCGCGATCACATGCGCATCGCCGCGTCGGACGCGTATCGCGAACATGGCGGATTCATGAACGTCGTCGCCCGGTATCACTGGGCACAACTCCGCTCCCGTCCGGCTGCACTCGATGGCGCGGCCGGGAGCACGGCAGGTTCAAGGAGGGAAGAATGACTCGAAGACTGTCCGTTTCGCGGCGCGCGTTTCTCGCGGCCGCCGGCGCCGCGCCGTTCGTCGCGTCGGCCACCGCGCTGCGCGCGCAGGCGCGCCCGTTCAAGGTGGGGCTGCAGCTCTACTCCGTGCGCGGCGAGTACGGGAAGGACATGGCGGCAACCGTCACCGCGGTGGCGAAGCTTGGCTACGAGGTGGTCGAGTTCTGGTCGCCGTACATGCAGTGGGACAACGCGCAGGCGAAGGACGTGCGCCGGCTGCTCGACGATCTCGGGATCAGCTGTCCGTCCACGCACAATCCCGCCTCGTCGCTGCAGGGCGATCAGCTCCAGCGTGCGATCGAGCTCAACCAGATCATCGGCAGCCGATCGATTGTCGCGGCCAGTCCACCCCCGAAGCTCGTCACCGTCGACGGGTGGAAGGCGTTTGCCGATACGGCAGCGAAGGCGTCCGAAGCGCTGCGCCCGCTCGGGATGACGGCGGGATTCCACAATCACGCCATCGAGTGGCGCGAGATCGAGGGGCAGCGGCCGATGGACATCCTGGCGACCGGCACGCCGCGCGACTTCGTGCTGCAGCTCGACGTCGGCACGTGCGTGCAGGCAGGCGTCGATCCCGTGGCGTGGATCAACGCACACCCCGGCCGCATCCGCAGCATGCACTGCAAGGACTGGGGCGCCGGCGAGGGACGCGGCTACGCCGTCGCGTTCGGCGAAGGCGACGCGCCCTGGCTGCGCATCTTCCAGGCCGCCGAGGCCGTGGGTGGCATCGAGCAGTACTACCTCGAGCAGGAAGTGCCGGGTGCGCTCGGCGAGCTCGGGATGGTGCAGAAGTGTCTGGAGAACTACAGGAAGATGAGGGGATAACTGGGCCACAAGGCGACGAGGCTACAAGGCTACGGGAACCGTAGGGGCGGCCCTTGGGCCGCCCGGGCCGGGCAAGCCCGGTCCCTACAAGCCGGCGGTAGGGAGGAGGCCGCGTGCTACGATGCGCGGAGATTCCCCGACGGTCGTCGCCTCGCCGCGCCCGGTTCGCCGAACCGGACCTCCGCGCCGCTACGGGTCAGCCAAGGAGTTGTCATGCGTCCGAATGCTCTCTTGCTTGCCACGTGTCTCGCGGGCCTGGTTGCTGTTCCTGCAGCGGCGGCCGACGGCGTCCTGCTCGTCCAGTCGGTCAACGACGGCGCGAGCACGACGGCCACGTCGAGCCAGGTCCAGATGGAGTCCAACCGGATCCGCACCGAGATCCACGACGGCGACGGGCGCCGTCAGGTCATCATCTTCAACGGTGCCACCGAGGTCCTCTACATCATCAATCCGGCGACCCGGACCTATATCGAGGTGACCAAGGCGGACGCCGCGAAGATGGGCAGCATGATGTCCGGCCTCACGGCAGCCATGCAGCAGCAGATGGCCAACATGTCGCCGGCGCAGCGCCAGATGATGGAGCAGAAGATGGGCGCCATGATGGGCGGCGCCACGTCGGTTGCGCGACCCGAGTACAAGAGGGCCGGCACCGGCAAGGCCATCGGCCACGCCTGCGATCGTTACGACGGCTACGCCGCCGGCCGGAAGACGTCGGAAATCTGCACGGTCGCGCCGGAAACGCTCGGGTTCTCGCTGGCCGACTTCGGCGTGCTCGGAAAGCTCAGCGACTTCGTGCGGACGATCATGCCGCAGCTCGGCGATCAGATTGTGGGCGCCGGCTCACCGGAGCTCGGTTACTCCGGCATCCCGGTTCGGACTGCCACCACCGATCCGCGCAGCGGCCGCACCATCACGATGCAGGTCACCGAGGCGCGCCGCGCGACCTTCGAGGACTCGATTTTCCAGGTGCCGGCGGGTTACAAGAAGACCGCGATGCCGGGGATGTAGGGGCCGGGCTTGCCCGGCCCGGGGCGGCCCAAGGGCCGCCCCTACAGCCTTCCACGCTCCCAGCCTTCTCCTACATCTCATCCGCCGACGGTCCGTACAGTCCGGGCACCGGCACGCCGTTCAGTCGCAGGTAGACCGTCAACTGACCGCGGTGATGAATCAGGTGGTTCAGCACGAACGTGCGGACCACCATCACCTTCGGCTGGCTGAACAACGCGTGTCCGTTCTTCTTGAACGTCCACGGCTGCATCATCACGGCATCGTCGGCATCGGTCAGATGACGACGCGCGTCGGCGACGCGGGTGTCGAAACGCTCGAGCAGGGCGGCAGGCGTCGTCATCTCTCCGGCGTCGAAGTCGGGGGTGAGGTCGAACTCGTTGCGCGTCAGGGCGAGCGTCGTCCACACGGGCAGGCCGGCCAGGTGATACGCCAGCCGGCCCATCGACATGGACTTGTCGTGCGGCTTCCACGCCGAAGCCTGTTCGGGCACGCGCTCGAGCGTTCTGCGGGTGTTGGCCATTTCGTGATCGAACTCGGGCAGGAGCGACTGGCTGATCGTTTTGGACATGAGGATTCCTGAACCGATGAACGTACGAGCTCGGCGCTCTACGACGCGAACACACGCGCCAGGGGCAGAGATAGATCCGATAGGAGCGGCGATGTCAGGTCGTCGTCTCGCGACAGTTCGGCCGCGACGACCAGGTGGCCGTCTACGCGACGATAGACCTTGACGGTGTTTGTCGCCGGATCGACCAGCCAGTACTCGATCACGTCCCCACGGTCGTAGAGGGCCAGC
>CAZVHY010000099.1:0-3157 GCA_964627115.1 uncultured Solibacteraceae bacterium | reverse complement strand
AATCGCCTCACCGCCGAACAGCTGGACGAAGTCACCACCATCCTCCAGGAGTTCGGCTGCCGCGTGCAGCCGATCGTCGGCGAGGTGCGCACCATCTACGCCATCGTCGGCGACGAACGCGACGAGCTGATGATCAACCGCGTCGAGGGGCTCGACTACATCGAGCGTATCGACCGCATCCAGTCGCCGTTCAAGCTGATGGACCGCCGATCGGATCTGGCCAACGGCCGGTTGCGCATCGGCGGCGTGACACTCGGCGATGAGCTGTTCGTCATCGGCGGCCAGTGCACGATCGATCCGAAGCGTCCCGAGTTCTTCCTCGAGACCGCGCACGGCGTGAAAGCGGCCGGCGCACACGCGCTCCGCGGGGGCGTGTGGAAGCCGCGCTCGAATCCGTACAGTTTTCAAGGCGACACGCGGTCGCTCGACATCCTCGTCGAGGCGGGGCGGGCGACGGGGCTGCCGATCGTCACGGAAGTCATGGAACCGGAGCACATCACGCTGGCGCTCGACGCCGGCGTCGACGTGCTCCAGGTTGGCGCGCGCAACGCGCTCAACTACTCGCTGCTGCGCCAGATCGGACGTGCCATTGCCGGCCGCCCCACGGCGGTCCTCCTCAAGCGCAGTCTGCACATGGGACCGGTGGCCGAGTTCATCTCGGCCGCGGAATATATCGTCAACTTCGGCAATCCGAACGTGATGTTGTGCCCGCGCGGCACGGCGCCGACGCTCGACGGGTACCGCAATCATCCGGACGAGAGCATCACGCCGCTCATCAAGGAGAAGACGTGGGCCGCGGTCATCGTCGATCCGTCGCACTCGGTGGGCAAGGCCGCGTACGTGCCGGCGTGCGCGCTGGCCGCCGTGGCGTACGGCGCCGACGGGCTGTGCATCGAAACGCACGTCAACCCGAGCCACGGCATCGGCGACGACCCGAAGCAGTCGCTCACACCTGCCGCGCTCGCCGACGTCATCCGGCAGGCTCGCGTCATCCACGACCTGCGCCGCAACGAGCCGGTCGAGGCGCGCGGCTGAAACACGGAGGCAGCAAGAGGGGAACGCGGAGGACGCGGAGGCGGACCGCGTGCTCCGTGTTTCAATCCCTCCGCGACCTCCGCGTGCGCGTATGCTGTGGGGCGTGACAGCAGTTGTAGACGCAATCAGAAACGCCATTGGTACGGCCCAGGTGATTGACGGGCCCGCAGTCGACGACCGCTACCTGCACGACTGGGTCGTGTCCATGCCCGACGGTCGTCCGCTCGCGCTCGTGCGGCCGCGCTCGACCGGTGACGTCTCCGCGGTGCTGCGGATCTGCCACGACGCGCGCGTGCCGGTCGTTCCGCAAGGTGGATTGACGGGCCTTGCGGGTGGTGCGACGCCCGTCGACGGCGCCGTCGTGTTGTCGCTCGAGCTGATGACCGGCATCGAAGAGATCGACGAGGCGGCAGCGACGATGACGGTGCTGGCAGGCACGCCGCTGCAGACGGTGCAGGAGGCGGCCGAGGCGGCCGGTCTGTTCTTCGCGCTCGACATGGGCGCGCGCGGATCGTGTCAGATCGGCGGCAACGTGGCGACCAACGCGGGCGGCAATCGCGTCATCCGCTACGGGATGACGCGCGATCTCGTGCTCGGCCTGGAAGTCGTACTCGCCGACGGCACGGTGTTGACGTCGCTCAACAAGCTCATCAAGAACAACGCAGGGTTCGATCTCCGCCAGTACTTCATCGGGTCGGAAGGCACGCTCGGCGTCGTCACGCGCGTGGTCGTGCGGCTGCACCCTCGGCCGCGCAGTCAGTCCACCGCGTTCTGCGCGGTCGAGAGCTACGACCAGGTCGTCGCGCTCCTGCGCCACGCGCGCGAGTGGCTCGGGAGCTCACTCTCCGCGTTCGAGATCATGTGGGCGGACTTCTACGAATTGATGACGGCGCCGGGGACGGGCATCGTGCCGCCGCTGCCGCCGGGTGCGGGCGCGTATGTGTTGATCGAAGCGCTCGGCACCGACGCCACGCGCGACCCCGAGCACTTCGACGAGATGCTCGGCCACGCGGTCGAGGCCGAGCTCGTGCTCGATGGTGTCGTGGCACACTCGGCGGCCGAAGCACGCGCCTTCTGGGCCGTGCGCGATGCGTCGGGCGAGTTTCCGCGGCTCGGCTGGCCGAGCCTGGGCTACGACATCGGCATTCCGACGCGCGACATCGGGCGGTTCGTCGACGCCTGTCGCGCCGCGGTCGTCGCGCGCTGGCCCGGCGGAGCGACGGCGTTCTTCGGCCACGTCGGTGATTCGAACCTGCACCTGCACGTGAAGACACCCGACGACGTGCCGCAGGGGGACGTGCACGAGCTGGTCTACGGCCTCGTGCGCGACTGGCACGGCACGACGTCAGCCGAACACGGCATCGGCACCCTGCGTCGTCGGTACCTCGGCTACACGCGCACGCCGATCGAGATAGCGGTGATGCGGCAGATCAAGCAGGCGTTCGATCCGCGGGGGATTCTGAATCCCGGGAAGATCCTCGAATAGGCTCGTAGGGGCCGGGCTTGCCCGGCCCGGGCGGCCCAAGGGCCGCCCCTACGACGCCTCCCAGCCTTCTTTCTATCCCACCGCCTGCACGCCGCGGCCTTCGAGCCGGCCGGCGAGCGCGTCCGCCGCTTCGAGCAGCATCGTCTCGGTGGTCTCCCAGTCGATGCACGCGTCGGTGACCGACACGCCGTACTTCAACTGCGAGAGATCGGCCGGGATCGACTGATTGCCCGCGCACAGGTTCGACTCGGCCATCAGGCCGACGATCGACCGGTTGCCGTTGCGGATCTGCTCGACGCAGTCGCGGAACACGAGCGGCTGGCGGTGGTGATCCTTGAGCGAGTTGGCGTGCGAGCTGTCGACGACGATGTTGGCCGACAGGCCGACCGTGTGCAGGGCGGCCTCGGCGCGTGCGATGTTGGCGCCGTCGTAGTTGGGTTTGCCCCCGCCGCCGCGCAGGATCAGGTGACCGTACCGGTTGCCGCGCGTGCGGATGATCGCCGGTCGTCCGAACCGGTTGATGCCCAGGAAACCGTGTGGCTGCCCCGCGGATCGGATCGCGTTGATCGCCGTGTCGAGCCCGCCGTCCGTGCCGTTCTTGAAGCCGACCGGCGCCGACAGGCCGCTGGCCATCTC
>CAZVHY010000098.1:9110-11929 GCA_964627115.1 uncultured Solibacteraceae bacterium | reverse complement strand
GACAGTATCAGTGGCTCTCGCTGCAGAACACGCGCAACCGGCCCACGGCCATCGTCCGCACGATTGAGACGTTCGGGGGATCGGGCGGCGGGCCGCGCGGCGGCGCGGCTGCGCCGGGCAACACGACGACGACATGATCGGGGGGCTGGAAGCGCCAGCCGCTGGCCGTCGCGGTACCGCCCGCCGCCGCGCCGCCGCGCAGCCGTGCCGCCCCGTTCAGGCCGACCTGACCAGCGCAAGAAACTCGTCGTAATCGCGGATGTAGTCCGCGGCGTCGTACGCATGCGAGGCGAACACGAGCAGCAGCGCGTCGGGTGAGTAGCGATACTCGACGGCCCACACCATGGGCGGCACGTACAGGCCGAGGTCTGGACGGTCGAGCAGGTATTCCTCAGACACCGTTCCATCGTCGACGACGACCGACACCGAGCCGCGGACGCAGATGAGGAACTGCTCGCACACGTGGTGCGCGTGTTCGCCGCGGACGTCCTTGCCCGGCACGTCGAACACCATGAAGTACCGCTGCGGCACGAACGGCACGTCCGTTCCCGCCTGGCCCACGGTGAGGCGCCCGCGCAGGTCCTCGACGAGTTTCATCTGCTGCAGGCGCACACCACGTACCGCTGACGTGCTGGCCGCTTCGTCGCGCCGTGCGTCGTCTGTCGTCGCGCGACGCTCCGTGTCGACGTAGCCGACGATGCGCGCCGGGTTGCCCGACACGATGGCGCGCGACGGCACGTCGTGCGTCACCACCGCACCTGCGCCCACCATGGCGTGTGCGCCAATCTTCAACCCCGGCAGGACGACCGCGCCGGCGCCAATCGACGCGCCCTGCGCGATGAACGTCTGCTCGGGCGAGGCCTGACGCTGGCGGCTGCGAGGGAACTTGTCGTTCGAGAACGTCGCGTTGGGGCCGATGAACACATCGTCAGCCACACGCAGTCCGTCCCAGAGCTGCACGCCGCACTTGATGGTGACGCGATCGCCAATCGTCACGTCGTTCTCGATGAACACGTGATCGCACACGTTGCAGTCGCGGCCGATGACCGCGCCGGGCAGCACGTGGGCGAACGCCCAGATGCGCGTGCCGTCGCCAACCTGGCGGCTCTCGCACAACGCGCGCGGGTGAATCAGCACCGCAGAATCGCGAGCAGCGTCGTCTGACATCGCCCGAGATGCTAACCCATGACCCACGCGGCGCGTTGATGTTATGCTGCGGCCCTTCGTGGGATCCCGCGCACTCCTCATCCTGGCTGGGGCCGCGCTCCTCATCCGCATCGTCGCGACGGCTGAACCGCTGGGCATCGACCAGAGTCTCTGGGCGTCGGCCGTGCGAGGCATGGCGCACGGCCAGCAGCTCTACGTCGACGTCTGGGAACAGCGGCCGCCGGGCATCTACGTCACGTATCTCGCGGGCTTCTCGCTGCTCGGGTGGACGGAGGCGACGGTCGCGTGGCTCGACATCATGGCGGCGGCGGCCACCACGATCCTGCTCTGGCGCCTCGGGCGTCGCCTGGCTGACGAGACGACCGGCGCGCTGGCCGCGGCGCTCTATGCCGTCTTGACCATGCCCGCCGGCCTGTACGGCTATGGCGGCTTCCTCGAACGCAGCGTGTGCGAGACGTTCATCGTCGTGTGCGTGGCGGCCGCCGCGCTCGGCGCCACGCGTCTGCGCGAACGCGAGAGCGCCGGCTGGGCGATCGTCGTCGGCGCCTTCGGCGGCCTGGCGGCGATCTACAAGCCGAACGCGGCGCTGTATCTGCCAGCCATCGCGGCCTGGTGGTGGTTCGTGACGCCGCCCGATCGGCGCTCGTCTGCCGTGGCCGTGCGCACCGCGGGCTGGATGATCGCGGGCGCGCTGTTGCCGGCCGTGCTCGCGTTCGCGTGGTTGTGGCAGGCTGGCGCACTCGCCGACGCACGGACGGCCATCGTCGACTTCAACCGCTACTACGTCACCGAAGGACTCGGCACGCTGCGGCACGCCTGGATCTTTGCCGACCGCGTGCTGCTGCGATTCAAGACCGAACCGGTCTGGACCGGCGGCATCGCGGCATCGTTGGTGGCCTGCGGGATCCTGCTGCGCACCCGGAACCTGCCGCCGCTGCCGGCGCTGGCGCTCTGCTGGGGTGGGGCGGCCACGCTCGTGATCCTGGTCAACGGGATCCGGCTCTTCAACTCGTACTTCCTGCAGGCGCACGCGCCGCTCTGCCTCATGGCCGCGTGGTGGCTGGCGAGCCGAACGTCCACGGCGCCTCTTCAGCGGCTGGGACGACTGGCGGTCGCGGTGGCGATGCTGGCCGTGCTGTTCTCGAGTGCGTATGTCGTACGCGCGGCGGAGCGCACGCGTGCCGACTGGCGGTATTTCACCGGTCAGACCGACCGGGTGGCGTACCTCGAGGAATTCGGCGGATACGCCAATGCGCGCGGGTACTCGGCCCGCGCCAATCAGGAGTTGGCGGACTACATCGGGCAGCACACGACGCCCGATGAGACGGTGTTCCTGTTCGGCATCAACGGTGCCGGCGTCTACTTTCTGGCCGATCGCATCACCGCGCACCGGTTCCTGCGCGTGAACTTCTTCTATCCCGACGGCTTTCCCGATCCGCACTTCACGCTCGACGCCGTGACGAGCGACCTCGCGCGTGCGCGTCCGCGCTACCTCGTGTTCGAGAACCTGCACGGCGCCTCGGTCATCGGCGAAGCCGTGAGCCGCATCGCCAGCGAGCCGACCGTCGCCGCGCTGCTCGAGGCGTACGAGTTCGAGGCGCAGATCGAGGATTTTGCGGTCTATCGGAGAGCAAGCCAGAAGTAAGAAGACA
>CAZVHY010000098.1:1336-9010 GCA_964627115.1 uncultured Solibacteraceae bacterium | reverse complement strand
CGCGCCGTCGTCCGTGGCACGGTGCCCCAGAGCCTGCTCTTTGCCGGGCCCGAGGGCGTCGGCAAATACGCGGCGGCCATGGCGCTGGCGCAGGCGGTGAACTGTCCCAACCAGAAAGACGGTGACGCCTGCGGCGCGTGCAATACGTGCCGGCGCGTGGCGGCTGGCACGTTCTCCGACGTCGTCGTACTCGACAAGGGCGACCGGGCGTCGATCGGCGTCGATCCGCTGCGCGACCAGGTGCTCACGCCCATCGGGTATCGCCCGTTCGAGGGGCGCCGGCGCGTGTTCATCATCGACCCGGCCGACGAGATGACCGTGCAGACGCAGGACGCGTTGCTCAAGACACTGGAAGAGCCGCCGCCGTCGGCCATCATCGTGCTCGTGACCGCGTATGCCGACAGCCTGCTCGCCACCGTCCGGTCGCGATGCCGGCGTCTCCGGTTCAACGCGTTGTCCGACGATGACGTGGTGCGCGTGCTGACGAGTCCGGGGATCGGACTCGACGCCGACGAGGCCCGCCATCGCGCGTTCGTGTCGGGTGGCAGCGTGGCGCGCGCGCTGGCGGCCGACGGCCGCGAGTTCGTCGACGATCGGGCCGCGGCGCTGGGGCTGCTCGTGGCGGCTGCCGATCGACACGTGCCGGTGCGATTGAAAGCGGCCGCCGCGTTCGCGTCGGTCGAAAAGAAGCGCCGTGCGCGCGAAGCGGCCTCGGCCCGGCTCGCCATCGTCGCCACGCTGCTGCGCGATCTCCTCGTGATCGACACGCACGGCCGGGCGTCGATCACCAACACCGATCTGGCCGAGCACCTCGAGCCGCTCGTTTCCAAGTATCCCGTTGACCGCATCGTCGCGGCGTTCTCCGCCGTCCGCCGCGCCGAGACCGATCTCGATCGAAACGCGAGTCCGAAGATCGTCGCCGACTGGCTGGCGGTGACGCTGTGAGCCGCGCAGGCGCGACGCGGCCCATCATCGCCGTAACCACGGGCGATCCCTCGGGGATTGGCCCGGAGATCGTCCGGGCCGCGATGGCCGACGCGCGCGTGCGCGAGGTGTGTGACCCGGTCGTCTACGGGCCGATCGAGCCGGACGACCTGGCCGCGTATCCGATCGGGCAGGTGAGTGACACGTCAGGACGCGCCGCGTACGACACCATCGTCCGCGCCACGACCGACGCGCTGGCCGGCACCGTCGACGCCGTTGCGACCGCTCCCATCAACAAGGCCTCGTTTGCGGCCGCGGGCCTGCACTGGAAGGGGCACACCGATCTGCTCGCGCACC
Source organism: uncultured Solibacteraceae bacterium (assembly GCA_964627115.1). Classification (GTDB taxonomy): domain Bacteria; phylum Acidobacteriota; class Vicinamibacteria; order Vicinamibacterales; family SCN-69-37; genus SCN-69-37. The sequence goes on along the minus strand of CAZVHY010000098.1, from coordinate 7,729 downwards.
TCTGCCAGGCGCCCGACACCGCGATGATGTTCTGGTCGGATGTGCTGCGCGTCGTGCTGGCCACCGTGCACATTCCGCTGGCCGAGGTGCCGCAGGCGATCACGCGCGACGGCCTCGAACGCCTGATCGCGTTGACGGCGCGTTCGATGCCCGCATTCGGCATCGAAACGCCACGCATTGCCGTGGCCGGTCTCAACCCGCACGCGGGGGAAGACGGCCTGATGGGCGTCGAAGAGCAGACGGTGATGCGGCCGGCCATCGAACGGGCGCGCGCGGCCGGTATCGACGTGACCGGGCCGTTCCCGGCCGACACGCTCTTCGTTCGCGCGGCCCGCGGCGAGTTCGACGTCGTGATCGCCGCGTACCACGATCAGGGGCTCGTGCCCGTGAAGCTCGCGGCGTTTGGCCGCTCCGTCAACGTCACGATCGGCCTGCCGATCGTGCGGACGTCGGTCGATCACGGCACGGCCTTCGACATCGCGCGACAGGGCAAGGCCGACGCCGGCAGCATGGTCGAGGCGGTGGTGCTGGCGGCGCGGCTGGCGGCGGCGCGCGTTCGCTGACGGCTGCGCGGCGTCTTCGGGCGGCCCAAGGGCCGCCCCTACGGATGATCGGTTGGTCTGGCCGTAGGGGCGGGGCTTGCCCCGCCCGGGCAGGTAGGCCCGAACCGAAACCCGTCTACCCCGTCGTCCGCCCCGACGATGGCCCGCCTCGCGGCAGCGTCACCGTGAACGTCGTGCGGCCGTCCGTGCTCGTCACCTCGACCGTGCCGCCGTGCGCGCGGACGATCGAGTCGACGATATAGAGGCCGAGACCGGTGCCGTGCGTCGGGCTGGCGGCGCGATTGAAGGCCGAGAAGAGATCGGGCAGCCGCGCCTCGGGAATCTCCCCCTCGTTCGACACGCGCACCGTCACCGCGCCGGGTTCGGCGCCGTCGAGGGTTACGTGCACCGACGACTCCGGTCGCCCGTGCTGGAGGCCGTTGCCGATCAGGTTCGCGAGCACCTGCACCAGCCGGTCGCCGTCCCAGCGACCGCGTGTTTCGCCCGACGCCTCGAGCGTGATGCGCGCGCGCATCGCCTCGAACTCGACGAGCGCGGCGTGCGCCAGTTCCTGGAGATCGACATCGACCGGCTTCACCGGCAGGCGCCCGCTCACGCGCGCGTTCGTGAAGTCGAGCAGCTGCTCGATCATCCGCATCATCCGTTTCGATGACGCCGTGATGCGCGAGGCCACCAGCAGCGTCCGCTCGTCGCCGGGATGGAGACGCGCCACGACGTCGCTGGCCATGACAATCGCGCTCAACGGCGTCCGGAGGTCGTGCGACAGCACGCCGATGAGCAGCTCGGCCGTGCGGATGAGCGCCTTGTGTTCCTCGACCTGCTCGGCCAGCTGCCGGCGCTGGAGGAACAGCTCGATGAAGACGTTCACCTTGCTCTGGAGCAGGTGCGGATTGATCGGCTTGAACAGGACGTCGACGGCGCCGGCTTCATATCCGCGGAAGATCCGATCGACGGCCGGCGTGGCTGCCGTCACGAAGATGATGGGCACCGTGCGCGTCCGTTCGGCGCCACGCATCAGCTCGGCCAGCTCGAAGCCGTCCATCTCCGGCATGTGGACGTCGAGCAGCGCCAGCGCCACGTCGTGCTCGAGCAGCAACTCGAGCGCCTGGCGTCCGGATTCGGCGCGGAGCAGCCTGAGCCCCGGGCGTTCGAGCAGCACCTGGAGCACGTCGAGGTTTTCGGGACGATCGTCGACGATGAGGACGCAGACGTCCGGATCGCAGGCGTCTTCCTCGGGCGTGTCCGGACCTGGCGTCGGATCGTCAACCATGTCGGCGTCCCCACTGGGCGAGGCTGCGGCCCATCACGTCGGGCGCGAAGGTCGCGTGCGGTGCGAGATCGAGTGCGGCGAGCGGCATGGTGGCGATAGTGGCGGTCTCCGGACGCTGGACCCACGTGGCGGCGCCGCTGTCGCGCATGTGCGCCAGTCCCCGTGCGCCGTCGGCGTTCGCGCCTGACATCAGGATACCGAGCGCGCGTGCGCCGCACGCATCGGCGACCGACTCGAAGAGCACGTCGATGGACGGCCGCGAGTGGTGGACGGGTTCGTCCGACGACAGCGCCGCGACGAGGCCGCGTTCGATGAGCAGGTGATAGTCCGGTGGCGCGAGATACAGGCGTCCCGGTGTGAGGGGATCCTTGTCGTTCACCTCGACGACCGGCAGCGTCGTCACCGTGGCGAAGAGCGCGGGCAGCGCGTTGGGGCGATCGGGCGGCAGGTGCACGACGACAACGATCGGCACGCGCAGGTCGGCAGACAGCGGTGGCAGCAGGGCACCCAGCGCGTCGATCGCGCCGGCCGACGCGCCGATCGCGACCAGCTCGGGCCGGCAGCGGTGGAGTGTGGCGATCGCGTCAGCCAGCATCGCCCACCCGCTGATAGATACGTTCGGCGCGACTGCGCTCGATGAAGCCGCGCGCCTGGTCGCCCGCGGCCAGGCGCTCGTGTGAACCGAGGCCAAGGAAGCCGTGCGTCACGAGTGACTCCCGGAACAGCCCGATCGCGCGGTCCTGGAGCGTCGGGTTGAAGTAGATCAGCACGTTCCGGCACGACACGAAGTGCACCTCGGCGAACACCTGATCGGAGGCCAGACTGTGATCGGAGAACGTGATGCGATCGCGCAGGCGGCGGTCGAGGACGGCGCCGCCGTACGCCGCCGTGTAGTAGTCGGCCAGCGACCGTGTGCCGCCTGCCCGTTGATAGTTCTGCGTGAACTGTGTCAGGCGCGGCAACGTGTAGATGCCGGCTTCGGCCGTGCGCAGCGACTCGGGATTGATGTCGGTCGCATAGATGCGCGTGCGCGACAGCAGGCCCGCTTCGTCCATGAGGATCGCCAGCGAGTAGACCTCTTCACCCGTGCTGCAGCCGGCCACCCAGATCTTGATCGACGGCCAGGTCCCGAGCAGGGGAAGGACGTCGCGGCGCAGCGCCGCGAAGTACGACGGATCGCGGAACATCTCGCTGACCGGCACGGTCAGTCGTGTGAGCAGCGCCGTGAACTGCCGCGGGTCGTGCAGCACCTCGTGCTGGAGCAGCGACACGCTGTCGAGCGTCATCGCTTCCAGAGCCGAACGGATGCGGCGGCGCATCGACGCGCGCGCGTAGTCGCGGAAGTCGTACGAGTACTTGCGCGCGATGGCCTCGAGCAGCAGATCGATCTCGAGATCGAAGTCGCCGACGTCCTGCGGCGCCTGGGGCGGCGGGAGGCCGGTCATCCGCGTGCCATCCAGACCCGGCAGAGCGACACGAGCTTGTCGACGTCGAGCGGCTTGGCCAGATAGTCGCTGGCGCCGGCGGCCAGACACTCCTGGTAGTCGTCGGGCATGGCCTTGGCCGTCAGCGCAATGACGGGAAGCGCCGCCAGGTGCGGCTGTGCGCGGATGCGACGCATGGCCGTCAGGCCGTCCATCTCCGGCATCATGATGTCCATCAACACCAGGTCCGGCCGTGGCCGTTCCAGCGCCGCGAGAGCCTCGACGCCGTTGCGCGCGATCTGCACCGTCGCGCCGAGCGGCTCGAACACGCTCGTCAGGGCGAAGACGTTGCGGATGTCGTCCTCGACGACGAGAATCGTGCGTCCTTCGAACACCTCGTCGCGTTCGCGCGCCACGCGCAGCAGCCGTTGCGCCGCGGGCGGCAGGCGCGATTCGACCTGGTGCAGGAACAGGGTGACCTCCGCGAGCAGGCGTTCCGGAGACCGCGCACCCTTCACGATGACCGAACGCGAATACTGACGCAGACGCTGCTCGTCCTCCTGCGAGAGCGCCTGGCCCGTGTAGACGATGACGGGCGGGAACGAGTAGCGCTCGTTGCCACTCATCGTTTCGAGGACGTCGAATCCGCTCGCGTCGGGCAGATGGAGATCGAGGATGACGCAGTCGAAGCTCGACCCGGCGAGTTGTTCGAGCGTCTCGCGCGCCGATCCCGCCGCATGAATCGTCACGTCGTCGAGTTGACCGAGCAGCTCGACGAGACTGTCGCGCAGCGTCGAGTCGTCTTCGACAATGAGGACACGCCGCACGCGCTGCTCGAGCGTGGCTTCGAGCCGGCGGATGGCGTCGACCAGTTCTTCGTGGTGGACGGGTTTGATGGCCGCACCGACCGCGCCGAGCGCGAGGGCCGTCTGCGTGTGATCGCCGGCCGAGATGATGTGGACGGGGATGTGGCGCGTGTCCGGGCTCCGCTTGAGCCGATCGAGCAGGGCGAGGCCGGAGCCATCGGGCAGGACGACATCGAGCAGGATGGCGCTCGGCGAGAGCCGGCGCGCGAGCGTCATGCCCTCGTCGTTGGTCGAGGCCACGATGCAGTCGAAGTCGAGGCTGTGCGCCGTGTCGTACAACACGCGCGAGAACGCCGGGTCATCTTCCACCACGAGGATCAGACGCCCGGGACGATCGCGCCGGTCGCGGTCGTCGACGAACGAGGGCTCTCCATGGGCGATCGGCCGCGCGGTCGTTGCGGCCGGCGTTTGCGCCAGGGTGACCGCTGGCCGCTCCGCGGCGGGTGCGATCGACTCCGACAGCGGCAGCACCAGCGTGAACGTGCTGCCCGCGCCCGGCGTGCTCTGCAGGACGACGTCGCCGCCCAGCAGCAGGGCGAGCTGTCGCGCGATGGACAGGCCGAGGCCGGTGCCGCCATGTCGTCGATGTGTGCTCCCGTCGGCCTGACGGAAGGCTTCGAAAATCACCTCGTGCTGGTGCGCCGGGATACCCGGGCCCGTGTCGCGTACTTCGAACGCGACCTGCTGCCGGCCTTCGGATCGGATGCGCAGGACGACGCCGCCGCGTTCGGTGAACTTGAGCGCGTTCGAGAGGAGGTTCGTCAGAATCTGCTGCAGTCGCTGCGCGTCGGTCTGCAGGTCGCGCGGCGCGAGCGGCGCCACGTCGACGGTGAACGTCAGCCCCTTGTCGATGGCCAGCGGCTCGAACGTCCGCTGCAAGGTGTCGACGAGCGCCGGCAGCGCCACCGTGCCGATGTGGAGGTCGGCGGCGCCGGCTTCGACTTTCGAGAGATCGAGGATGTCGTTGATCAGCGTGAGCAGTGTCGTGCCCGACGTGTGGATGGTGTCGGCAAAGCGCACCTGCTCCTCCGAGAGCCGGCCGTCCTTGTTCTGCGCGAGCAGGCGGGCGAGGATGAGCGTGCTGTTGAGCGGCGTGCGCAGCTCGTGCGACATGTTCGCGAGGAACTCGGACTTGTAGCGGCTGGCGCGTTCGGCTTCCTCGCGGGCCGTCTCGAGTCCGGATTTCTGCTGTTCGAGTTCCACAGCCTGCGCCTCGAGCTGCGCGTTGGACGCTTCGAGCTCGGCCTGCTGTTCTTCGAGGCGCGCCTGCGAGGTGCGGAGCGCGTCGGCGTGTTCTTCGAGTTCCTCGTTCGTGACGCGCAGCTCCTCCTGCTGTTGGCGCAGAGACTCGGCCTGCTGCTGTGTCTCGGTGAGGAGAAGACGGATGCGCGAGCGGTGCGCGGCGGTGCGCAACGCGACCGCCAGGCCCGACTGCACGCGATCGAGCAGCGCGAGGCCCTGCGCGTCGAGTGGTCGCCGCAGACCGATCTCGAGCAGGCCCTCGACGGCGTGGTCCGCGATGAGGGGCACCAGGACGATTGCCGTGGGCGGGGCGTTGATGAACGCCGAGCGCAGCGGAAACGCGTCGGGCGCGACGTCGGACACCTGCTCGATCCGGCGCGACACGAGGGCGGCGCCGCCGAGGCCTTCACCCGGCACGACGACCGACGGGACGTCGGCCGAGGAGGACAGGCCGAGCGTGGCGATGAGACGGAAGTCCGTCCCATCGGACACGTAGGCCGCGCCGATGGTGCCCTGGAGCGCGTTGGCGAGCACTGACAGCGCACGGTCGCCGATGTCGGCAGCCGATCGCTCGCCCTGCACCTGCTCGAGCAGGCCTGCCTGTTCGCCGCCGATCCACTTCTCGCGTTCGGCGCGCGCGCGATTCGCGATGATCGACCGGACCATGAACGCCAGCACCCACAACACCGCGATGCCACAGACGCGATTGACCGCGGCGACCCACGCGACGACCAGTCCGCGGTCGTCGCTGAAGAACGTGGCGACCATGGCCATCGTGCACGCGGACGCGACGTAGAGGGGGACGGCCGGTGTGCGCCCGACGAGCGACACCGCCACCGGCAGGACGTAGAGGATCCAGACCGCCACGCCCAGCGGCGTGTACCAGTCGATCGCGAAGACGCTGGCTGCCAGAGCAGCCATCAGGACGGGGAGGAACGGACGACGGTCTCGAATCACCGGGTCTCCGGGCGATACGGAGCCTCGGTCTGGCGGACTCCGGACGTTCGAGCTGGGGTGAAGCGAGGATA
>CAZVHY010000098.1:0-1236 GCA_964627115.1 uncultured Solibacteraceae bacterium | reverse complement strand
GCGTCGACCATCATCCGGACCAGGCCGTCGAAGGTCACGCTCGGCGTCCAGCCGAACTTGTCGCGGGCCTTCGACGGATCGCCAATGAGGTGATCGACTTCGGCCGGGCGCAGGAAGGCCGGATCGAGCGCGACGTACTTCTTCCAGTCGAGCCCGGCATGATCGAAGGCAATCTCGACCAGCTCCTGTACCGAGTGCGCTTCGCCCGTGGCGATGACGTAGTCGTCGGGTTCGTCCTGCTGCAACATCAGCCACATGGCCCGCACGTAGTCGCCGGCGAAGCCCCAGTCCCGGTGCGCGTCGAGGTTGCCGAGTCGCAGGTCCTTCGCCAGTCCCAGCTTGATCTTCGCCACGCCGTCGGTGACCTTGCGCGTGACGAACTCGAGGCCGCGTCGCGGCGACTCGTGGTTGAAGAGGATGCCCGAGACCGCGAAGAGGTTGTAGCTCTCGCGGTAGTTCACCGTGATGTAGTGGGCGAACACCTTCGAGACGCCGTACGGGCTGCGCGGATAGAACGGGGTCATCTCCGTCTGCGGCACCTCGCGCACCTTGCCGTACATCTCCGACGAGGACGCCTGGTAGATGCGGATCGACGGGTCGACCACACGCACGGCCTCGAGCACGCGCGTGACACCCTGCGAGTTGAACTCGCCGGTCAGCATGGGCTGATCCCAGGACGCCGGCACGAACGACATCGCGGCCAGGTTGTAGACCTCGTGCGGCTTCACGCGTTCGAGCACGCGGATGAGTGACAACTGATCGAGCAGGTCGCCGGGAATGAGGGTGAGCCGGTCCAGCAGGTGCTCGATGCGCCAGTAGTTCTGGGCCGACAACCGCCGGGTGAGGCCGAACACCTCATATCCCTGGTCGAGCAGCAGTTCGGCGAGATAGGAACCATCCTGACCGGTGATGCCGGTGATCAGTGCACGCTTCGTTGTCATCGGGCAAAGAAGATACTACGAAGAAGGCTGGGAGGCGGCAGGCTGGGAGGAGCCTGGAAGGCGACGACCGGTGCTGTAGGGGCCGACCTCGTGTCGGCCCAGACACGGCGGGCGGACACAAGGTCCGCCCCTACGGCCGACGGAGAACGGAGCCCCGGGGCCGAAGCCCCGGGGAACTCACTCAGATGAATACTGGACGACGCGCGACGGACGCGAGCGGTGGCTGCCGGTCGATCGCGATCGGCGCGGGCTCGACGCTGCGCGCGATGGTCAGCACCGCGCCGAGCGACGATGA
>CAZVHY010000097.1:10414-11930 GCA_964627115.1 uncultured Solibacteraceae bacterium | reverse complement strand
ACGATCGGGTGCGAAGAACGTGCGCGCCTCGTCTTCGTTGCCGATCTCGTGAATGGGCCGGCCCACGTAGTAGATCAGGCTGGGAAACATCAGGTGATACGCGCCGATATGGCCGTCGTCACCGGCGCGGCGCTGAATCTCCGCCGCCAGTGGCACTGATGGCTTGAGCCGCTCGACGCTCGGCAACACCACGGCGACGAAGAGGTAGTTGAAGGCCACGAACGTCGCGGCCAGGGCGGCAACCGCGTGCGCCCGCAGAGACTGCACGACGAACCAGAGCGTTGCGGCACCGCCGATGGCGCACACGAGCGCCACGGCCGGCAGACCCGCGAGCTGGTAATAGCCGCCGCCGAAGAGCCAGTACGCCGCGAGTCCGAAAACCATCGACGCGATCGCCACCACGGAGACGAGCGTCGTCATCCACCGGTCTGCTGACGCGAAGTGCCGCACGAGCGCATGCGCGACCAGCGCGGCGACTGCCGGCACGACCGGAAAAATGTACAGGTCCTGCTTGCTCTGCGAGAGCGAGAACACGGCCACGATCGACACGATCCAGATCCAGAGCAGCCGGCGCAGCGACGCGTCCGTGGACGTTTCGCCCGGCGCCGCCGGCCGCCAGGCGCGCGCGATCGGCACGAGCAGCAACGGCGCCCACGGGAAGAGATCGCCGAACAGCACGGGCAGGTAGAAGAGCCACCCACGGCCCTCCGACGGCATGCCGCCCGTGTAGCGGCCCACGTTCTCACCAATGAAGAACTGTTCGATCGGTCCCCAGCCGTGCACCTGATACAGGGCCGCGTACCACGGCACGACAATCGCCAGCACGATCGCCGCGCCCGGCACAGTCATCATCCGGCCGAGATCGGACCAGCGCCGCTCGACCGTCATCCAGATCGCGCACACGAGCACGGGAAACGCGATGGCAATCGGTCCCTTCGTCAGCACGCCAAGGCCCATCACCACGTACATCGCGATCAGCCAGAGACGACGATGCCGCGGGAAGCGCTCGGCCATGGCGAAGCAGGCCAGCGTCAGCGCCATGAACGCGGTGATCCAGATGTCGATGAAGATGCGGCGCGAGAACATCACCATGCGCGGCGCGGTGGCGACCAACAGTGCGGCCAGCAGTGCGGTGAGCGGCGATCCGAGCACGCGCCCGAGCATCCATGCGGCCGCGATGATGCCCATCGCGCCCATCGCAATGCCCAGCCGCTCGACCGTCACCGACACGCCAAACGCGTGATACAGCGCGGCCACCACCCAGTAGCTCAACACGGGCTTGTTCACGCGCTCCACGCCGTTGAAGTACGGCGTGACGTAGTCGCCGGTCTCGACCATCGTCCTGGGCGTATCGACGTAGAACGCCTCGTTGGCGTCCCAGATCGAGTTCGCACCCAGGAAGATGAAGTACACGGGCAGCGCCGCGATGAGCAGCCACCGCCACACGCGGCCCGCGGCCCGCGGCCCGTCGTTCCCCGCCGCCCGCTGCCCGCTGTCCTCCGCCGCCCGCGGCCCG
>CAZVHY010000097.1:6540-10314 GCA_964627115.1 uncultured Solibacteraceae bacterium | reverse complement strand
TCAGTGCCGGAAGTGCCGGCGTCCGGTGAACACCATGGCCAGGCCGTGCTCATCGGCCGCGGCAATCACCTCGGCGTCGCGTACCGAGCCGCCCGGCTGCACGACGGCCGTCGCGCCGGCCTGCGCGAGGCTGTCGAGCCCGTCGCGGAACGGGAAGAACGCGTCGGACGCGGCCACGGTCCCCTTCAGGCGATCGCCCGCTTTCATGATGGCCGTCTTCACGGCATCGACGCGGCTCATCTGCCCGGCGCCCACGGCCACGGTGACGTCGGGGCGCGTGAAGATCACGGTGTTCGACTTGACGTGCGCGCACACGCGCCACGCAAACCGCAGCGCCTGCCACTCGTCGGGCGTCGGCGCGCGCCGCGTGACCACGCGTGCGGCATCGTGCCCCGGCCACCGCTCGCGCGCTTCGCTGACACGATCGCGATCCTGCACGAGCCAGCCGCCGACGATGGAGCGCACGTCGCGTTCGCGATCGAGATCGGTGAAGGCGGCCGTGACGACACGCAGGTTGGCCTTGGCCGCCAGGATCGGCAGCACCTCTTCCGGGTGACTGATGCCCGGCGCGATCACGGCTTCGATGAACGTCGAGACGAGCTCGCGCGCGGTGTCGGCGTCGATCGGCCGGTTGAGTCCGACAATGCCGCCGAAGGCCGAGAGGGGATCGGCCTCGCGCGCCCGCGCATACGCCGAGACGAGCGTCGTGCCCGTGGCCACGCCGCACGGATTGGTGTGCTTGATGACGACCGCCGCGGGTTCGTCGAACTCGAACGCAATGCGCGCCGCCGCGTCGAGATCGAGCAGGTTCGTGAACGAGAGCTCCTTGCCCTGGTGCACGGTGGCCGCGCCGAATCCCGTCCCGCCCGCGGCGTACCACGCGCCCGACTGGTGCGGGTTCTCGCCGTACCGCAGGTCGCGCACCTTCGTGAGCGTCGGTGTCCACACCGCCGGCAGCGCGTCACCTGCCGCCACCTCGTCGCGGAGAAAGTCGCCGCGCACTTCGTCGACGCGTACCGCCTCGAGCGTCGTCGCAATCATGCGATCGTAGGCGGCGGTGTGCGCGAACGCGCGCCGCGCGAGATCGAACCGCAGCGACGGCGACGCGCCACCTTCGGCGGTGATCGCCTCGAGCACGCGGTCGTAGTCCGCCGGTTCGACCACGACCAGGACGTCCCTGAAGTTCTTGGCGGCGGCACGAACGAGGCTCGGTCCGCCGATGTCGATCTCCTCGACGAGATCGTCGAACGCGATCCCGGGCGTCGACGCGGCCTTCGCAAACGGATAGAGATTGACGACCACCAGATCGATGGGCGTGATGTCGTGCGCGGCCAGCGCGGCGAGATCGTCGGGCCGGTGGCGGCGCGCGAGGATGCCGCCGTGTACGCGCGGGTGCAGTGTCTTGACGCGGCCGTCGAGCATCTCCGGAAATCCGGTGACGTCCGAGACCGCCACGACCGGCAACCCGGCCTCGGCCAGGGCGCGGGCGGTGCCGCCCGTGGAGACGAGGTCCCAGCCGGCGCCGGCCAGCGCGGTGGCGAACGGAACCAGGCCGGTTTTGTCGGAAACGCTCAGCAACGCACGCATGGCAGCAACATCCTCAGGAGAGAAAACCGGCGGCAGGAATGCACGCCCGGACCTGTCAACGAGTCGGGAGACAACGGCCTACACATCCTTTCATAGTGCCTTGACAGCCATACCACGCATATGTATAGTCGCGCGTTGACGTTGGGCGGGCCGGCGTCTCGTTGAGTTGAGACCGCGTTTTTCGCGGTCTTTTTTGATCCCTGTCGCGCTCGCAGCGCCCACGATGGGGTTCGGTGCGGTGGCTTCCGCCGCATGTGTCGTAAGGCAGGCAAGTAGTATGCGCATCACCGGTAAGGTCAAGTGGTTCAATAACGCGAAGGGCTACGGATTCATCGAGCGCGAGGGAGGCAACGACGTGTTCGTGCACTTCTCCGCGATTCAGGGATCCGGCTTCCGGACGCTCGAAGAAGGCCAGCAGGTCGAGTTCGAGATCGTCGACGGTCCCAAGGGACCGCAGGCCGGCAACGTCACCAAGCCAAGCTAGACCGGGCGAGGCCGGCGCCATCGGCGCCGGCCTCGTCAGTTCCCTCGTCTCACACTCCCCCGCCCGTTCGCTCACGTCAACGAATCAGGAACCACACCAGCGGCAGCCACAGCTCGCGCGCATACGGCACGGGTCTGTCGTCGATGAGCACCTCGCTGCCGGGCACCGGCCCCACCAGCTCGTAGAGATCGCGCAGGTCGGCGGCACGACCGCCAGGGAAGAACCGTGCGCGGTGCGTCAAGACCCCATCGGACTCGAACGCCGTGTACTCGTCGGCCGCACGCGCGCGCGTCAGTGCGCGCTCGTAGTTCTCTCCCTCGAACGCCGGAAACGCCAGCGAGATCGAGAACGGCAGCACCGGCGCGCCGAAGAGCACGGATCGCAACTCCGGGTGCAGGTCCGCGAGCTCGTCGTCGCCGGGTTGCTCGGAGAGCTCCGCGTACGGCCAGAAGCGCTCGACCGGGCGGTACTCGGGCCGGTCGGGCAGCACACGTTCATCTGAAGGCGGACGGGTCATGGCGTACGGGGCAGACGCAGCATCCTATCGCGTCGACGCGGGCGCCGCAAACGACGCGCGTCCTCAGAAAATCGACGCGGCCATGCGCGTCATCGCCGCCAGCACGGGCCCGGGCCAGAGGCCGCACGCGACGATCAGCGCGGCCGCCGCGATCGCGCCCGCAAGCCGCCGGCGTCGCACGATCGTGCGACGCCTCGGCCCGTGCGCGCTCGTCATGTACATCTGCACGACGAGCCGGAGACATGCAAACGCGAGCACGACGCTGGCGACGGCCGCGAGCACGGCCATCGGCACGAGCCCTTCCTGCAGCGCAGCCGACAGCACGAGCCACTTCGCGACAAACCCCATCGACGGCGGCAGCCCGGCCAGCGACAGCAGGCACACGGCCAGCACGGCCGCGACCACGGGACGCTCGTCGCCAAGCCCGGCAAAGTCGCGCACGTCGTCGTACCGGCGATCGGCGGAGAGCGAACCAAGCGCGGTCAGTGCGCCCGCATTGGCCACGGCCCAGCTGACGAGCGCGAACAGCGTGGCCGCCTTGCCGGCCTGACTCGCGGCCGCCAGGCCCACCATCAGACAGCCGGCGTGCGCCACGCCGATGTGCGCGAGCAGCCGGCGCACGTTCGACTGCGCCACGGCCACGACCGCGCCGACGATCAGGCTCAGTCCCGCAATGGCCGACAGCACGGGCAGCCACTCGACGCGCAGCGGCTCGAGCGCCGTCATCAGCACGCGCAGCATCACGGCGAACCCGGCCAGCCGGAGCGTCGTTGTGATGAACGCCGCCGTGATGGCGTCGGTGCCTTCGCCGGCATCGGCACTCCACAGGTGGAACGGCACCGCCGCGACGACGAAACTCATGCCGGCCAGCGCGAGCACCATGGCGACGAGCACGAGGACGTTGGGATCGAGGCTCGACGCGGCAATACGCGCGGCCAGCAGTTCGAGGCGCATGGTGCCCGCAATCGCGTACACGAGCGCGGCGCCGAACCACCACGCGCCGAAGACGACCGCACCGGCAATGGCGCCCTTGAACGTGAACTCGGGCGCCGCGTCGCGCGCACGTCCGAGACCAGCGGCCACGAGGCTGGCCAGCCACACGGTCTGCACGCCGAGGATCGCGGTCACGAGATCGCGCGCAGACGCCGCCACCATCGCACCGGCCAGCGCGAACAGGAGGAACGCC
>CAZVHY010000097.1:3586-6440 GCA_964627115.1 uncultured Solibacteraceae bacterium | reverse complement strand
CGCCGAGCAGGCAGAAGATGACGTGGAAGCCCGACGCGAACAGGTCGACGTCCACCGCGGCTTCGGCCTCCGGCCCGCGCGCCCACAGGAGCATCGAGGCCACCAGCGCGGGCACCAGCCCCATCACCGCGCCGGTCGTCGTTGTCGCGCCCGCGTCATCGGCGCCGCGTTCGCGCTCGAGCGCCAGCACGACACACGCGGTCAGGGCGACGAGGAGCGTCGGCACGAACGGGAGCATCGCCGTGGCCATCAGCTACGGCACCAGCACCAGGGCCACGTCACGTGCGGTGGACGCGCCGGCCGCGATCGGCGCCATGAAGGTCAGCAGCGGTTCCGGCCACAGGCCGAGCACGATCATCACGACCACGACCGGCGCGATCGTGAGCCACTCGGCGCCGGTCATGTCGCGCAGCGCGCGATTGCGATCGCTCGTGCGCTCGCCGCCCACGACACGATGTGCGGTCCACAACACCGCCGCCCCGAGCACGACGACGCCGGCCAGCGCAACGCCCGCCAGCACACGCGCGAACGCGATGGTGCCGCTCGCCGCCACGGCCTCGAGCGCTGCCGACGCCGTCACGAATCCCACGGTGCCCGGCAGGGCCATCGCCGCGGCCGCCACGAGCACGACGACCATCGACAGTCCCGGCACCACGCGCCACAAGCCGCCGAACTCGGCAATGTGCGTCGTCTGCCGGCGCTCGGCGAGCATCGCCGTCGCGAGCAGCCAGGCGCCGGCCATGAGACCGCCGGCGACGAGCTGCGCCTGCGCGCTCACCAGGCCCTGCGGCGTCGTTGCCGAGACACCGGCGACCGCGACACCGACGTAGCCAACGAGCAGACAGGCCGTCATGCGCCGCAGATCGGCCTGGCCGAGCGCCGCAATTGCGCTGTAGACGACGCCGATGGCCGCCGGCACCGCGAGCCAGGCCCCGAACGCCATGGCCGCGTCGGGCACGAGCGGCACGGCAATGCGCACGAGCCCGTACGCGCCAACCGGCACCACGGCCCCGCCAATCAGAATGGCGGCGGGCGTCGAGGCCTGCGCGAGCAGATCGGTAAGCCACGTGTGCAGCGGTACGAGCGGCAGGCGCACGGCACAGGCGATGACGAACGCGAGCCAGATCCACTGCTGCACGCCGATCGGCAACTGGAGTGCGACGAGATCGTCGAGCGCAAAGCTCCACACACCGGTCGCCAGCTGATGACGCCACGCCATCCAGATGAGCGTCACGAACAGGATGGCGCTGCCGAGCAGCTGACACAGCAGGAACTTCGTGGCCGCGTACACGCGACGTTCGCGTCCCCAGCCACCGACCGCGACGAACGTCGCGCACATCATCACTTCGCTGCAGGCGAGCCACAGCAGCAGGTCGCGAGCCACGACCGCGCCGATGGCCGCGGCGCCGGCGACGAGCAACGTGGCCGCCAGACCTGCCGGGGCGCGACGGCCGAGACGCGCCGACATCGCCAGCGCCAGCACCAGCACCCAGGTGACGAGCGTGACGAAGACGAGGCCGCTGCCGTCGATGCCGACGTCGTAGGCCGCGGCGGGTGCCTCGACCCACGCCACGCGCTCGACGAACTGCAGGCCGGGCCAGTCGTACTCCCACGACACCCAGATCGTCGCCACGGCCAGGAGCATGGCCAGCGACACACCGAGTGCCAGGCGCCTCCCCGGCTCGAAACGGCCGCGCGCGCGGCACCACAACACACCCGCCGCGCCGGCAACCGGCAGGACGAGCAGGACCGTCAACGCCACAGGAAGTACCCGAGCATCGAGACGATGCCGGCGATGGCCGCCAGGATGTGCAGGCGCACGGCGCCCGACTGGACGCGCCGCAGCATGACGCTCCAGCCGCGCACGACGAGTCCGACGCCGTTGACGACGCTGTCAATCACCACGACGTCGATGGTGCGCGCGACGGCCGCGGCCGTGGTCGCCACACGCGCACCGACATCAGACGACGCTGGCCGCGCGCGACAGATCACCAGGTAGGACACCACCAGCACGCCCTGCAGCACGGCCATCGTCACGGTGAGCGTCACCACTTCAGATCCGTCATCTCGTCGGGATCGAGGCTGTCGCGCTGCCGTACGAGCACGACGGCCACGGCCAGTCCGACGGCCAGCTGACACAACGAGGCCACCACGATCGACGCCGACGCGATCTGTCCGTCGACGCTGCCGAGATAGCGGTCGGCCGCGACGAACGCGAGCGTCACGCCGGTGAGCATCACCTCCACCGACAGCAGCACGGTCACGAGACTCCCGCGCAGGAACACGCCGGCCGTACCGATGCAGAAGATCACGGCAGACAACATCAGGTACGAATTGAACGTGGGGTCGGGCAACATCACGGGATCTCGCGCCTCACCAGCCGCGAGGCCCCGGCCACCGCGACGACGGCGAGCACGCCGATCGACAGCAGGGCCGCCGGATAGTCGAACACCATCGTCTGCACGATGACCATGACGCCACGATCGGGCAGCGCGTCTGCGGGCGGCATGTCGGCCGCGCGAACCTGACGGAGCGCCCAGGCGAGCTCTGCGGCGAGCAGCACGACGAGCGTCACGCCAATGCGCCGCGGCGCGGCAACCGGGGTCGCCTGGACGCCGCCCGGCTCGCCGGGCGCGTCGAGGAACACGAGCACCGGCAGCGCGATCACGAGGAGCGCACCGGCGTGCAGCACGATCTGCGCGACCGCCGCCAGCGGCGCCGACAGCAGCAGGAACAGACCGGCCACGCTCGCGACGAGCAGGACGAGCGTGACCAGCGCGCGCACGGCATGGCGCTGGCCGACGACGAGCAGCGCTGTCACGACCGCGGCAGCGGCCAGTCCCCAGAATGCGAA
>CAZVHY010000097.1:1973-3486 GCA_964627115.1 uncultured Solibacteraceae bacterium | reverse complement strand
GGCGTGCGCCTCGCCTGGTTCACCCCCTGGCCCCCCGAGACGAGCGGCGTGGCCGGACGCTCCGTCGACGTCACGCGTGTTCTCGCCGCCCGCGGGTCGGCGATCGATGTCTTCGTCGATCGCCGCCGTGTGCCGTCTGCCACGCGCGCAGGCAACGACGCGCCGCAGCCGGGCGACGTGCGCGTGCAGTCGGCACACGACTTCCTCTGGCGCCAGCACCGGCAGCAGTACGATCTGGTCGTCTACCAGATGGGGAACTCGACCGCGCACGCGTTCATCTGGCCGTACCTCATGGCGTGTCCCGGTCTCACGATCCTGCACGACGCGCACCTGCACCACTCGCGCGGCGCGGATCTCATCACCCCGGCATCGGCCGACGCGTACCGGCGCGCGTTCGTCTTCAATCACCCGGAAGCGTCGCCCGATCTCGCGGAACTGGCGATCACCGGATTCGATGGCCGCTACCACTATCTCTGGCCCATGGTGCGATCGGCCGTCGAGGCGTCACGCGCGGTGGGCGTGCACACGCGCGGCGGTGCGCGATCGCTCCAGGCCGCCTATCCCTCGACGATCGTCGAATACGTCGCCCTGGGCATGGGACGCGACGTGCCGTACACCGACGCCGACCGCGACGATGCGCGCCGGCGTCTGGGCATTGCGCACGACGCGGTGCTCCTCGGCGTGTTCGGCGGACTGACCGCCGACAAGTGCGTGCCGGAGGTACTCGACGCCTTCGCACGTCTCCGTCGTCTCGTGCCGCGCGCGCACCTGCTGCTCGGCGGCGCGCCGGATCCGCATCTCGGCCTGGCGGATCGGATCGCGCATCTCGACCTCGGGCCGCACGTCACCCTCGCACCGACGCTGGATGACGACGCCTTCGTGCGCGCGATCGCGGCGATCGACATCAGCCTGAACCTGCGGTGGCCCACGGCGCGCGAAACGTCGGGCCCGTGGCTGCAGGCGCTGGCCGCGGGCCGCGCCACGGTCGTGCTCGATCTCGAACAGCACGTGGACGTGCCCGCGCTCGATCCGCAGACGTGGCAGCCGCGCGCGGGACGAAACGCCGGCGCACCGGTCACCGTCGCCATCGACGTCCTCGATCAACGGCACTCGCTCGACCTCACCATGACCCGGCTGGCCACCGATCCCGCGCTGCGCACGCGTCTGGGCGGTGCGGCGCGCGCGTGGTGGGAACGCGAACACACGGTGGCGCGTATGGCCGACGACTACGAACGGCTCCTCGCACGCGCGGCCGCCGTGCCGCCGCCGGCATGGACCGGCCCCGTGGACGCCCGGCCCGATCCGCTCCGCCACACGCACGACCTCGTGCGCCCGTTTGGTGACCTGACATGCGCATTGTTCTGAATGGCGACGACACGACCCTGCCGCGCGCGATGACCGTGCAGGAGCTGCTCGACCATCTCGGCGTCGACGGACGCCTCGTCGCCGTCGAGTGCAACCGCGTCGTCGTCCGCCGCGCGCACTATGCCGACACACCGATTCCGCCGGACGC
>CAZVHY010000097.1:0-1873 GCA_964627115.1 uncultured Solibacteraceae bacterium | reverse complement strand
ACGTACCGCCTCAGCGCGTCCTGCCACGTCGGCACGGCGATGCCCAGATCGATGAGCTTCTGATTCGACATCGCCGCGAAGAGCGGCCGGGCGGCGCGGAGCTTCGCGTCGGCCATGCGCGTTTCCTGGATCTCGGCGTCGGGCCGATCGACGAGACGCGCGAGCTCGCGCGACAGCCCCACCCACGTCGTCCAGCCGCTGTTGACGCAGTGGTACAGCCCGAACGGCGCGTCGAGCCGCAGCAGCTCACTGGTCACCATCACCGCGTCATCGACGAACGTCGGTGACACCGAACGATCCGAGAAGGCGCGCACGGGCTGTCCGGCGCGCAGGTTCTCGAGAATGCGGTCCACACTGCTGCGGGCGCGCGCCCCGCCGAACAGGCTCTCGACACGCAGCACGTAGTGGCGCGGCGCCTCGGCCGCGAACCACTCGCCGAGCAGCTTCGACATCGCATAGGTGCCGCGCGGATTCGGGGCGTCGTCTTCGGTGTAGGGACGATCGATCGTGCCGTCGAAGACGAAGTCGGTGCTGTAGTGCACGAGCGTCGCGTCGATGGCGGCCGCGGCGTTGGCCAGCAGACGAACGGCCATGGCGTTGATTTCGAGCGCGGCCACCGGATCGTCCTCTGCCCCGTCGACGTTCGTGTACGCCGAGCAGTTCACAATGACGTCCGGCGTGACGTCAGCCACCTCCGCCATCACGGCATCGCGATTGGTGACGTCGAGCTCCTTGCGTGTGCGCGCCACCACCTCGTGGCGCACCGACAACTGGTCGACCATTGCCTCGCCAAGTTGTCCGCCTGCTCCAACCACCAGCGCCAGCAACTTCATGACCTCCCCACCAGGAACCCGGCAATCGACGCCATCACGTGCCGTTGCTGTTCAACGGTGAGCTCGCCGTAGATCGGCAACGCGAGCGATGTGGCGGCCGCCCGATCGGCGTGCGGGAACGTGTCGCCCTCGCGGACGAACGCCTGGAAACACGCCTGACGATGGAACGGCACGGGATAGTAGATTTCCGTCCCCACCTGGTGCTCCGCCAGGTGCGCGCGCAACGCGTCGCGCCGTTCCGTCCGGATGACGAACTGGTTGTAGATGTGCCGATAGCCTGCCGGCTCGATCGGCAGGACGAGATCGCCAGTGAGATCGAATTCGCCGGCAAGCTGACGGTAGCGCTCCGCATTACGCCGCCGCGCGTCGGTCCATGCGTCGAGGTGCGGCGCCTTCACGCGGAGCACGGCGGCCTGGATCGCGTCGAGGCGGAAGTTGCCGCCGATGCGCGCGTGGTGATACTTCGGTTCCATGCCGTGATTGCGCAGCAGGCGCACCTCGCGCGCGAGCGCCGCGTCGTTGGTGGTGACCAGGCCGGCGTCGCCGAACGCACCGAGATTCTTCGACGGAAAGAACGAGAAGCAGCCGGCGGCGCCCAGGCTACCGGCCTGCCGCTCACCCACGCGTGCGCCAATCGCCTGCGCGGCATCCTCGACGATCGGCACGCCTGCCCGATCGGCCACCGTCTTCAGGGCCGTCATGTCCGCGACCAGGCCGAACAGGTGGACGACGACGATCGCGCGCGTGGCCGGTGTGATGGCGCGTTCGACGGCCGCCGCGGTGGCGTTGAACGTGTCGGGATCGATATCGACGAAGACCGGCGTGCCGCCGAGGCGTGCGATGCAGCCGGCCGTGGCGAAGAACGAGTACGTCGGCGTGATGACCTCGTCACCGGGTCCGATGCCGATCGCCATGAGCACCGCGAGCAAGGCGTCGGTGCCCGACGACACGCCGATGGCGTGATCGACCTCGAGGCGCGCCGCGAGATCGCGCTCGAACGCGTCGACCTCGGCGCCGAGGATGAACTGCTGGCTGTCGGC
>CAZVHY010000096.1:0-11991 GCA_964627115.1 uncultured Solibacteraceae bacterium | reverse complement strand
TGCTGATACACGGGATCTTCCCACGTGGCCGTGCCGTGGCCGAGCGTGGTGCCGAACACGCGCACGCCGGCGTAGTCGTGCGTCCACGCCACGGGGTATTCGCGCTGATCGCGATAGTCCACCGCGGTGGCCAGCGGCCGCGCGCCTGGCCACGCCTTCTCGATGACGTACAGCTCGTCCATGGGCGTGACCCAGTCCGCCTGAAGGCCGCGCACGATCGGATCGTCCGCCCACTTCACGGGGATGCGGAACTGCGGCGTGTGCACGCGGCTGGTCATGCCGAGGAACTCGCGCCAGTCGTCGACCTCCGCGGCGCGATACGAGTGCATCGCGCAGTGGATGACCATCGCGGGCACCCGGCCGGTGCGGTGCGCGTCGGTGATCCGGCGGATGAACGCCGGATCGGCCACGTCAGCCGAGCACTCGTTGTGAATGACGATGTCGAAGCCGCGCGCCCAGTCGGCCGCATCGTAGATGGGATACCGCGTGGCCGTGCCGCGCGGGCTGCCCTGCAGCGCAATCGTCCAGTCCACCGGCACGGCGGCACCCACGGCGTCCACGAATATCTGGGACTGCTTCAGGTAGTCGTGAAACGCCCCCGAACTGATGAGCAGCGCGCGCACGCGCGGCGCCTGCGCCTGGGGTTGCTGCGCGCTCACGTGCGTGACAACGAGCGCGGCTGCCGCCAACGCGACGCCGCAGAGGGTACGCCGGAGGATCGATGTGGACATGAGGCCGGCACTATAGCAGCTTTCAGCCACACCGCCGCCATCGTCGTTGAACGCGGGATCGGGTACTAGAATGCCGCATGCGAATTCTCCTCTCGACCGTCGTGGCCGCCGCGCTCGTGGTCACGGCGCAACCCGATGCGCAGGCGCCGCACATCGTCGACATGGCCGGCTCGCGGCACATCCTCGCGCTGTGGTCCGATGGCGTCGTCACCGCGATGGGAGACAACCGCCATGGCCAACTCGGCCGGCCCAGGACCGCGACGTTGACGTTCGAGCCCTCCATGCCGGTCGATCTTCCTGGCAGGGCCATCCAGGTCATGGCGTCGATCGCTACGTCGTATGCGGTGCTCGAGGACGGCACGGTGTGGGCCTGGGGCCTGGGCCAGTCGGGTGAGCTCGGCGTGGCGCTTGCCGGGAAGGACGACGCGCGGCATACACCGGCGCGCGTCGAGGGTCTCAGCAACGTCGTCAGCCTGTCGGCCAAGGATCACGAGGCCATGGCCGTGCTGACCGACGGCACCGTGCGCGCCTGGGGCCAGCCGCCGGCCGCGATCGCCGGCGGACGACGCGTCGACATTGGCATCCCCGATCCGTTTGCGGTCGAGGGGCTCGCCGACATCGTGCGCATCGACAGTGGATCGCGCCACGGGGTGGCGCTGACGCGCGACGGCCGCGTGTTCGCGTGGGGCCAGAACACCGTCGGTCAACTCGGTCTCGGTCACACGTCGAGGACGGAGCCCCCTACGGAAATCCCGGCGCTCCGCGACGTCGTGTCGGTGGTGCGTGTCGTCGGTGCCGGCGTGGCGGTCACGCGCGACGGCCGCGTCTGGACGTGGGGACACAACGGGCAGGCCGGCCTCGGCAACGGCGAGCGCGCAGACACGATGGATCCGGGTCAGCCGACGCCGCAGCCGGTGGCCGGCATCACCGATGCCGTCGAGGTGAAGGCGGGATCGGACCTCGGCCGCCAGATCATCGTGCGGCGACGGAACGGATCGCTCGTCGCGTGGGGCAACTCGGACTGGGGACAGTTGGGCACCGGTGGCGTTGCGTTCCAGCCGCGTCCCACGCCGATCAAGCTGGCAGGCGGCGTCGAGGGCTACTGGCCGTTCGGGATCCAGACGTTCGCGCGCACCGGCGATGGCACGCTGTGGTTCTGGGGCGACCAGTTCGCGGGCCAGCCGCTCGCCGGCGCCGCTCGCAACCAGCGCGTGCCGATCGCCGTGCCGATCGAACGCCTTCGGCCAGCCGCACCGGCGCAGTGAGCCGTCAGCTGACCGGGTGACCGACTTCCCGGCGCGTGGTAACGTTCCGGCCTGTCGAACGATGGGAGCCCACCATGCAACGCGATACGACGATCCTCGCCGTCGCCGTCGTAGTCCTGGGGACGTGCGCAGGCCTGTTGCCGCAGGCGGCAACTGCGCAAACGCCCGACGACGTCAGGCCCGTTCCCTCCGGCCCGGCCGTGCCGCTCGCCGAGATGCAGGCCAGTTGTGATGCGAGCGCGGTGGGCCGCACCTCGGGTGCGCGCGGAGACGACGCCTTCAATCCCCGTGTGGCCGGCGCGGCGGCGGTGCTGGCGCAGATCAAGCCGATGTTCGCTGGCTTCGCGCCGAACGGCTTCGAAACCCGCACTGGCGGCACCGTGTTCACCCCTGAGTACGGCATGCCCGCGTACATGCACCCGTGGAATTTCCGCGTGCTCAGTTACCCGTATTCCTGCTTGTCCAACGGCAGGTTCGACAAGGATGGGCACTACGCCTTTTCCGCCTACATCTCCATCAACACCGGCCTGCACCATGGCGCGTACCGGCTGCCCACCGACTTCGACCCGAACAATCAGAACGCGCGCGATGAGGATTCCAGGTTCGGCTTCTACAGCTTGTTCGGCGAATGGCTGGTCAATGGCCTGCCGCAGGCGGAGGACGGCTACGTCCACATCCGGAGTGAATACGAGGACACCTACTGGTTCACCCGTGGCGGCCGGTTGCCGTTCGAGTACGTGAGCCGCGAGGAATTCCTGCGCAAGCAGATCGGCCTCGTGCAAAAGGCCCTGGCGCACGAGCGCAGCGAGATGACGCGCAACTACGCCGCCGCCGGCCAGCAGCTCGACGACGCGACGTTCGACAGCATCTTCGGCAAGCTGTACCAGAAGCCGCTCGTCCGCTACCAGCAGTTGCTGACGCAACCGCCCGAGTGGCTGCAGCAGCAGGCTCTCGTGCGCATCAACCCGGAAGGCGAGGACATGGGCTACGAATTCCTCGACGCGTCGCAGGTCGGCCGTGACGTGCGGGTGCCCGTCAAGCCGGCCCCAGGCTACCTGGACAAATCCAGACCGGCCGGCGCACCGCAGTACCTGGTCGTCCGCTTGGGCAACCAGTTCAAACGCGGCGAGTACTACCTGCTGCGCGATCTGATCGAGCAGAACGTGCACATCTTCAAGGCGCTGGTGGACTGAGAAAGGCGCCGTGCAACTCGTCGCCGGCGCCGGACGTTTCGAATCTCGTCAGGGTTCGATGTCTTTCAAGAGCGGCCCGAGATCGCGCGCTCCGTGGAGAACCGCAACAACGGTTAGCGGTGTGCTGGCGGGATCGTAGACGACGAGATACGAGAACACCCGCCAGAACTTCAGGGAACGATCCGTCAGATCCTCGCGCGAGTGACCGACGCCTGGTTGGCCGGCGAGAAGCTCGAACGCGTTCTCGAGCGCGTCCAGAACTTTGAGTGCCGCGTCGACGCTGTCTCCGGCGATGAACGAGGTGATTTCGTCGACGTGACGCTGCGCGGCCTCGGTGAGCTGATACCGCACGGCGTCAGGCGCGTTTTTTTGACGCGTTCTTCAGGCGCGCCCTGGCCTCGGCCATCGTCTTGCGTCCATCGACCACGCGGCCCGCCTGCGCGTCGAGCCAGCCCCGCTCGATCTGCTCGCGCCATTTCACGCGGATCTCGTCGTGCTCCTTGAGGAGCCGCAGGCTCTCGCGTACGACTTCACTGGCGTTGTTGTAGAGACCGCTCTCGACTTTGTCGTCGACGAACTTCTCAAGCTCAGGCGTCAGCGAAACGTTCATGGTGTCCTCGGCCGATGATTCCCGAACCCCTCGAGGATGTCAAACATTGGCAAAGCCTGTGCGGCACCAGAGCTCGTCACGCGCGAGGTTTCCACCTCGCGTAGACCAACTGCACGAGTCCGATCGCCACGGCTCCCGCGACGAGGCCGGCCACGCCGCCGGAACTGCCGGCAAGGCCGAACAGGAGGCCGACGGCCGTGCCGCCGATCAGGCCGGCCGCCCCGGCCCATGCCAGGCGTCGTGCGTCGAAGGGCGGACGCGACGGTTCGGGAGGTGGCGGCGATGCGTTCATTTCGTACCACCGGCGCGCGCGGCCATGAACGCAAACGCGTCGCGAAACGGCTGTGGTCCGCCGGCCGCCGCTGATTCGACCGTCCAGTTCAGATCGTGATCGTAATCCGCGTAGACGTGAACCTCGAGGTTCGTCTTCCCTGCGGCGCGGAAGGCCGCCTCGGTCTCGTGCACGCCCTCGACGCGCGTGGTGTTGTCGAGACTGCCGTGGAAGATGGCGATCGGCACGTCCACCTCCAGGAGACGCTGGTAGTTTGGCGGACCGTCCCAGCCATCGAGCAGGTACGCGGACGAGAGGTTCACCACGGCCTGCCAGATCAGATCGTCATTGCGATTCTCGACCGCCTGCAGGAGCGCGTCGAGGCGCGGCCGGACCACACGCGCCATCTCGTCGGCGTCGACGCTCCCGTTGCCGTCGGCATCGATGGCGGCGAACGGGACGCGTGCCGCGAGCGTCGCGTCGGCCGCCACGGCGGCCTCGTATTCACGCTGCGTCAGCACACCGTCACCCGCGGCGGGGAAGAGCTTCTGAATGCCGCGCCACGGGCCGGCGCTGTTCTGCCACACCACCGTGTCGTGCTGGTTGTCGGCCGCGTAGCCGGCCAGCGCGAGACCGACGATCCCGCCAGGCGATCGCAGGGCGAGCTCCGTGGCGAGCCGCGTGCCCTCGCTCGCGCCGGACAGGACGATGCGCTGCGCATCGATCTCGGGGCGCGCGCGCAGTGCGTCGAGACCGTGCGCGTAGTCGTCGAGCAGGACCGTCGGCGTGGCCCTGGCAAATATCGCGCGATCGACGACGGGACGTCCGGACGGTTCGGCCGAGACACCACGTTTGCTCATGCGGAAGAAGGCCAGACCGCGCGTCGTGATTTCGGTCGCGTAGAAGTCGTAGTAGCGAAAGACGCGAACGGCGCCCGACGCGTCGCGATACTGAATGGCGTGGTCGTAGGTGCGCGGCCCGGCGCCGTGCAGGTGGAAGACGACCGGCACCGGGGCCGAGGCGCCGGCGGGAAGGCTGAGCTTGCCTTCGAGCGGTGTGCCGTCCGACGCGGTGAACGTCATGACGATTTCCGTCGGCGCGACGGGCGTTTGTGCCGGAACGTTCGCCGGGCTCGACAGCATCACGAGGGCGCAGGCCGCGCCGATCGCGGGCATCGACGTGCTCAGGATCATGATGACCTCTCAGACGGTTCGCGGTTTCAGCGCGCGCGGCGTGGGACGCAGACGCTTTTGCGTCCGTCCCCGCACGGGAATGTCGATGCCATCGAGCAGCTGCTTCATCTGCGCGACGTAGGATTCGAACGCCCGGCGTCCGGCTGGTGTCAACCGAAGCAGCGTCCTCGGACGGCGGCCCTCGAACACCTTGTCGACGCTCACGTATCCCGCCGCTTCGAGGCGCGTCATGTGCGAGGAGAGATTTCCCTGTGTGAGCGCCAGTTGTCCCATCAGGAACAGAAAGTCAGCGGATTCGACGAGGAAGAGGCAACTGAGCACGCGGAACCGCGCCGGTTCGTGCACGATGCGGTCGATGTCTTCGATGTGGGTGGTCGTTCGAGTGTCAGCCATCAGGTGTCACCAATCCGCGCGGGATACCGGCGGAGGAAGCGGACGAGGACGACGCTGCCGCAGACGAGGATCGCGATACCCGCCACGAGCAGCGCCAACTCGCCTGGCGCCGCGGTCACCAACACGGCGGCCGCGGCCAGCAGGATGATGACGGCGTACGCGAAGAACCGCGGGAGTTCGAACAGGTATCCCGCCGCCGCAACCGGTACGGCGAGCAGGATCGCTGCTTTCACCAGACCGGGCAGTTGCCGATCGACGGCGAGCAGGATCGCCAGGAGTACCAGCGCCACGGCGGGAACGAGCAGCGCGCCGCGGCGCAGCTGGCGCGTGCGCGCCGGCTGGAACCGCACATACCCGGCCCGCCTTGCCGTCAGGAGCGTATGCGCGAATCCGATGGCGATGGCGGCAGGAGCCACGAACGCCGCCAGTTGCGGGCGGCCCGCGGCGATGCTGCCGCCGATGACCGCCAGCACCCCGCCCAGCATCAGATCCCACACGCCATCGTCGACGACGGAGCGGTAGAGCCGGCGTTCGACGTGTTCGAGCCGCGTATCGACGGTGTCCCTCATGCGTTCGGCACACTCCATCACATTGTGGTTTGTGATGCAAACACAATGGCCTTCGCGGGCGTCGACGTGCAGCCGTCAGGGGGCGGCGGGCTGCGCGGCGGCGGGCTGCGCAGGCGCCCGGACGTCGTAGAGGGCGACAGTGGTATCCGGGCCAATCCGCCAGGGATTCCTGGCGGGATCGGTGAACGGCGGCGACTCGACGACTGGCGCGCCGAGTGTCGTCGCGAGCTCCGCGTAGCAGCTCCACCGCGGCGCCGAGGTCACCAGCACGAAGTGCGCGCCTTCATCCTCGAACAACTGCCGCAGGCGCGCGATCTTCTCCGGCTCGGATAGACGGGTCAGGGCCGTCATCTCGCAGAAGTCCGAGGGCAGCGTGCGTCGGCGCGCGAACAGCATGGAACGGCGGTCGGTCGCGATCACCGCGTCTGCTGGCAGGACGTCGTCCAGCCACTGCGCGAGCGCGTAGTCTGCCGCGAAGCGAGACAAGGTACGCTCACGCCCGGCTGCCGACAGCGCGCCAGGAAAGAGCGCGTACGCGCCGTACGCGGCCAGCGCGGCTGCGAGGATCAGTTGGGCCGTCAGCAGCGCGGACAGCACGCGTTTCCGCAGCGTCCACGGCGAGGACACCGCGACGATGCCGCACCACCAGTAGGGCTCGAGGAAGAAACGTCCGCTCAGTTGGCCGGCCAGTGCTGTGACACCGGTCACGACGGCGGCGGCGACGAGCACCGGCCAGGCTTCGCGGTGCCTGACGGCAATGGCGCCTCCCGCGAGGGCGCCGACACCCAGCACCGTCGTCAACGATCCCGGGCCGTCCGGCACCACCAGGTTCCATGGCAGACGCACGAGCTCCGACAGGGAATGCGAGCCGCCGAAGTTGCGGAGGTACCAGGAGAAGACGGCGACGACCGGATCCGCGTCGGTGGTGAACGACTCCAGGGCGGGAGACAGCGGGTCGCCGTAATACAGGAAATTTCTCACGTACACCGGCAGCGCAATGGCCGCGAACGTGACGGGGGCGGCGGCCAGGGCCGTGCCGCGCAGCGGCGTCCGCCACAGCGACCAGAACAGCAGCGCGACGACCGCGGCGCCAACCGGCATGAACGAGTACTTGCTGCCGATCGCGAAGCTCACCGCCGCCAGGATCATCCAGATCGTGGCCGGCGTCGCCTGCGCGAACGCCGTGCGGCGGTTGTACACGATCGCTGCCACCGCGAACGCGGTCGCCGCCGATGGCAGCAGTTGCGGCTTCGCGGTGAGTGTCAGCGAGCTCAGCAGCGGACAGGCGGCGACGAGCACGAGCGCGAGCACTCGATCTCGTGCGGACCGTGCCACGCTCATCAGCGCTACGGCGGCGACAACGATGCCGGAGAACTGGAAGACGGCGCTCAGGCAGTCGGTGCCCATGGCGAGGCCGAGCAGGTTGAGCGATTCACCCACGCCGAGCAGGCGCGCGTGCAACCAGTGCGGCGTCGGATAGGCCCCGGACTGGGCGAGCCAGTGCAGCGGTGCGCTGAGGTGGTAGGCGAGCGTGTCGATCTCGGTTGGTGGGGCGAGCGCCGCGAGCGCGAGTCCGCCGATCACGATCGCCGAACCTGCGAGGGCCGCCCGGTCGAGCGTCGTGCCATCGCGCCACATGGCGGCCAGTGCACGCCAGGCATCGGCTGCCACGCTGCGAGGCAGTGGCGCGAAGAGTCCCGCGACCGCCGCGATGACGCCGGCCCCGACGATCCTGAGAACGATGGGCGTCGCCAGTCCCGCCAGCGCGAGCCCATGGACGACAGATGCAAGCAGCGCCGTGGCGAACAGGCTTCCGCCGGCGACGGCCAGCGCGCGGCGAGGTCCGGTGTCGGCCAGACGCGCGGCGCGACACCCGATCGAGATCACGCCCAGGACCAGCAGCACCGCAATCAGCGCAGGCCCCGGCGGCGCCGCTATCCACGCGTCGAAGTCGAGCCCCGGCCCGGTTGACACCGCGGCACTATACGCTTGCGGGGGCGGCCGGTGCCATCGGAGGCCGCAAGGTTCGATGCCCCGTCGCGCCAACAACCGCGGCCGCCGAGTTCAGTCAGCAGGCATGTTGGCGGGATTCCACACGATCTCCCAGAGATGGCCGTCGGGATCCGTGAAATATCCCGCGTAGCCGCCGTAGAACGTCTCCTGGGCCGTCTTGACGATCTCCGCGCCTGCTCGACGCGCCTGAGCCATCACGGCGTCGACGTCATCACGCGCGGCCACGTTGTGGCCAATCGAGAAGGCGGTTGAACTGGTCGGCGTCCGGGGCAGGCCGGCATCATGCGCCAGATCGGCCTGTGCCCAGATCGCCAGCTTCAGCCCCGCGGCAAGGTCGAAGAACGCCACCGCACCGTGCTCGAACTCGCGGCCCACGATGCCCGTCGTCGGCAGGCCGAGGCCGTCTCGGTAGAACGTCAGCGACCGTTCCAGATCCGAGACACCAAGCGTCAGGACAGAAATGCGCGGCTTCACAGGAGCACCTCTCGATGACGCCGCTCGCCGTCACGGCTGCAACAACGCGGGCCAGCCGAGGACGACGCTGATGGACCGTCGATCCGCCTGCTGGCCCTGCGGCGCTTCGATCAGGAACCGTTCGCCGTCGGGCGTGGACTGCGGCGTGGAGCCCACGCGCACGTCCGCGGGCAGGGGCAACCGCTCGGGCACGCCACTCTCGAAGGTGACGCCGTCTGTCTCGACGGGCGCGGCAAGAATGGCTCGTCCGAGCGGGGCCGTGGTGAAGACGATCTCTCTGTCAGCGCGCCATTGTGGCCAGAAGCCGGATCGTGCCACCTGCCACCGGCCGTCGCTGAGTGACGGCAGGCCCGTCTCTCCCGACACGCGGAACGCGCGGACGTAGAGTCCACCCGCTGCGCCGGTCGAGGCGTAGGCCACCCAACGCATGTCGGGTGAAAAGACCCCGGCCCATTCATTGAACGCCTCGCCGAGCATGCGATGCGATTGGCGGTCACTGAGCGACAGGGCCCAGAGGTCGTATCCCGTGTCGGGCGTGTTCTCGGTGTGATAGAGCAGGAACCGGCCGTCGCTCGACCAGCTGGTCGGAAAGTGCCGGACCCCGGACTGCCGGAACAGCACCTGCTCGTCGCTGAGGCCGATGGCGGCTTTCTCGTAGATCGTGTCGCCGAGCGCGCCAGCCGAGTACGTAATGCGGGCACCGTCCGGCGACCACACGCCGTGCGAGTACACCTGGCTGTGGAAGGTGAGACGCGTGCGCCGGCCGCTGGCCACATCCAGCGTCCAGAGATCGCCCGGCACGCCGTATGGCGCATCGTTGACGACGGCGCGCCGGCCGTCGGGCGACAGCCTCACCATGGCGTCCGGTCCCGGCGATCCGAGCGTGCTCAGCGTCGTGCCCTGCCGATCGACCCAGGTGAGCTGGCGGGTGCCAGGATCCGATCCGGTGCGATAGGCCAGCACGCCGGTATCGGACACCGAGAACACGCCGGTTGAGTACCAGGTGGTCAGGACATCCTCGGCCACGCGCACCGGCGCGCCCTGGAGCTCCAGCCGGCGCGCGTCGAATGGCTGTGCCATCAGCGTGCCCGCGCGCAGAAAGAGCACGTGGCCATTCGCGTACATCGCCGGCACGCTGCCGGCCAGGATCCGCTGGCGCGACTGGTCGGCCGCGTCGACGTCGAGCGCGCCCACGTACATGCCCTCGACGTCCGGCGGTCCGGAGCGGAAGTACAGAAAGCGCCGGCCGTCGGGGAGGAACGTGGGACCGGTGTGATAGAGCTCGCCGTTGGAGAGCTCGACCTGCGTCACCGTCCTGACCGTGCCGCCGGCCGGGGACACGCTCCACAGCGGGCCGCCCGCGCCGCCGCCCCAGCTGCCGAGCAGGATGTCGCCGTTCCGGTTCCAGGTGCCCGACGTGGCCGTGCCGGGCAGGCTGGCCACCGTCTCGGCTGGACCGCCGGTGGTATCGATTTTCCAGACCTTGTTGTCGACCGTGGTGAAGCCCACGTACCGGCTGTCGGGGGACCAGAACGGCGTCGAGCCGCCATCGGTCCCCGGCAGGCGCCGCCATTCCAGCGCGTCGAGATCGCGAAGCCACAAGCCGCCGGCTCGGGAGAACACGAGCTTCCGGCCGTCCGGGGAGACCGACACGTTATCGAGCGGCGTCACATCCTCCGGTACCGGCACCTCGACCCGGCTGAGTGAGACCGGTGCCGCGGGCCGCAACGCCGCCCAGCCGCCGATCCCCAGCGCGATCGTCGTCATGGCCGCGGCGACGAGCCATGGCCACGCGCGTGCCGAGCGCGTCGGCGCCGACGCAGGCGTGGCGGCGGCCATCCACGTGAGGGCGTGCCTGACGTCGCGCGCGGACTGCCAGCGTTTCTCCGGATCCTTCTCGAGGCAGATGCGCACCACTTCCGCGAGGCCGCGCGGCGTTGCCGGCTGCAGCTCCACCAGCGGTCGCGGCTCTTCCTTGAGGATCGACGCCACGAGGTTGGCCTGCGTCCGGCCCGTGAACGGTCTGGTGCCGGCGATCAACTCGTACAGTACGACGCCAAAGGCGAAGATGTCGCTGCGCGCGTCGGCCTCTCCGCCTTCGACCTGCTCCGGCGACATGTAGGGCAGCGTACCGAGGAGAGATCCTTCCGCCGTCAGAGACGACGCGGAGTGCGTCTCCATCAGGCCGGGGCTCTCGGTGTCGGCCGCGGGCGTGATCTTCGCGAGCCCGAAGTCGAGCACCTTCACGCCACTCTTGGTGAGCAGGATGTTGCCGGGCTTCAGGTCGCGATGGACGATGCCCTTGCCGTGGGCGGCGTCGAGCGCGTCGAGGATCTGCCCGGCCAGTGCGAGCGCCCGATCGAGCGGCACCGGTCCGTGCAGCGACTCGCCTTCGACGTACTCCATGACGAGGTAGTCGGGACCAACGTCGTAGAGCGAACAGACGTGCGGGTGGTTCACCGCCGCGATGGCGCGAGCCTCGCGTTCGAAGCGCTCACTGAAGGAGGTGTGACTCGCCTTGATGGCGACCAGCCGGTTGAGGCGCGTGTCGCGCGCCTTCCACACCTCGCCCATGCCGCCAGCGCCAAGGGCCGAGAGGACTTCGTACGGACCGAGCCGCGTACCTGGCGCCAGAGCCATGGGGAGTGCCGACGATTATAGTCGTGCGGGTCGCAATGGAGCCCCGGGTCTTCAGACCCGGGGAGGCTTCACGGGCGGCAGGATGCCACGAAGCCCGCGAGAAACTCCCGGAGCTGCTCGGACACCCGCGCGTCAATGAGCACATCGTCCGGATCGAATGCGCCGCCGGCGCGCGGGACGATCATCCGGCCTTCCGCCCACAGCGCGACACCGAGTGTCCGCATGACAGGCAGCCACGCGGCCTGCGAGAGCACCGTGCCGAATCCACCCGCGGACGCGCCCATGATCGCGACCGGCTTTCCGCCGAACACCCGCTTGATATCGGACGAGGGCCTCGACAACCAGTCGATCGCGTTCTTGAAGACACCCGGTATCGAGTTGTTGTACTCGGGCGTCGCCAGGATCAGGCCGTCGGCGGTTGCGATGGCCTCTTTCAACTCGGCGACGGCTGGAGGGATTCCGTGCTCGGTCTCCTCGTCAGCATTGAAGAGCGGAATCCCGTGCAGCGTGCGGACATCCAGCGCCGAGTCTGCCGGCATGAGACCGACAGCCTGGCGCAGCAGCGCCGTATTGAAGGAATGGCGCCGGAGACTCCCGGACAGACCCAGAATGTTCGTCATCGCGATTGAACTCCGTCGC
>CAZVHY010000095.1:0-12003 GCA_964627115.1 uncultured Solibacteraceae bacterium | reverse complement strand
GCCGGGCGCCAGGCGGCATTCCGCCGGCGGCGGTATCGCTGGGCCGCTGCGGTGGCCGCGGCCGTGACGCTCAGTCTGCTGAGCACGCCGGACACCCGGGGGTTCGCGACACGCTGCATCGACGCCTGCGTGGTAGCCACCAATCGCATCAGCCGACTGGTGCGCGCGTCGTTGCCCGAGACCAGCAGTGCCGCGTCTCGTCCCGCTTTGCCCGCGGACTCGTCGCGAGCGTCGGAGCGTGTCGAATGACCCGACGGATGGCCCTCGGCGCAACGCTGAGCGCCATCCTGACCGCCGTGGCTGGCGTCCGACTCGGGCTCCGGCCTTCACGCGCCGGCGAGGCAACACGCGTCGAGGCGCCTGATTTCTCTCTGCCGGATATCGACGGCGCCCCGCATACGCTCTCCGATCTGCGCGGAAACATCGTTCTGCTGAACTTCTGGGCGACCTACTGCGCGGGCTGCAAGATCGAAATGCCCTGGTTCGTCGACTTCCATCGCCGCTACGCCGCCGATGGTCTGCGCGTGCTGGCGGTGGCCGTCGACGACACGCGCGAGACGTTGCTGCCGTACCTGACGGCGCATCCGCTTCCCTTTCCCGTCGTCCTCGGCGACGTTCCGGTCACACACGCGTACAACGTCTCCGCCCTGCCCCTCTCGTTCCTCGTCGATCGCCAGGGCCGCATTGCGGCATCCCACCGCGGCCTCGTCGATCGCGACGAGTGGGAGGGGCGCATCCGAGGTCTGCTGCGGGAGACGGCATAGCGCATAATCGTGCCGATGCCGACGACAGTTCGCATTCCGCCCAGATTGCTGGCGTCTGTGGAGAAACGCGCACGAGCACTCGGTATCAGCCGCAACCGCCTCATCGTCCGCGCGATCGAACGTGAACTTGCGGACACGACCGCGTGGTCACCGGGGTTCATCGAAATGCTGCGTCAAGCCGGATCGTCTCATCGAGAGACGGTCGACACCATGCTCGCCGGCATTCGGGCGAGTCGTCGCTCCAGGCGGCAATCGGTTTGACCTTCAACCTTCGAACTTCTCAGTTTCCCGCACTTCTGGCTTCTGGCTTCCAACTTCTGGCTTGCTCTTCCTGCTGTTGCCCGTCAGATGCCGCCCGTGGTGCCAGATGGCAAGCAGCAAGGGTTCCTGCGCGAGTTGATTGGGCACGATGATGTCGAGCACGCGAACGGCGGCAAAACCGTCGGCAATCGCCTTGGAGAGGCCGGCCGTCGCCGCCGCGGCACTCGCGTGCGCCTGCCGGCGCTCGCGGATCGCCGCGTCGAAGGCGTCCGCCAGATCGCGGAGATCGTCGACGAACGTCGGCGGCAGGCCCAGGGCAATGACGCGGTCTTTCACCGCCTCGACGTTCGTGATGAACTGGCGGGCGGTGGCGATGAGGGCAAGGTCCGACTCGCTCACCGGCATCAGGAAGCGAGTCACCGTTGCCGTCGGGGCTTCGAGCGCAGACACGTGCCGGGCCGCGCGGGCGATGGCCTTCAGTTTCTCCCTGATGCTCACGCGCAGCCGCGACCTCACCCTGGTGCTCGAAACGGCAAGCCGCCGGGCGACGGAACACTCCATGATGTCGGCGACCGCCTTGCCGACGGCTGCGAACGCATCGCGGCTCGCCGGCAGTTCGCGCGATTTCCAGCGCGCGTCCTTCCCGAAGTCGCGAATCCGCAGGAACATCTCGTATCGATAGCGCTGTCGTCGTGTCATCACATCCTCCGTGGAGGATCGTGTGGCGGACGACGGCTCGAAGTCCTGATCGTTTCGCTGAAAAACCCTGAAAGTTCGCGTCAGCGACCTGCCGACCTGCTGCCAGAGGTGATCCGGACGACGTCAGTCCGACGTGACGCTGCGACTCGTTGATTTATCAGCACTTACGTGTGGGACGCACCAGGGGACCGGCCCCATCGGGACGTCACGTCGACACCGATGGCAGCAGCATCGCCACCATGCGCAGCAACATCGGTCAGGGCGACACGTACCGCGGCGCAGCGGGCCGTCACCCCGGCGACATCGACACTTCGTTCGACCAGAGGCGCCGTGGCTTCGAGTGACGTGACAGCAGAGTCGAGCGAGTCGGCCGTCGCTTCGCCGGCGGCAGCCGCATCATCGGGAGAGATGGGAGCGAACGCCGGCCATTGCGCTCCTCATTCCTCGACGCGCAGCGCGAGGATTGGATTGA
Source organism: uncultured Solibacteraceae bacterium (assembly GCA_964627115.1). Taxonomy (GTDB): domain Bacteria; phylum Acidobacteriota; class Vicinamibacteria; order Vicinamibacterales; family SCN-69-37; genus SCN-69-37. The sequence goes on along the minus strand of CAZVHY010000095.1, from coordinate 9,807 downwards.
TGCGCGCGGTTCGTCGCGCCGGCAACCGGGCAACGAAGGCCGTGAGCCGGGACCGCGGGGCATAAAGCCCCGCGGCTACGGCAGCAACGTATCCCCTCGCAGCCATGCAGCCCGCCGCGGTGCCGCCCGTCGCCTTGCAGCCTTGCCGCCTCGCAGCCGTATCTATCAACTTCCTCGCAACACCTCGACCGGATCCACGGACGTCGCGCGTCGTGCGGGGACGTACGCAGCCACGCCCGCCGCGGCGACAAGCACGTGATCCTGTCGTGCATCGCCATCACGATCGGCTTCGTGCTCGTGGGCTTCGTGGTCTTCATGACCGGCAACGTGATGAGACTCCGGGCCCGACGCCGGGCGGGGCTCGACTGACAGGCGCCTGGCGATACGAGGCGTCTGTCTTTGCTGGTAGGATGTGAAGGATCGAAGGGCCGCTAGCTCAGGGGTAGAGCACCTGGCTTTTAACCAGAGGGTCGCTGGTTCGATTCCAGCGCGGCCCACCATTCGACTCGCCGTCGCCTCGCCTGTGGCGAGCCGACGGCTCGCTCATGGTTTCCCCATGTCCCTCGACGACTTCCTCACCAGCCTGAACGATGCCACCGCTCCCGACGGGCTCTCGCCCGCGCTGCTGGCGCTCTGGTATGACGGACGCGGCGACTGGAATCGCGCCCATGAGATCGCGCAGGACATCGACGACGAGACGGGTTCGTGGGTACACGCCTATCTGCACCGCAAGGAAGGCGACGAGGGCAACGCGCACTACTGGTATCGCCGGGCCGGTGCGCGGCCGGCGTCGGGCTCACTCGAGATGGAGTGGCGTGCGATCGTCGAGGCGCTGATCCTCAGACCGCGCTGAGCATCCGGTACCGGTCGGCGTAGGCCGGCAGATCCTGCGCCGTCATCGGCAGACCGAAGTAGTACCCCTGCCCCGCGTTGCAGCCGAGCGCGCGCAGCCGTTCGGCCTGCTCCTGGTTCTCGATGCCCTCGGCCACGATGTCGAGCGACATCAGCTCCCCGAGACTGACCACGGTTCGCGCCAGCGCCGAGGCGTGCTCGTCGGACGCGATGGCGTCGACGAACGTGCGATCGATCTTCAGGACGTCGATCGGCAGGCGCTGCAGGTGGCTGAGCGACGAATAGCCGGTGCCGAAGTCGTCGATGGCCAGGGAGATGCCGAGTGACTTGAGCCGGCCCATCAGATCGAGCGCCCGATCCTGGTATTCGAGCAGCATCCGTTCGGTCAGTTCCAGGACCACCGCGTCCGACGCGATGCCCGACTCGGTAATCGCCTGCGCGACATGGTCGTACAGATCGTCTTCCGGCAACTGGCGGACCGACAGATTGATCCAGACGCGCAACGGCAGCGGCGCGCCAGGACGCGCACGCCACGCCTGCGCATCGCGGCAGGCCGTCCGCAGCACCCAGTGCCCAATCTCCACCATCAGGCCGGACTCCTCCGCGATCGGGACGAAGGTCGCCGGGGGAATCGGTCCGCGTGTCGGATGCACCCAGCGCAGGAGCGCCTCGGCGCCAATCATGGCCTGCGTGTCGAGCGCGTGGATCGGGTGATAGACGAGCGACAGTTGCCCGCGCTCGAGCGCGAACGCGAGATCGCGCTGCAGTTCCTGACGCGTGGTCGCGGCGGCGTGCATCGCGGGCTCGAACAGCACGGCCCGGCCGCGTCCGCCCTTCTTGGCGAGGTACATCGCCAGGTCCGCGTTGCGCAGCAGATCTTCGGCGCTCTGCCCTGGTGCCGCGAGCGCGACGCCCACACTGGCCGACGTTTCCACTTCGCGGCCGTCGAGCACGAACGGCTCGCGGAACGACCGCGCGATACGTTCAGCCACCTGCATGACTTCGTCGTGACGCGGGATGTCGTCGATGAGCACGGCAAACTCGTCGCCGCCGAGCCGCGCCGCGGTGTCGAACGCGCGCAGGCCGCTGACCAGCCGCTGGGCCGCCGCGCGCAGCAGCGCGTCGCCGGCCGCGTGTCCCAGTTTGTCGTTGACCGACTTGAAGTAGTCGAGGTCGAGGAACACGACGCCGAGCCGTCCGACGTCGGCCCGTCGCCGCGCCAGCGCGTGCTGCACGCGGTCCTCGAACAGGGCGCGGTTGGCCAGTCCGGTGAGCTGGTCGTGAAACGCGCGATGGGTCAACTGCGCCTCGAGCGCGTGCCGCTCCGACACGTCACGCGTCGTCAGCACGACGCCGCGGATGTGTTCGTCGCGCACGAGATTCGTGCACACCGTGTCCGCGTGGATGTACGTCATGTCGCTGCGGCGCAGACGCCAGCGGCCCTGCATGGGCCGGTGATCGTCGAGGCACTCGCGCAGACGGCTGCCGGCGTCCGACACCTCGTCGGGGTGTACGAGATCCAGAATCGACGCGCCAACCAGATACCCGGTGCGATAGCCGAGCCCCGACGACACCGACGGACTCGCGAACGTCACCGTCCACGTCGCGTCGACGACGAAGATCATGTCGGCCGACTGCTCGACGAGCGAGCGGAAGCGCGCGTCGTTGGCGAGCAGCGTCCGTTCGCGACGCAGCCGTGCGATGTCGCGCTGCGACACCCACAGGCGCGCGATCAACACGCCGGCGAACACGAACACCGTGACCGCCAGGCCCGCCTGCCCCGGTCCCTCACGCACGAGCCCGACCACGAGCATGATGCCGGCCAGCGCAATGCCGCCGTACGGCAGCCAGCCCACCGGTCGCAGCAGCGACGCGTCCACACGCCGTCCCGCCGCCAGCAGCCGCTGGTGCTCGATGAGCGCGGCCACCATCAGCACGCCCATGACGACCACGCGTACCGGGTGATGCAGGCTCTCGTCGATCCAGCGCCCGGTTCCCACCGCGTCCGACACCACGAGCAGGCAGCAGCCGGCCACGAGAAATCCGTACGAAATGCGACGGTCGTCCGCGGGGCGACGCAGCAGCAGACTGGCGGCCGCCGCGAGCACGATCACGTCGGTCGCTGCGAGCAGTGCCGGGAACACGGGGAGGGTGCTGCCTTCGGCGAACGCCGTGCGCAGCGACAGTTCCCAGAGGGCCATGCAGCCGGCAAGCGCCACGATGGCCACGTCCAGCACATGAGTGGTGCGATCGGTCGCCTGTTCGACTGGAGGCGCCAGGAGCAGCAGCGCCGCCGCGATCAGCAGGTAGGGCGCCACCACGGCGCCGCGGACGAGGCCAGCCAGCCCGCCATCGGGCGCGGCCGCGAACATGAGTACATCGCCGAGCGCGAAGAACCCGATCGCGGCGGTGACCAGACGCCACGCGCGTGCGGCATGTTCGTGACGCGAGGCGAGCGCCACGCGCCACGTGAGCAGCGCCGCGGCCAGCCCGGCGACCGCGTGAATCAGGAAGACCGGTGCGCCCGGCTCCGGCCCGGGCCGATTCGAGGCGAGCCACCAGAGCACAACCGCAACGACCGCGGCCAGTCCGGCCACGCTGCCTGCGATGTCGACGTGCTGCCGACCCCGCGCGCGTTCTTCAGCGCCATCCGTCAACTCACCAACCTCTGGCTCCTGCCGCGACCGGCCGGCGACTCACACCGGCATCGAGCCGGCGGTCAGGATCGACTCTGATAGAGCGCGGCAAGCGCCGCGCCAATCGACTGCGACAGGTCCCCCAGCGCCGCCGGCACGATGGTGACCCGCGCCCGCTGCGCCGGCCACAGATACGGCTGCGCGGTTTCGCGAATGATCCCCAGATACCGTTCCCGGAACGCCTCGGTCGTCGCTTCGGGATCCATCAGGCCGCCGCCAATGACGACGAACCCGGGGTCGAGCGCCATGGCCAGCGACGCGACGTGCAGACCGAGCGCTCTGGCCTGGAAATCGAAAATGGCCAGCGCGAGACTGTCGCCTTTCTGCGCAAGTCCACGCAGCGACAGCACCCGTTCACGCATGGGCGCGGTCGACCGCGCGAGTTCATGGTCCGGGTAATCGGCAAGTTTCTCTTCGAGAAGATAGGGCAGCCCCGAAAGCGTCGTGTAGACCTCGACGCATCCCCACTCGCGGCCGCACCCACACCGGTATGGGCGCGCCCCCAGCAGGTGCAGCGGAGCGGGCATATGCGCGGCTTCCATGCCGGCCAGCGTGTCGCCGTCGAGCGGCAATCCCTGGCGATCGACGAACGCACACCCGAGCCCCGAGCCCGGCGCGAGCATCACGACGGTGGCGTGCGCCGAACCGCGCGCGCGTGCCGCTTCGGCCACGCCGCCGTAATTCCCGTCGTTGCCCACGACAAGCGGCACGGCCCGGCCGGCGGCCTCGGCCAACGCGTTGACGTACGCGGTGTAGACGTCGAAACCCACGAACGACTCGGGCAGGTTCGGCGACTTGTCGAACACGCCGTAACGCTGGAACGGCCCCGGAATCGACAGCCCCACACCCTCGACCTGGTTCCAGGCGAGCTGGTTCATCTCGAGGTACTCGCCCACCGTGTTGACCCAGCCTTCGATCACCGCTGCGGGCCCCTCGGCCGACCGCGTCGGCCGCTGGAGCAGCCGCGTCGACACCACGGTGCCGTCGTGCCACACGGCCCCGACCTTCGATGTCGTGGCTCCGCCGTCCGTTCCGATATACACGTGTCTCTCTGCCGCCATGTCCACCCTGCTCTGCCGGCCACCTGCGGCCAGACGTCAGCGAATCATACGCGAATCACTGTGGTCCGTATGCCCCGGCGGAGTGTTGTATCGCGGCCGGCCACCACCTAGAATGCGGTCGCTCTTCATTTCACCTTCATGGCCGTTTGCCGGTCCGCGGGAGCCTGTCGTGCGCCGAGTCGTTCTGCCCGTCCTTCTCATCACTGTCGTCGCCGCCTCGTTCGTGGCCGTGCACGCCGGCGAACAGGAGCGGCGTCCGCTGCCGCCGTCCTGGGCGTACGGCCTGCCGCCGGTGCCCGATGGCGAATATCCGCCGCAGGCGCCGCCGGTTCTGCCACCCGGGAAGTTCGTGCCGCCGCCCCCGGCGGCCACGTCTCCGGATCAGTTGCGTCAGGCCGAAGGCTCCGACCTCACGTTCACGACGCAGCAGGTCGGCTACCGCCACGGTCCGGCCGACTGGTTTCCGCGAGATCACCCCGAGATGCCCGAGATCGTGGCGAAGGGCAAGAACCCGGAGGTGCGGGCCTGCGCGATGTGCCACCTGCCGAACGGCCGCGGGCGTCCCGAGAACGCGCCGGTTCAGGGCCTGTCGTACGAGTACATCGTGCAGCAGCTCCGCGACTTCCGGCAGGGCCTGCGCGCGAGCGCCGAACCGCGCAAGGACAACACGTCCGAGATGGAGCAGATTGCCAAGGCCATCACCGACGAGGAGATCGAACAGTCGGCGCGTTATTTCTCGTCCATGCCCTGGACGCGCTACATCCGCGTGATCGAGGCCGACACGATTCCGAAGATGCAGTTGCGCGGACACATCTTCTGGCGCGCCGAGGGTGACGACACCGAACCGCTCGGCCTGCGGATCGTCGAAACGCCGGAGAGCACGGCACAGGCGCAGATTCGCAACCCGCGATCGGGATGGATCGCGTACGTGCCGCCGGGATCGGTGGCGCGCGGCGAAGCGCTGGCCACGACCGGCGGCGGCCGCACGCTGGCCTGCGCCACGTGCCACGGCGCCGGTCTCAAGGGCGTCGGGCCCATCCCGCACCTGGCGGGCCGCTCGCCGAGCTACCTCGCGCGCCAGATGTACGACTTCAAACTCGGCACACGCCGCGGCACGATGTCGTCGCTCATGGCCCCGGTGGTCGCGAACCTCACGGATGCGGACATGGTCGATCTGATCGCCTACGTCTCGTCGCTGGAGCCGTAGGAGGCGGCGCGGCGGCACGGCATTCCGAAACGGAGCCCCGAGGCTTCAGCCTCGGGGAAGCCCCCTTGCACCAGTGAACGCGCGCGCCAACAATGTGCCGATGATGTTCTCCGCGCAGCGCGCCGTTGCGGTTCTGCTCGTCTTCGTTCTCAGCGGCTGCGCATCGTCGACCGGCGTACGTGAACCGGCGCCGGCGCTCGTCGACATCCAGATCCTCGCCATCAACGACTTTCACGGCAATCTCGACCCGCCCGTCGGGTCGAACAGCCGCATCGGCGATCTGACGGTTGGCGGCATCGAGTACCTCTCGGCGCACATCGCGCGACTCGAAGCCGACAACCCGAATACGGTCGTCGTGGCCGCGGGCGACAACGTCGGCGCCTCTCCCCTGCTCTCCTCCCTCTTCCGCGACGAGCCGACCATTCGGGCCCTCGGCGTGATGGGACTCGACTTCTCGAGCCTCGGGAACCACGAGTTCGACGAGGGCTGGACCGAACTGCTGCGCATGCAGCACGGCGGCTGCCATCCGGTCGACGGCTGCCGCGTGACCTCGTCTTTCGATGGCGCGTCGTTCCGATACCTCGCGGCAAACGTGCGCGTCGACAGCCGCAACGACACGCTGTTTCCAGCCACGGCCATGCGCACGTTCGCCGGCGTGTCGGTCGGCTTCATCGGCCTGGTGCTCAAGGGCACGCCGGGGCTCGTGTCGCCGACATCCGTCGAAGGACTCACGTTTCTGCCCGAGGCCGACACCGCCAACGCGGCCGCCGCCGCGCTGAGGCGCGAGGGCGCCGACGTGATCGTGGTGATGATTCACGAGGGGGGCTATCCGGCCGCGGGCGACGATGGGTCGTGCCGCAACATGACGGGCGATCTCGTCGGCATCGTCAGGGCCATGTCGCCCGCGATCGACATCGTCGTGTCCGGCCACACGAACCGCAGCTACATCTGCGACATGGACGGGCGGCTGGTGACGAGCACGGCGTCCTACAGCCGGCAGATCACCGACATCGACGTGACGGTCGATCGCCGCAGCGGGCGTGTGGTGTCGAAGCGCGCGGTCAACGTGCCCGTGACACACGACGTCGCCAGGGACGAGCGCATGACGGCCATTCTCGACGAATACCGGCCGATGGCGCTCGAGATCGGCCGGCGTCCGGTCGGCGCCGTGTCGGCGACGTTGACACGCGCGCAGAACCGGGCCGGCGAGTCGACCATCGGCAACGCCGTGGCCGACGCGTACCTGAGCGTGGCGCAGGCGACGGCCACGGGCGGCGCGGACCTCGCGTTCACCAACTGGGGCGGCCTGCGCGCGGACCTCGTTCACACGGCGGGCGCCGGCGCCACCACGCCCGTCACCTATGCCGACGTGTTTCAGACGGCGCCGTTCGGGAACGTGATCGTCGTGCAGACGCTGACCGGCGCGCAGCTGGCCGACATGCTCGAGCAGCAGTTCGAGGCCGAGGCACCGTCGGCCTGGAAGGTGCTCCAGGTGTCGCACAACGTGGCGTACCGCTGGAGCGCGACACGTCCGGCGGGCTCGCACGTCGATCGCGCGTCTATCCGCATCGACGGCCAGCCGCTGGACCCTGCCGCACGCTACCGCGTGGTCATGTCCGACTTCCTCTGGGCCGGCGGCGACGGTTTCACCAGGGCAACCGCGGGGACGGCCCCGGTGGCGCTCGGATCCGATCTCGAGACGTTCATCGATTACCTGCGCGATCACTCGCCGCTCGCACCCGCGCCACTCGGGCGCATCACGCGCGAGGACTGAACACGCGTCAGTGCGGCGACGAGCCGTCGTTGGATCGTCTGCTGACCCACACCACGCGCGAGGGCAGGTGAATCTCGTTGGTGCGCGCGCAGTAGGGGCACGCGATGGACCACTGTCGCAGGTCCGCGTCGGCGTCCCAGTCGACGCACTCGACGACGATCTCGCCCCAGCACCACGGACAGCGGATGTCGAGTGAGACGTTGTCGTCCTGCGTCACAGCGGTTGGCCCTTCTGACGTGGCATCCCCTCCGCGCCGGCGCCGGGTCGTGGCCTTGCAGCCTCGTCGCCCCGGGCACCAGTACTTATAGTCTCTGGTTGCCATGGTCAAGTCCCGCCCACGATTCGTGGCGTGATCGACCTGCAGACGGCGTTCGGCCATCGCGTGCGTGAACTTCGCAAGGCTCGCGGCTGGTCGCAGGAAGAACTGGCGCACCGCGCCGGACTGCACTACACCTACGTCGGCGGCATCGAACGCGGCGAACGCAACCCTGCGCTCGTCAACATCGGCCGCATCGCCCGCGCGCTCGGTGTCGGGCCGGGTGAGTTGTTCGAGTTCGATCGCAGCCGCGCGCGGAAAACCAGCTGACGACGCGTCAGAGGCGGGCGGCACCATCAGCTCCGGAACGATCGGAGCGCCTGCGCCTGGCGCCGATGCCCACCTCTCGCGGAGACGCGACCGGCGCAAGGGGTCGGTGCTAAGCTCCGCCGCACGGGAGGATCTGTCCATGCGTGCCAGCCTGATGTTCCTGCTCGGACTCGCCGTCGGCACGGCCATCACGACCGGAGCGTCGCAGGATCGTCGGTTGCCGGGTGTCGTCGGCATCAATCACGTCGCACTGGTGACGGCCAACTACGAGGCGATGCGGACGTTCTACGTCGAGACGATGGGATTTCCGGAAGTCTTCACCAACCGGAACGCGGCAGGTGAACCGACGCTGTCGTACTTTCAGGCCAGTCGATCGACGTTCATCGAGCTGTTTCCCGCCACAGCCACGCGACCGCCAGGCTTCCAGCACGTCGGGCTCGTCGTAGACGACGTGAATGCGACGGCGATGCGGCTGCGCGAACGCGGCGTGCAGGTCGGCACACCGCGACAGGGTGCAACCGGCTCGATCATCGTGACCGTGACCGATCCGGACGGCACGCGTATCGAACTGAGTGAGCTCGGCCCGGAGTCTCGCGCGCGGCAGGCGTCCGAGGCCTGGGCGCCGTAGCGGCAGCCGATGAGATTGCTTCAGCCCGCGGCCATCGTCACAGGCGTTGCTGCATGATTTCCGGCATGGCTCATCACTGACGCCTTCGACTACCATCGCAGTCGTGGCCCGGCTCCTCTCTCTGTGCATCGCGGTCCTGTCGCTCCAGGGCCCGACACCACCGCCAGGGCTGATTCGATTCGGCCACACCGGCCCGCAGTTCCGACCCGATGACATCGCGCAAATCACGCGCATCGCTGACGCTGCGGGTGCCAGCCCTTGGATCCTCGTCGGTCATCCTGGCTTCCCGCCGTGGATCTGAAACGCGCAGGTGTATCTTGCTCCGGATGTCGTCGGCGAGCGCATCCGTCGCGGACGTGTTGAGACGCTCGCGGCGGAGTTGGAAGGGCCGCATGCCTACGACCGGCCGAAGACCTGGCGCTCGGACGCCACTGCCCGCTACGCGCAGATAGTCGTGCCGGGCACATCGCCGGACGCCATTCCAGACGCGCGACACCCGAGTCGTCCCTTTGTGGTGCACGGCGTCGTGTCCGACGAGGAACTACTCGAGGTCGCCGCCCTCATTCGGAGAAGTCCAACTGTTCCAGGCGGTCGGCCCGATCATCCTCTTTCGGAGATTTCTTCGAACATCGTGCACGGCGCGTGGCCGATTGGCCTGGTTGAACGACGGGCACCCGACGTGATCGTCGTGAACCTCATGCTGCGCGAAGGTTATGGCCAGACGGTGCGACTGCGCCTCGAAGGAGGATCGTGGCGTGTGGATGGACTGGGAGTCGTCGTAATCGGCTGACCTGTGGCGACGGATCGGTTGATTGCCGGAGGGTTGCCGCCTACGAGTTGGCGTCCCCACCGGGGATCGACGCCGTTTGCGCGGCGGAATTGCCCGAAATTCGCGTGATCGCCGCGGCGTGATTGCTCGCTTCTCACATCCTTCGCGGAGTCTCTCCACGGTCACGGATGCTGCCAGCAGTAGCTGCGTCCCGGTTGAGCGCTGCGCGAGCAC
>CAZVHY010000094.1:8311-12149 GCA_964627115.1 uncultured Solibacteraceae bacterium | reverse complement strand
GTAGTCTCGTAGCCTTCTCCCATGCCCATCCACGTCGGCACATCCGGCTGGCACTACCCAGGAGGACGAGGGACGTGGAACGGTGTGTTCTATCCGGCGCGCCGGCCGAAGGGTTTCGACGAACTGGCGTACTACGCGGAACACTTCGACACGGTCGAGGTGAACGCGACGTTCTATCGGCAGCCCGATCCCGCGCACGCGGCGGCGTGGCTTCAACGCACGCCGCCCACGTTCACCTTCGCGGTGAAGCTGTACCAGAAGTTCACGCACCCGGACATGTACCTGAAGAAACACGGGACGACCGAGTGGGACGTGACGAGTGGCGATCTCGACGTCTTCCGCGCCGGCATCGAACCGCTCGCCTCTGCCGGCCGCCTGCTGGCGATCCTCCTGCAGTTTCCGCCGAGTTTCCATGCGGGCGACGCGGCCCGTGAGTACGTCGCGTGGCTGCTCACCGCACTCGCCGACTACCCGCTGGCCGTGGAACTGCGGCACCGGTCGTGGAGCGACGAGGCCGCCGCGACACGCGCGCTGCTCGATGCCCATCGCGCCGCGTGGGCCCTCATCGACGAACCGAAGTTCGCCTCCTCCGTCCGTCAAGATCTCCATCGTCCGACGACGAAGCTGGTGGAGACGCTGCTGCCGGCGGGCCCGCGGCCGTCAGCGCCGCTCTGCTACGTGCGGCTGCACGGCCGGAACGCGGCGCAGTGGTGGGATCACGGCGCTGCCGAGGATCGGTACGACTACCTCTACTCGGCCACCGAGCTCGCGCCCTTTGCCGAGGCCGCGCTGGAGGCCGAAACCGCAGGCCGGCGCGTGGCCGTGTACTTCAACAACCACTTCTCGTCGAAAGCGCCCGCCAACGCTGCGGTGCTGCGTCATCAACTCGGGCAGGACGTCGCTGGAGAGTATCCGCGAGAGATGGTGGATCGATATCCGGAGCTGGGGGGAATCGTGACGACAGGGGGATTGCCCCTGTAGGGTGTGGGCCGACACAGGGGTCGGGGTGGGCGGACACAAGGTCCGCCCCTACGGTGCGCGGGCCGTAGGGGCCGGCCTCGTGCCGGCCCACCTGGTAGTCGGTAGTCGGTAAGCCCGTAGCCTCGCAGCCTTGTCGCCTTGTCGCCTTGTCGCCTTGTCGCCTTGTCGCCTCTACTCAATCCTCACTTGCTTGAGCACATCACCCACGGCGATCTGATCGACCACGTCCATGCCACGCGTGACCTGGCCGATGATGACGTGTTTGCCGTCGTAGGACGGGACGGCCATCTTCAGGATGAACATCTGACTGTCGGCGTTCGCGGGATTGCCGGGGTGCGCCATCGAGACTGTGCCGCGCACGTGCGTGCGCTTGCTGAACTCGGCAACGCCGATGGCGTTGCCGCTGCCGGACCGGCCCCACCAGTCCCGGCGCGAGACGTCGCGCGAGACGGGATCGCCGAACTGCACGAGCGTCCGCTCGACGCGATGGAACCGCTGGCCGCGATAGAAGTTCCGCTTCGCCAGCCCGAGAATCTGCTCCACCATTTTCGGCGCGTCGGCCTGATAGAACTGAATCTCGACGACGCCCTTCGCGGTCTCGACGATCAGTTTCGGTCCGGCCGCGGCGCCGCCAGCGCGCTGCGCGCCGGCCGCCGCCACCATCGCCAGCAGGCACATCGTTGTCAGCAGGATGAGCTTCCGCATGGTCACCGTCCTTGTTTCGTGACCCCGATCTTAGGACAAACGTCGGCAATCACACAGGCCCCGCAGCGCGGGTAGACCGGCTTGCAGACGTTCTGCCCCCACGTGACGAGGCGAAGGTTCACGTCGGCCCAGTAGCGCTTCGGCACGACGCGGTAGAGCGCGTGCTCGGTGTCTTCGGGCGTCCTCGTCTTCACCCAGCCGAGCCGGTTCGCGATCCGGTGCACGTGCGTGTCGACGCAGATGTTGTCGCGGCTCGCGTGCGACAGGATCAGCACGAGATTGGCGGTCTTGCGCCCGACGCCCGGCAACGTGAGCAGGCCCTCCATCGTGTCGGGCACGACACCGCCGTACTCGTCGAGGAGCCGGCGACAACACGCACGCACGTGCACGGCCTTGTTGCGGTAGAAGCTGACCGGATAGATCAACTTCTCGATCCGTGCCTCGCTCAACTTCACCAGCGCAGCGGGCGTACTGGCCACCGCGAACAGCCGCGTCGACGCCGCGTGCGTGACGGCATCCTTCGTCTGCGCCGACAGCAGCGTGGAGATCAGGACACGAAACGGATCGCGGCGCGAGTCGTTGCTGATCTTCTCGACCGCCAGTTCGTTCATCCCGCGCATGGCGCGCGCGATGCGGCGGAGGACGGCCGCCGGTTCGTTCACAGCGGCGTGATGGGCGGCTGTCCGGCCAGCACGGCCGCAACGTTCCTCGCCGCCAGATCGGCCATGGCCGTGCGCGTGTCGACGGTGGCACTGCCGATGTGCGGCAGCAGCACGACGTTGTCGAGATTCAGCAGCCCTTCGTGCACGACGGGCTCGCGCTCGAACACGTCGAGCGCCGCGCCGGCAATGCGCCGCGCGGCCAGCGCCTCGGCGAGCGCCGCCTCGTCGACCACCGGCCCGCGCGCGGTATTGATCAGGTAGGCGGTCGGCTTCATCAGGCCGATGGCGCGCGCGTCGATCAGGTGACGCGTGTCTGGCCGCAACGGCACGTGCAGCGACACGACGTCGGCCGCGCGCAGCACGTCGTCGACGCCGAGCACGGGATGGCCGTCGACATCGCCGCCCGCCTCGCGGCCGCCAAAGACGACGCGCATGTCGAACGCCGATGCGCGGCGCGCCACGTCGCGGCCGATGCGCCCCTTCCCGATGATGCCGAGCGTCTTGCCGGCCAGTTCCATGCCGGTCATGAAGTCGAACGCCCAGCCACGCCAGTCTCCCCGGCGCACGAGCCGCTCGCTCTCGCCGAGCCGTCGCGTGATGGCGAAGATCATGCCCCACGTCAGCTCGGCGACGGCGCCATTGAGCACGTCGGGCGTGTTGGTGACGATGACGCCGCGCTGCTTCACGGCCGGTACGTCGATGTTGTCGTAGCCGACGGCCACGTTGGCCACCACCTTCAGCTGCGGTCCCGCCGCATCGAGCAGCGCGTCGTCGACCTTGTCGACCACGAACGTCATCACCGCATCGACACCACGCGCGGCGTCGAGGAACGCCTGGCGATCCTTCGTGCCGTTCACCACGCGCACGTCGGCGCTGCCGAGCAGAGCAAGGGCCGAGGGCGGCAGCTGGCCTGTGACGAGAACGGTCATGCGCTCAGTGTCCGTGGCTCTTGCAGTAGCCGCAGTGATCGCACGCCACCGACGGCTCGATCACGCACGATCCGTCGACGTTGGCGAGCGAGATATAAAGGTGATGACTGGCATGTTCGCGCCAGGGGTGCGTGATCCCCGGGTCTGAAGACCCGGGGAGGGCATTCGCCAGCCCGGCCGCCTGCCCCAGATGCCGCGCCACGGCGTCGCGAACGAGCGCGCGCAGTTGTTCGTCGTTCATCGCGCGCCTGCCGTTGCGGGGCCGGCGTCAGCGGCCTCGGAAATGGTGACCTCGTCGATGATGCCGACAATCGCCGCATCGACCGGCGCCGCCTTGCGGCCCAGCACCTCGCCGGCCGCGCGCCCTTCGACCACGACGAGGACGCGTTCACCGACACCCGCACCAACCGAATCAATCGTCAGGAGCGGCGCGCCCTTGTCGGCCCCGTGCACGTCGGTCGGCTGCACGAGCAGCAGCTTCGCGCCATCGAGCTTGGCGTGTTTCTGCGTCGCGACCACGGTACCGACCACACGGCCTATCTGCATGTCGTTGTCCTACGC
>CAZVHY010000094.1:6689-8211 GCA_964627115.1 uncultured Solibacteraceae bacterium | reverse complement strand
CAGCTTGTGACCGTGCAGTTCGGGATCCTTGATGGTTGCGACCACGTCGCCGACGACGCGCGCGAGGTGCACCGTCTATCCCTTCACTTCAACCTGATCGACGACGCCGATGATCGCGGCGTCGACCGGCGAGTCCTTGAGTCCCGCGGCCATGCGGGCCGAGCTGCCGCTGACCACGAGGACCGTCTCACCGACGCCGGCATCCACCGTGTCGATCGCCACCAGGTGGTTGCCTTCGGGTTTTCCTGTCGGGTCGATCGGCCGCACGACGAGGAACTTGCTGCTGACGAGCCGCTCGTCCTTGCGTGTGGCGACGACCGTGCCGACGATCCTGGCGAGAAGCATGGAACGACGCGCGTCAGCCCTTGGCGGCTTTGCCGATGGGCAGCACGTCCTCGAGGTTGGCGTGCGGACGCGGAATGACGTGCACAGACACGAGCTCACCCACGCGGCGCGCGGCCGCGGCGCCCGCGTCGGTGGCCGCCTTGACGGCAGCCACATCGCCGCGCACGATGGCGGTCACGTAGCCGGCTCCGATCTTCTCCCACCCGACCAACGTCACCTTTGCGGCCTTGACCATGGCGTCGGCCGCTTCAATCATCGCGACCAGCCCTTTCGTCTCGACCATTCCGAGCGCCTCGCCCATCGAAACCTCCAGGAAGAACCGGCCCTATCGCCTGGGCCCCAGTCCTTCAGCCACCTGCTTGACGGCGTCGTCGATGAGCGCCGTCAGTTGCGCGTATGTTAGCTGAATCTCGCCACCCGTACCTACGGCCGCTGCGGCCAGGGCTCCCGGTGTGACGTTCGTATCCGGCACGAGCCGCTCGCCGGTGCCCGCCGGCGCATAGACCACCTGACAGCTCGCGTCCTCTCCGGCCGCGCCTCGCCCTCCAGGCGTCTCCTCGACGCAGACCGGCGCGGGCGACTCGATGCCGTAGCGCGCGCGAAGCCCCTGCAGCCGATCGACCTCGTCGCGCGAGAGCAGGTTCTCGCGGCCGAGCTGCCGCGCCACCAGGCTGATGCGCGCGAAGTGCTCGATCGTTTCCATCTTGTAGTAGGCGCCGAACAGATCCGCGCCGAGCGCAAGCGCGCCGTGATTGGCGAGCAGCAGACCGTCGTGCGCCTTGACGTACGGTTTGACCGCGTCGGGCAGCTCCTGCGTCGACGGCGTGGCGTAGTCGGCAATCGGGATGCTCCCGAGCGTGGTGACGACCTCAGCCAGCACCGCGCGGTCGAGCGGAATGCCGGCCACCGCGAAGCCGGTCGCGAGCGGCGGATGCGCGTGCACGACGGCTTTCACGTCCGGCCGCTGCCGATACGCGACCAGGTGCATCTTGATCTCCGACGATGGCTTGCGTCCCGGTGCGCCGGAGACCAGTGTGCCGTCCATGTCGGTGATGACCATCATGTCGGGCGTCATGAAGCCCTTCGACACGGCCGTCGGCGTCATCAGCACACGATCCTCGGCAATGCGCACGCTGATGTTGCCGTCGTTGGACGCCACGAACCCGCGCAGCCACAG
>CAZVHY010000094.1:0-6589 GCA_964627115.1 uncultured Solibacteraceae bacterium | reverse complement strand
CAGTGCGGATCCTGCACGAGTGTGCCGCCGATCCGTTCGGGTGGCCGTCCCGAACGCCCGCGCGACTGCGGCGCGCCGGTTGACCGCGCGCTCCGCATCGCCTGCCGCACCATCGTCACCACGAAACGGACGATGAGCAGCAGGACGAGGATGCGGACGATCCAGAGCAGCAGCGTCACGACATCACCACATTACTGCGAAGCCGGTGCCCCGCCCTGACCGGGCTGCTGCACCGATCGGATGCCGTCGAGCCCCATCCGGGCCAGCCGGGCTTCCTCACTGTCGGGCGCAAGCGTCACGACACGCTCCCAGGACTCGACAGCACCCACCAGATCCTGCTTGCCACGAACACGCACGATGCCTTGATTGAGCAGCGCCTTGATGTGGCTGGGGTTGAGCGCGAGCGCGCGATCGAGCGTGGCGAGCGCCCGGTCGAACTGGCCCTGATAGAAGTAGACGACGCCGAGATCGGTCGTCACGTCCACGTTCTTCGGGTCGATCTCGAGCGCCGCTTCGTACCAGGGCGCGGCCTCGGCGAACCGTTCAGCGTCCAGGTACAGGTTGCCGAGATCGATGCGCACGCCGGCATTTCGCGGCTCGGCCTTGGCCTGCTGCTCGAGTGCGGTGGCGCGCGCCTGATCGAGCGGGGCCGGCGCCGTGTTCTGGCCGGGCGCGGCCTGCGCAACGGGCGCAGCGGCCGGCGGCGCCGGCTCGCGGACCTGCTGCGTGCCAATCATCCAGCCCACCAGCAGGCCGAACACCATGCCCGACAACGCGAATGCGAGGGAGTCTTTCCTCATGACAATCTCAACGGTCGATCATACCGCCCGCGGCGGTCCGGCGGGCGCTCCATCCTCACGGCTGGCGAGCACGGCAAGGTACTCGCGCACCGATCGGTCGAGTCCGACGAACAGCGCATGGGACATCAGCGCGTGGCCGATCGACACCTCGGCCAGGTGCGGGAGATCGCGGAACAGCGGAAGGTTGTCAAGGTCCAGATCGTGCCCCGCGTTCACGCCGAGTCCGAGCTCGTGCGCCACGACCGCGGCCGCGGCGTACGTCTGGAAACTGGCGGGACCGTCGCCACGCTCGAACGCGCGCGCAAACGGTTCGGTGTAGAGCTCGACGCGATCGGCGCCGAGCCTGGACACCCATCGAACGGCCGCCTCGTCGGGATCGACGAACAGCGACACACGGATGCCCTCGGCCTTGAGCCGGTCGACCACGCGACGCATCGAGACTTCGTCGGTGCCCGGCGGCCAGCCGGCCTGACTCGTGATCTCTCCGGGCATCACCGGCACGAGCGTGCACTGCGTGGGACGGACCGCGAGCACGAGATCGATGAGGTCCGGACGCGGATCGCCCTCGATGTTGAATTCAGCCCGGCCGTGCGGACCGGCACGCCGGTCTGCCAGGAACGCGGCAATGTCGATCACGTCGCCACGACGGATGTGCCGCTCGTCGGCGCGCAGGTGCACCGTGATGCCCGGCGCGCCCGCATCGAGGCACGTCTCGACGGCCTCGAGCACGTTCGGCTCGCGGCCGCCGCGCGAATTGCGGAGTGTCGCGACCTTGTTGACGTTGACCGACAGCAGCGCCATGGCCGTGCCTCAGCAGAGGTGCGCGCGCACCGACGCGGCAATCTGCTCGGCCCATCGGTCGACGTCGGCCTGCGTGGGCCCCTCGATCATGATGCGGAGCAGCGGCTCGGTGCCCGAGTACCGCACGAGCACACGCCCTTGTCCGTCGACAGCCGCTTCCACCTGGCGGATCGCCTCGGCCACGTCGGGCACAGACGCCACCGGCACCTTCTCGCGCACGCGCACGTTGACGAGCGTCTGCGGATAGGTCACCAGCTCGGCCGCCAGTTCCGCGAGTGACTGCTCCGTTTCCTCGATCACGCTGAGCAGCGCGAGCGCCGTGGCCAGGCCGTCGCCCGTGGGCAGGTGCTCGGCCAGGATGATGTGGCCCGACTGTTCGCCGCCGAGCACGAACCCGCCGCGCGCCATCTCCTCCATCACGTACTTGTCGCCCACGCCCGTGCGGACCAGCCGGATCCCGTGCTTGCGCAGCGCGATCTCGAGGCCGATGTTGCTCATGACCGTGGCCACGACCGTCTCGTGCGCGAGCCGTCCCTCGCGCTGTCGCGCGCGGGCGAGAATCAGCAGCACCGCGTCGCCGTCCACGACACGGCCCGTGTGATCCACGAAAATCGCCCGATCGCCGTCGCCGTCGAACGCGATGCCGAGCCGGCAGTCCGACTCGACCACGGCGTGCGCGAGCCGGCCGGGATGCGTCGATCCGCAATCGAGATTGATGTTGCGGCCGTCGGGCTGGTCGCCGAGAGACACGAGCTCGAAGCCCAGGTGGCTCAGCACGCGCGCGGCCGTGGTGGTCGTGGCGCCGTTGGCCGCGTCGACGGCCAGTCGTGCGCCACGCAGCTTCGACACCGACGGCAGCAGCCCGCTGACGTGGGCAAGATACTCGTCGATGAGCGGCGCCTGTTCGATGCGCGCCGACGCGTCGGCCGGCACGTCCCACGACGTGTCGGCCACAACGGCTTCGACCGAGCGCTCGTCGGATTCGCCGAATTTCTGGCCGTGTCCCGAGAACACCTTGATGCCGTTGTCGCCGTACGGATTGTGCGACGCCGACAGCACCACGCCGAGATCGAAGTCGAGCGCGCCGGCCAGATACGCCACGGCGGGCGTGGGCACGACACCCACACTGGTCACGTGCGCACCCTGCGACGCCGCGCCGGCCGCCAGCGCACGCTCGATCCACTCGCCGGACTCGCGCGTGTCGCGCCCGACGATCAGGCGAGGCGCATGCGACGACGGGAGCGCCCGGACGAGCGCGGCCCCCAGGCGTGTCACCGTTCGCACGTCGAGCGGCCACTCGCCCGCCACGCCGCGGACACCATCGGTTCCAAACAGCTTCTGATTCACGTTCACGGCGACTGAGGTTCTCCGGGCGATGACGACGACGGCGTTTCGGTCTCGGGCGCGTGGCCCGTCCCAGGCGTCGCCGGACTGATCTGCACGGTCACGCGGACGGTGCGGGGTGAATGAACGCGCAGTTGCGGGTTGTTGACGCCGACCGCGACTTCCTGCGAAAACCGGCCCGTCCGCCCCTCGACGACGACCCGCTCGGTGACAACGTCGACGCGCTCGACCAGCCGGCTCTCCGGCCCGGCAATGACGACACGATCCGGCTCGACGGAGATCGCGCCGACGAGGAACCCCGACGCCGGACGGCCCTCGATCGTCGGACGCACGGGCACGACAATCTGTCCCGCACGCTCCAGCGTCACGGTCACGGTGCCGGGATCGACCTGCATCACCTCGATGCGCGCGGGTGCCGCCACCTGGTCGGTCCGGATGGGAATCGTGTTGATGCCGGCCTGGCTGCCCTCGAGATCGACCATCACGCGCAGGGCGCCTTCGGCGAGCGCGCCTACGACGTTGTCGTCGCCGCGCACGTGCACGGTGACGCGGTCGGTCTGATCGTCGGTCATCTCGAACCCTGTCGGAATGTTCCGGTAGGAGACGGGCACCGAGATGCGCCGCTCGATCTCATAGCCGCTGATCGTGAACCAGAACAGCGTGCCGAGCGCCAGCGCCAGCACCTTCAAGCCGGGGTTGCGGAACGGGTGCCACGCCATCAGATGTCATCCTCCGCCGAGGTGCGCGGCTGCGTCGGCCGGCGGTGCAGCACGTGTGTCTGGAGGCGCTGACGCAGTTCCGCGGGTGACAGCGACCGCTCGAGTTGCCCGTGGCGCGCCATCGAGATCTCTCCGCGCTCTTCGGACACCACGATAGCCAGCGCGTCACACTCCTCGGTCAACCCCACCGCGGCCCGATGACGCGTGCCGAGATCCTTGTCGAGCTGCGTGACCACGCTGATGGGCAGGAAGCAGGCCGCGGCGGCGACGCGATCCTCCGAGAGGATCACCGCGCCGTCGTGCAGCGGCGTCGACGGCTGGAAAATCGTGGTGAGCAGATCGTAGCTGACCGCGGCGTCGAGCGGAATGCCGCTTTCCACGTAGTTGCGGAGACCGATCTCCCGTTCGAAGACGATGAGCGCCCCGACCTTGTCCTTGGCCAGCATCGACGCGGCGGTCACGACTTCTTCGATGGTGTCGGCCGCGCGTTCCGACCGGCCGAGATACCGGAAGAACGGCGCCCGGCCCAGGTGCGACAGGGCCCGCCGTATGTCCGACTGAAACAGCACGATCGCCGCGAACCCCGCGTACGCCAGCACGTTCTGCATCAGCCAGCCCATCGTCCGCAGCGGAAACGCCTGCGAGATGTACAGGAGGAGCAGGACGAACAGCGTGCCCACCGCCATCTGCATGGCGCGCGTGCCGCGGATGAGCTTGAGCGCCTCGTAAATCAGCAGCGAGACGATGAGGATGTCGACGACGTCCCATGCGGACACCTGCGGCGGGGTCAGCAGTGAGGTGAGCGGACTCATCGGCGGAAATAGGGTATCAGAGGGAGGCTGGGAGGCTGCAGGCTGGAAGGAGGCTGGAAGGCTACAAGGCGGGAGGGCTGGGAGGCCGGGAGGTTATGGCATCCGCCGTCCGCGCCACCTGCGCCATCTCCTTCACGTCGTGGACGCGGATGATGTGGGCGCCGGCGAGGATGGAGGCGGTCACGGCGGCGGCCGTCCCCCAGATGCGGGCCGGCGGCGGCACGTCGCCAAGCGCCGCGGTCAGGAACGACTTGCGGGAGGGGCCGGACAGGATCGGCCCGCCGAGCGCGTGCAGCCGGCCAAGGCCGGCCAGCAGTTCGATGGAGTGCGCCGCGCGCTTGGCGAAGCCGAAGCCGGGGTCGTAGATGATGCGCTCGCCCGCAATGCCGGCCGCGCGCGCCGCTGCGCCGCGTTCGGCAAGCTCCGTCGTCACCTCGCCCACCACGTCCGCATACGTCGCCGCCGTGGCCATCGTCTGCGGCCGCCCGCGTGTGTGCATCAGGATCACGGCCGCGCGCCGGCGCGCGACGAGGCCGGCCATGTCAGCGTCGAAGACCAGCGCACTGATGTCGTTGACGATCGACGCGCCGGCATCGAGCGCGCGTTCGGCCACCGCCGCCTTGTAGGTGTCGATGGAGACCGGCACGTTCACCGCGCGGCGAAGACCCTCCAGCACTGGGCCGACGCGGCGCCACTCTTCGTCGGCATCGACTGGCGGCGCGCCCGGGCGTGTGGATTCGCCGCCAACGTCGAGCAGGTCCGCGCCGTCGGCCACCATCTGCACGGCGTCGGCGACAGCGCGATCCGCGTCGAGGCGAAGACCGCCGTCCGAAAATGAGTCGGGGGTGACGTTGACGATCCCCATGACGAGCGTCCGACGGCCGAGTTCGAGAACGCGGCCGTCGGCGAGGGGAACGGAAAAGACGGGACGGTCGACTGGACCTACTCCTGCACGACCGGCTTGCCCAGCGACGGCACGATGGGCGCGCGCTCGGGGGCCTCGCGCCGCGGTTCACCGTCGGTCGGCGTCGGCGGCGGCGCCGCGGCCGGCGGCGGCGGCTCGGGCAGCGGCTGTCCGGCGGCGAGCAGCTTGATCTGATCGGCGTCGAGCACTTCACGCGCGAGCAACTCGTCGGCAATCTTCATCAGCTCGGTCTTGTGGCTGACGAGCAGATCCTTCGCCCGGTTGTAGTTGTCCATGACGAGGCGCTTGACCTCGGCATCGATGCGCTCGGCCGTGTCCGGGCCGTAGTCGAGCGTCTTCGAGATTTCGCGGCCGAGGAAAATCTGCTCCTCGCGCTTGCCGAACGTGAGCGGCCCCATGGCCTCGCTCATGCCCCACTCGCAGACCATCTTGCGCGACAGGTCCGTGACGCGCTCGAGGTCGTTGCCGGCGCCGGTCGTCTGATCGCCAGTCGTGATCTCCTCGGCAATACGGCCGCCGAGCAGAATCGCGAGCTGATCGAGCAGGTAGTCGCGCGAGTAGTTGTGCTTGTCGTCGATCGGCAGCTGCATCGTGAGACCGAGCGCCATGCCGCGCGGCACGATCGTCACCTTGTGCACCGGATCGGCGTGCGGCAGCAGCGCCGCCACCAGCGCGTGACCGGCTTCGTGAATGGCCGTGACCTTCTTTTCCTGGTCGCTGATGGCCATCGAACGGCGCTCGGCGCCCATCATGACCTTGTCCTTGGCGTACTCGAAGTCCGACATGCGGACGACCTTCTGGTTGAAACGCGCGGCGTTGAGCGCCGCTTCGTTCACCAGGTTCGCCAGGTCGGCGCCGCTGAAGCCGACCGATCCGCGCGCAATCACGCGGATGTCGACGTCGTCGGCCACCGGAATCTTCTTGGTGTGGACCAGGAGAATGCCCTCGCGGCCCTTCACGTCCGGCCGGCTCACCATGATGCGCCGGTCGAAACGGCCCGGACGCAGCAGCGCCGGGTCGAGCACGTCGGGACGGTTCGTCGCCGCGATGAGGATGACGCCCTCGTTCGACTCGAAGCCGTCCATCTCGACGAGCAGCTGGTTGAGCGTCTGTTCGCGCTCGTCGTGCCCGCCGCCGAGGCCCGCGCCGCGATGACGGCCGACCGCGTCGATTTCATCGATGAAGACG
>CAZVHY010000093.1:4466-12284 GCA_964627115.1 uncultured Solibacteraceae bacterium | reverse complement strand
CAGTCGCGAAGAGGACCGCGCAGCCAGTCGTGCAGCGGCAACGCGAAGCCGGCTTTCGGCCGCTCGATGAGCGCGGGTGGCGCGTAGCGACCGAGAAGCCGGCGAAGGGCCCACTTCGTGTCACCATGTCGCAGCCTTCTCGATAGCGGTTGACGCCAGGCCCATTCCACAACGCGATGATCGAGCAGGGGAGTCCTCACCTCGAGGCCGACGGCCATGGACGCCCTGTCAACCTTTACGAGAATGTCATCCGGCAGGTATGTAAGTGTGTCGAGCAGCATCATGCGCTCGACAAAGTCAGGCAGTTCCGCGCGCAGATCCTCGTGCAGGATTGACGGAATCTCGGCGGCGTCGATGGGCGGTTCCGGCCAGCAAGATACGAGGAGCCGGTAGAAGTCGTCGGGAGTGTCGCCAGCGAGCGCCAGACCAAGTTTGTGCACTTTGTCGCCCAACGCCCGCTGCCGCAGGTGGGGAGGCAGAACGTGCGTGAGTCCGTCCCAATGTTCGGGCGATACAGCCGCAAGTCCCGATCGGCACAACCGGCGCAACCAGCGCGGCAACTTCTGCGCCGATCGGGTGACGCCCGGAGCCCAGAGATATCGCGTGTAGCCGCCAAAGACCTCGTCACCACCGTCACCAGACAGAACGACGGTCACGTCGCGGCGCGCGAGCCGGGACACGAGTAACGATGGAATCTGCGACGAATCGGCAAATGGTTCGTCGTACACCTCGTGCAGTGTCGGAATAATCTGCAAGGCGTCAGCGGCCGTGGCGTACAGCTCCGTGTGTTGCGTGCCGAGATGGCGCGAAACCGCCTTCGCGTCGACAGCCTCGTTGTACGCAGCGTCCTCGAACCCGATGGTGAACGTGCGCGACGGTGTCCCGCTGTGCCCCTGCATCAGGGAAACAACCGTGGACGAGTCGACACCGCCTGACAGGAATGCCCCGATCGGGACGTCGGCGATCATCCGGCGGCACGTAGCGTCGCGGAGAAGTTCGTCGAGTTCCTGTAGGGCCTCGTCATCATCGACAGTCGAACGGTCTCTCGCGCCAACGCCCACGATGTCCCGGAGGCTCCAGTACGGCACCATCTCAGGTTCGCGGCCATCGCGGACTCTTACAAAACAACCAGGCAGGAGCTTCTGGAAGTCCTCGAAAATGCAATGCGGTCCGGGCACGTACCCCAACCGGAGGAATGACGCGAGAGCCCTGCGCGAAATGCGCCCGTCGAAGCGAGGATGTGCTCGAAGGGCCTTCAGCTCTGAGCCAAAGAGAAAGACGCCGTTCGACCGCCCGTAGTAGAGAGGCTTCTCGCCAAGCCGATCGCGCATCAACCAGAGTACGCGCTCGGAACGGTCCCAGAGGACAATCGCGAACATGCCCCACAAGGCAGTTGGGAGCGCTTCAGCACCCAGTTTGCCGGCAAGGGCAAGCATGACCTCGGTATCCGAGTGTCCCCGAAAGCGGATCCCGTCCGCTTCGAGCTCCCGCCGCAGATCCTGATGGTTGTAGATCTCGCCGTTGAAGACGGCCACGTAGCGACCATCGGCGGACACCATCGGTTGATGACCTGCCGGTGACGGGTCGATGATCGATAGCCGACGGAAGCCAAGTGCAACGCCGACCGCGGCGTCGGCCCAAGTGCCGCGGTCATCAGGGCCACGGTGAGTGAGCGCATCAGCCATGCGACCGACCCGATCACTCATCTCGGAGTGTGACGCACCCAGACGGGAGTCCCAGAAACCGGTTAGGCCGCACACGACCGTTCAGGCCTTCGACAGAATGATTCGACGGGACAAGAGGAGTGCGGACCGGCCTGCGCCCAATCCGAGATGCAGACAGTATACTTCAATCGCTCTTGGACGCCGTCGCCGGCTCCAGACGCCACGCGGAAACAACGCGACGCGCCCCCTCTGTCGATTGACTCCCACCCTGCCCCCCCCCGGAACTCCCGCTCGACGCCCGAGGGTCCTCATCGTCTCGAACACCGAGTGGTTCTTTCTCTCGCACCGGCTTCCGATCGCGCGTGCGCTGCGTGAGGCCGGGTGCGACGTGACGATCGCTGCGGCGTCGGAACGCCGAGAGCAAACGCGCATCACCGCCGAAGGGTTCCCGTTCGTCGAGCTTCGACTGCGGCGCGGATCGCGCAATCCCGCGCACGACCTGTTCACGCTGGGCGAACTCTATCTGCTGTATCGGCGACTGACGCCCGATGTCGTTCACCACGTGACGATCAAACCCGTCCTGTATGGCTCCGTCGCTGCCCGCCTGGCCGGCGTGCCACACGTGGTCAACGCGGTTCCCGGACTCGGATACCTGTTCATCGGGAGCAGTTGGACGAGCCGCGCACGGGCCAGCGCGGCCATGCTCGCATATCGAGTCGCCTGCGCTGGCGAACGTGTACGTTTCATTTTTCAGAACCCTGATGATCGTGCGCTGTTCATCGGCCGTCGTATCGCGCGCGAGGAACAGACGGTCATCATTCGGGGTTCCGGCGTGGATCCCTCGGTCTTCGCCGCCGCCCCGCCTCCCGGTGGGACGCCGGTAGTCCTGCTGCCGTCGCGTTTGCTGTGGGACAAGGGACTCGCGGAACTGATCGAGGCCGCCCGGGAACTCCGCGCCGCCGGAGTTCCTTTCCGGCTGGTACTTGCCGGCGATACGGACGCGCACAATCCGCGTTCGGTCAACGAAGCGACTGTGCGCCAATGGGAACGCGAGGGACTCCTCGAATGGTGGGGGCACTGTTCGGACATGCCGACTGCCATGCAGCAGGCATCCATCGTCGTTCTACCGAGCTACCGGGAAGGGCTGCCGAAAGCGCTGCTCGAGGCCGGGGCCGTCGGCCGGCCGGCCGTGACGACGGATGTGCCCGGTTGCCGGGAAGTCGTACGGCCTGGCGTCAATGGCCTCCTCGTCCCCCCGCGCGACGCTCCAGCACTCGCTGCTGCCCTGCGGTTGCTGCTCGAAGACGAATCAGCGCGACTGGCCATGGGTGCGCGGGCGCGCGACATCATTGTCGAGCATTTTTCCGAAGCCTACGTCGTTCGGGAGACCCTGCGCTTGTACGGGAGTCTCCTGCCGCTGCGCCCGTCGTCACACGGCGAGCCCGCGTAACGACCGAGTGGTCGCGCGGCCCTCCGCATGCTCACGTATAGCGGTGGGCGTTTCGAGCGCGACGTCGAGACCTGACCTCAGCCGCCCACCACTCGACAGCGGCGATGACCAACGCGATCCCCAGGGCCGGCCACCGGAACGGGCTCCATAAGTAGCCGACCACCGCCGCACCGGAGACCACGGCGGCTCCCGCAAGAACAGCCGACACGACGGGCGCGTGGGACTGACCAGGATCGAACAGCCGCTGATAGGCGTGCTCGCGGTGCGAGGCCGTCAGCGGCGCACCCCGAAGCAGACGTCGACCCAACGTCAGCACCGGATCTACAAGGAACAGAATCAGGCTCGTCGCAGCGAAAAGCGTCAGGGGCGTTCGCGCCTCGACAGACGCGGCGAATGGCAGGGCTGCGATCAGGAATCCGAGTCCGCCGCTGCCGACGTCACCGAGGAAGATCTTCGCGGGCGCCCAATTGCGTAGAAGGAACGCCGCGGTTGCCGCCAGAGCCAGCACAGCCAGGATCGCCACCGGCGCGCCCCACGTGACAAAGGCGAATGCAACAAATGTGATGGCCGCCTGGCCACTCGCGAGTCCGTCGGCCCCGTCCATGAAGTTGAAGAAGTTTGTAACGCCCACAAGCCAGATAACCGACACGACTGGACCTGCGAAGTCGAGTGGAACGTCCAGCGGAGGCGGCAGTGGAAGATGGTGAATCGCTCCGCATATCCCGACGACGACACTCGCGGCAGCGAGTTGCGCCACCAACCGGGGCCAGGCGGGCAGCGGCGCAATGTCATCCCAGAGGCCAACCATCCCGACGCCGAACGCGGCCCCGAGAACCACAAGCGCGTCGGTATCCAGAGTCTCTCGACCGGCCAGCGTCACCAGCAAGCCAGCTCCAACGCCACCGATGATCCCGATACCACCGCCGCGTGGGCGAGGTAATACGTGCGAGCTGCGGTCGTTGGGACGATCGACCAGCCTCAGGACCGGCGCATAGCCCTCGATCACACGAACGATGGCGAGCGTCACCGCGAAACTGGCGGCAGTCGCGAAGATCAGCGCAGTCACGCGCGGCTCCTGTGCCCTACGACGAGCTCACCAAGACTCTCGATCAGGTCATGAACCGGTTGATAGCCGAGTTCCCGCGCGATGAGACTGGAATCGTACACAGCCGTCCCGAGCAGCTTCTGGAACGCCTCAGAGTCGTAGCCAACCCGCCGCCCCGCGATCCGTCGCGCAACGTCACCTCCGACGGCGGCGGTACGAAGTAACCACTCCGGTATCGCCCACGTCGTTGGCGGCCGGCCGAGCGCTGCCCGCGCCGCGTCGTATATTTCACGTGTCGAATAGGGCCGGGCGTCGGCCACGAGGTATGTTCGTCCGGCCGCCGCGGGATGACTGGCAGCGAGCAGCAGCGCCTGAACCGCGTTCCCGACGTGCACCATGCTCCGCTTGTTGCTGTTGACAGGCGGGGGCGGGAAACGGCCACGGTCGATCGCGGCAATCATCCGCTGCAGATTCCCACGCTGGCCGGGACCGTATACGAGTGGAAACCGCAAACAGACCGCCTCGAACCTCTCGTCCCGGGACGCCGCGATGACCAACTCTTCCGCGGCGAGCTTCGAACGGCCATACGGCGTCGACGGACCGAGCGGAGTGGTTTCCGTCGCCGGTACGGTGTTTCCCTCATCGATGACCTTCACACTGCTGGCAAAGACAAACCGCCGCAGGGCACGGCGCCTGACGGCAGCAATGATCCGTTCGGTCCCCTGCACGTTGATGCGGTGATACTGCGCCTCCACGCCGACAGCTTCCGCCACGTCATGGGTCTTCGCGGCGAGATGGAAGACGATGTCGATGTCGTTGAATACCGAGGTGTCAGACGGGAGATCGACCAGATCAGCGGTCACCAGTTCGTCAGCGGCCGACGGCGACGACCTGCGCGCCATTCCCCGCACGAACGCCCCGGACGCCTTCAGACTCGCGACGAGCGCCCCGCCCACGAACCCCGTGGCCCCCGTCACCAGGCATCGCTGTCCGGCCAGGTCGGGATTCGTGTTCACCGCGTGACGTTCGCTAACCATACGTGACGTGACGGTCGATGGGATTTTCGGCGTGGAGTCTCGGCGGTGCCCATGACGTAGCGAGCAGAGAAATGGCCCCCGGGAGGCTGAAATTCGACGCGAAGGTAGTTTATACTGCGAATCGAGCAGCCGTGAGCGTAGACAAATCTTCGCGGCGCCGGCGGAACCTGCCCCCTCCCCTCAGGAACCCGTTATTGCGCTTCATCACGATCTTCGGCTTCGATGCCATCTTTGCCGCAGCCAGTTTGTGGATCGCGCTGTTGCTGCGCTTCGACGGCCAGATTCGTGAGCCGTATCTGGCAGTCTTGCCGCTTTACATTGCGGTACTGGTGGCCTCGCGCCTGGGCGCCAACTACGTGTCGCGCCTGCACCGCTGGTCGTTCAGCGTCTCCGGCCTCCACGACGCCGTCAGGGTGGCCACGGCGGCCACACTCGGCACGGCCATCTTCGTCGTCCTCGTCTACCTGCTTCGCCTGCTGAGCCCGCCGCGCTCGGTCATCGTGCTGGAGCTGCTGCTGACCGGGGCACTCATGCTGGCCTTCCGCTTCGGCCCCCGCGTCGGTCTCGTGTACCGCAACCAGCTCGCGCTGCTCCGCAGCGGCGACGCCAGACGGACCCTGATCGTTGGCGCGGGTGCCGCCGGTGAGATGCTGCTGCGGGACCTGCAGCGCTCCGGGGAGCACCCGTATCACGTCATCGGCTTCATCGACGACGACAAGACCAAATGGGCGAGCCTGATCGGCGGGTGCCGGGTCTTCGGTGGCCTGTCCGTGCTGCGCTCGACCATCGAACGACGGCGCATCAGCAACGTCCTCATCGCCATTCCCAGGGACTCGCAGGGTGTGGTGCGGGAGGTCGTCGAGTGCTGCACCGGCTTGAACGTACAGATCAAGGCCCTGCCCGTGTCGTTCGTGTACTTCCAGGATCGCGGCGCGGCCGACATGCTGCACGATCTGTCGCCCGACGATCTGCTCTCGAGACGCCGCGTCACCTTCGATGCCCACGAGCGCGAGTCGTTCGGCGGCCGTCGCGTCCTGGTCACCGGAGCCGCCGGATCGATCGGCAGCGAGATCTGCCGGCAGCTGCTGGCGCTCGGTGTCGGCCAGCTCGTCGCGGTCGACATCAACGAGAACGGTCTCTACCTGCTGGAGCAACACTTCCGTCACGCGCGGCTCGACCACCGGTTCACTGCCCAGGTGGCCGACATCCGCGATCGGAAGAAAATCGAGACGCTGCTCGCGACCTTCACGCCCCAGGACGTCTTCCACGCCGCCGCACACAAACACGTACCGCTCATGGAGAGCGCGCCGTGCGAGGCCATCAAGAACAACGTGCTCGGCACCAGACACCTGCTCGAGGCCGCCGAGCAGACGGGCGTCGAGTGCCTGGTGTTCATCTCGACCGACAAGGCCGTCGCGCCCTCGAGCGTCATGGGTGCGACGAAACGTATCGGCGAAATCATGACGCGCGCCGTGGCCGCGCGCTCCGGTCTTCGCGGGTGTGCGGTGCGTTTCGGCAACGTACTCGGGTCCGACGGTTCTGTCGTCCCGCTCTTCCGCCAGCAGATCGAAGCCGGCGGCCCGGTCACCATCACCCATCCGGAGGTGACGCGCTATTTCATGACGATTCCCGAGGCCGTCGGCCTCGTCCTGAAGGCGGCCTACGGACGCTACGGCGCGTTGTGCGTGCTCAACATGGGCGAGCCCATCCGCATCATCGACCTCGCACGTCAGATGATCGCGATGGCGGGCCTCGTGCCCGACGAAGACATTCCGATCACCATCACCGGCCTCCGGCCGGGCGAAAAGCTGCACGAAGAGCTCGTCACCGAAGAGGAACGGGTGACGATGCGGGCAGACGGCAAGATCCAGGTGGTCGAAGGCCCGCCGCCGCCGTCCGACCTCTGGGACGTCATCAACCGGCTCGAAGACGCCGCGGCGGCCGAGGACGTGACGCGCACCATCAAGCTGGTCAAGACGCTGGTCCCGACCTATCAGCCAGCCGTGGCCACGCCCGCAAAGGTCACGCCCATCAAACGCTCGGCCGCAGCGTCCTGACGCCACGGGCGGAGCCGACAACCGACGGTCCTCACTCCCGAATCTCGATCCGCCGATACTCGAGCGCGCCGGTTTCGCCCTGAAGGCCGATATACCCGCGCGGGTTGACGATGCCGCGAGCGTCGAGCACGGGCGTGCCGTTGAGCGTGGCCTGCACGCGATCGCCGGTGACGTCGATCTCGAACACCTGCCACTCGCCCGTTGGCCGGACCGCGGCCAGCGCGGCGTCGGCGTGGAACGTCGTCGGCCCCTGCGGCACACGATGCCGGTAGAGGTTGCCGGCCCAGAACGGATTCGTCGTCCGGTTCACGGACATGTCGCGCACCTGCACCTGATACGCGTTGGCCGGCCAGCCGCGGACGAAGATGTTCGACGCAGGACCCGGCGCGCGAAAGAACACGCCGCTGTCGGCGTCCGACGTGAGGAAGCGGACCTCGACACGCAGCGAGAAGTCGCCGTACTGCTGTTCGGATCGCAGCCACCCGCCAGGTCCCTCGACACGCAGGACACCATCGACGACGCGGAAGTTGTCGTCGGCACTGTTCTCGACGACCCAGCCGTCGAG
>CAZVHY010000093.1:0-4366 GCA_964627115.1 uncultured Solibacteraceae bacterium | reverse complement strand
CGCGTTTCAGCGCGTCGACGCTTCTCGCAGCTTCCGCACGATGCGGTCCTCGAACCACTTGGGATCCCACCACTCGATCGGATTCACCATCTGGCCGTTGACGAGCATCGTGAAGTGCAGGTGGTCGCCGCCGGCCAGCCCCGTGATCCCGGTCCTCCCGACCTCCTGCCCCTTCTCCACCGTCGCCCCCTCCTGCACGCTGAAACTCGACAGGTGCGCGTACAGCGACTGGATGCCGAAACCGTGGTCGACGATCACGCAGTTACCGTAGATGCCGAGTTCGCGCGCAAACAGCACGACGCCGCGGTTGGCCGCCGGAATCGGCGCCTGGGCCACCGACGCGAGATCGAACCCGAGGTGCACCTGCCGGTCCACTTCGCGGCCGTCGTACAGGTACGTGCGGCGGTCGGCAAACGCCGACTGCACGGCGGTGTTGGTGAACGGATGGAAGACGACGGCGCGGAAGAGCATCTCGGGTGCGGTCTTCGGCGCGAACGACGCGATGGTCTCGGCATTGCGGCGCCGCAACTCGCTGTTGATCGCCACGAACTTCTCGATGGTCTCGCCCTCAGGGGCGATCTCCGTTGTGCCGGCAAGAATGGCCGGCACCACGCGATCGAGCAGGCGATCGTCGAGCGGAATGCGGCTCTGCTTGAAGGGCTTCGGGAAGACGCGCGAGTCGAACGTGGCCGTCGTCGCGTTGCCGGCCTCGTCGCGCGCGAACAGGACGATGGGCGTCGTGACGGGCTGGTCGTGCAGCATCGCAAAGAACGCGACGTGAACCGCGGGGTCCGTGATGGCAATGCCATCGGCCTGCACACCGCTGGCGGGGAATCCCGGATATTCGATCTCCCCCACGCGCACGCCTGACGCGACGTCAGCCGGCGAGACGCGATAGACGATCATCTCCGCGCCGCCCTGGTTGATGTAGTGGTGCGTCGACATCACGGCAACCGTGGGCGGCTCGAGGCGCACGGTGACGTCGCGCGTCACCGTGGTCGACGTCTCGCGGAGGCCGAAGAGGACCGGTCGTGTGGCGCGGACGATCAGGCGTCCGGGCCCGGACACGAGCCCCGGCACGGTGTCCCGCCCCACGAGGTGCGTGACACGCACCCGGCCGGGACCGTCGTCTGTGACGTGCGCATCCGCTTCCCCCGCAGCGCGCCGGAGTAGCGGCACCTCGGTCCCGTTCTGTTCGAACGCGACGTCAACGAGCGAGACCGGCGAACCGGCGGTCTCGATCGTCACGTCGAGTGGCGTCGATCGTCCGACGAACGCGCCCGGGCTGGCAATTTGAATGGATGGGCCAGGCAGACGGCCCGCATAGAGGAACGCACCAGCGGCAACGACGATCAGCAGGACCAGCAACACTCCGAGCTTGCGCATAGGGACGATGGTACCAAAAGAAAACGGCCGGGAGGCATTGCCTCCCGGCCGTCGTGTGTCGGGCGCGTCAGCGACCGGCTGTCAGATTGTCAGGAACGCCTTCCGGCCTCCCCGTCTCCTCCCAGCCTGCCGCCTTCCCGCCTCCCCTTAGAACGAGAACCGCGCCGTGAAGCGGATGACGCGGAGGTAGTTACCGCCGCCGGCGCCGCCGGCGTTGTAACCCTGCGCCGACGACACCGCGCCGAAGCCCGCGCTCTGCGGACGCACGCGCGACTCGGCCATGACGCCACCCGGGAACTGGTCGTTCACGAGCGTCTGCGCCGTCGGGTTGTTCAACTCCATGTTGGCCTGACGGCCCGTGTAGTTGATGATCCCGAACGGGTTGAACGTGTCGATACGGAGCTGAACCGCACGGCCACCGCCGATGCGGATGTTCCGCGACAGCGAGAGGTCGAGCTCACGCTGCGCGCAGCCACGCATGAAGTTCCGCGCCGATTCCATCCCAACGCTGCCCGGCGTCGGGCCGGAGATCACGCTGGTGTTGAACTGACGGTACTGGTCCGACGAGCAACCTGAACCGGGATCGCCGTTGAACTGCACGCGCGCACCCGACCCGTTGTTGCCGTAGTCAGGCGAACCCGTCAGGTTCACAGCAGCACCCGAGCCCTGGTAGCTGAAGGTGACGTTGTACGTGTTGCCCGAGCTCAGGTTGAACACGCCCGACAGCTGCCAGTCGTTGACGATGTAGCCGATCACCCGCTTCGCGCCGCCATCGGCCACGAGGTCGGGGAGATCCCACACCACGTTGCCACGGAGGACGTGCGGATTGTCCGCCAGCTTCTTGTTCAGATCCTGGTAGGCCTGCCAGTCGCTGCGCAGGCTGCCGTCGAAGTTGTACCGCTGCGCAAGGCCGGTGTTGCCCTCGAGCAGGATCGTGTAGGTGTAGTTGGCTCCGAACGACAGGCCACCACGGAAGCGACGGTTGAACGACGCCTGCAGCGAGTGGAACTTGTCGTAGAAGTCCGTGGTGTTCTGCTCGATCGAGTTGAAGCCCTGGAGGGGCCGCATCAGCGTCGGGTAGTTGGCATACGGTCCGAGCGTGGTCGTGCCCGGCAGGTACGCCGTGCCCAGCGGAATCTGGTTCTGGTTCTGGCGTTCGCCACCCTGGAACCCGCCGAGGCGGTTGTAGCCGTAGTTACCGACGTAGCTGACGTCGAGCGACGAGGCCCACGGCAGCGCCATCTGGATACCCGCGTTCCACTGCCAGGACGACGGCACCTTCGCGTCGTACTGGAACGTGACCAGCTGCGGCGCGCCGATAACGCGCGGCAGCGCCGGGTTCGCCACGTCGGCCACGAAGCCGTTGTAGATACGCGTGAGCGTGGCCATGGGCGGGTTGCCCGGGATCGAGAAGATGGTGTTGCCGTCCGGCCGGTCGTAGAAGAGACCCGCGCCACCACGGAAGACCATGCTCTGCGTGCCCGTCAGGTCGTACGCGAACCCGAAGCGGGGTCCGATGACCAGCGACGGCCACGTGTACCCATACTTCGAGATGCCGTCACCGGCCTGGCGCACGCCGTTGGCGTACGCCTGGGCGCCGCTCGGCAGCGTGATCAGCTGGCCCGTGCCCGCGACGATCGTGCCGATGAAGCCGCTGCTGCCCGCGCCGAGCGATGCGCCCGTGAGGGGGTTGACGGCCTGGTTCGACGGGATGGAGCCCGAACCCGGCACGTAGAGCGCCGGCACGGCCGCCGGGTTCCACTGGTCACGGAAGAAGTTCGACATCTGCTGGAACTGGTCGTGCTGCGGCTGCTGCCGGGTGAACCGGATGCCGTAGTCGAACGTCAGGCGGTTGGTCACCTTCCAGTTGTCCTGCGCGTAGAACTCCGTGTTGTTGTAGATCATGTTGCCTTCCATGAGCTTGTCCGCCTGGAAGTACTGGGTGAACACGCCCACGGCAGCGTTGGCAAAGCCAAAGCCCGTGTCGAGCGGGTTGTTCGTGCTGTTGCCGAAGTCGATCTGCCCCTGGAAGGGGTTGCCCTCGCCACCGGCGCCAACGTTCTGCGCCTTGAAGCTGTGGTTGTTGTAGAAGCCCGCCTTGATCGTGTGCCGGCCCGCGACCTTCGTCAGCGAGATGGCCACGTCCTGCGTCTTGTTCACGTTCAGCCACCCCGGGTAGCCGAAGCTCGTGGGCTGGCTGCCGATGAGGCCGCCCCAGGCGAAGCGCTGCGGGATGTTCACCCGCGTGCCGTCGAAGAACGTGGCGGCACCAGCTTCCACACCACGCTGCAGACCTTCCATCTGGTAGTAGCGCGGGTCGACGATGCCGGCATCCGGATAGATGAGCGGCAGGTCCTTCAGGTACGTGTCCTTGTTGCCAGCCGCCGTCACGAGCAGACCGCCCGACGTGTTACCGCCGCCCGCCAGCTCGTTCTTGATCGAGCCATACGTGGCCTCGAGGAACGTGGTCGGGTTGAGCGTGTAGTTGACCGTGACGCCGTAGTTCGAGATGTACGGCCAAGGCTGCAGCGTGTCGTTGAACCCCGGCATGGACCCGGGCGTAATGCGCTGACGTTCACGCTGGCCCGAGTACTTGCCCGTCACGCGCAGCGCGGGCGAGAACTGGTAGTCCACACGCACGGCCGGCTGCTGGAGCAGGTTCTTGGTGACCGGTCGCGACGACTCGTAGTTGTACGACGTCGACGCCGCCTGCTGGAGGTTCGGCATCGGGTACATCCGGAGCACCGCGAGGCCAGGCGCGTAGAGCTGGTCGGCCGGGATCACGTTGCCCGGATACGGCTCGCGAGTCCGCGGATCGAGCAGCTGCGGAATCGGCTGGCCGTTGTTGTTGAGCGACTGCGAGAAGTCGCCCAGGCGCTCGAGCTCGGTCGGCAGACGGCTGCGGTCGAGGTTGCCACCGGCCTGCGACGGACGATACTCGTGGCTGTAGAAGAAGAACAGCTTGTTGTCGCCACCGGGA
>CAZVHY010000092.1:11334-12691 GCA_964627115.1 uncultured Solibacteraceae bacterium | reverse complement strand
TGCAGCCGTGCAGCCGTGCAGCCGTGCAGCCGTGCAGCCGTGCAGCCGTGCAGCCATACAATCTTCCCTCGATGACGTGGCGGCGTGTCGGGGTCGGGATCCTGCTGGTGGCGCTCGTGGCCGGCGGCGGCGCCACGGCGTGGAAGACGCGCGACGAAGCGCGCCGGCTCGTCTCGAACCCGATCGAGACACGACGACTGCCGGGACGGACACCGATCGACTTCGGCGCGGTGTACGACGATGTGGCGATCACGACGCCGGATGGCCTGCGGCTGGTCGCGTGGCTCATCCCGCCAGCCAACGGAGCGCTCGTCATTGCCCAGCACGGGTACAAGGCCGACCGCGGCGAGATGCTGAACGAAGCGGTCATGCTCGCGCGGCACGGCTACGGCGTCCTCGTCCCGGCCATGCGCGCGCACGATCTGAGCGACGGCACGCTCATCACGTTCGGCGCCAGGGAGATCGACGATCTTCGCCAGTGGGTTGAGCTGGCCGCCACGCTCCCGGACGTCGAGGCCCGGCGCATCGGTATCCTCGGGAACTCGCTCGGCGGCACACTCGCCATCCAGATGGCCGCGCGAACGCCGGACGTCCGGGCCGTGGTCACCAATTCGGCCTTCTCATCCTTGTCCGACACGCTCGATACCAGCATCCGCTTCTTCACGGGGCTGCCGCCGTTTCCCTTCGCGCCCATGGTCGCGTTCTGGGCGGAGCGGGAAGCCGGCGTCCGCGTCGACGACGTCGACGCGACGCGGGAGATTGGGACCATCAGCCCGCGCCCCGTACTGCTCATGCAGGGCGGTGCCGACGAGGTGATTTCGACGGTCAGCGGCCAGCGCCTCTACGACGCGGCCGGCGAGCCGAAAACGCTCTGGTTCGATCCGCAGGTCGGCCACGCCCGCTTCGACACCGCGCGGCCCGACGAGTACGAACGACGCGTCATTGCGCTGTTCGACGCCGCCCTTCTTCGTCCCTGACCCGTACGTCCATCGTCCTGTCGCCTGCGCGGAGTCTCCCGTGTCTGTCTTCCTGCAAACTGCCCTGCTCCTGACCATTTCCAACGTCTTCATGACCTTCGCGTGGTACGGCCATCTGCGTCACCTGAATGAACGCCCGTGGTACGTGGCGGCCGTCATCGCCTGGGCCGTGGCGCTGCTCGAGTACGTGTTCCAGGTGCCGGCCAACCGCATCGGCTACAGCACCTTCAGCCTGGCGCAGTTGAAAATCCTCCAGGAGGCGATCACGCTGACGATGTTCGTCCCGTTCGCGATGTTCTACATGGGCGCACCGTTCAAGCTCGACTACGTGTGGGCGGGCCTGTGCCTGATGGGCGCGGTGTATTTCATCTTCCGGACGT
>CAZVHY010000092.1:4517-11234 GCA_964627115.1 uncultured Solibacteraceae bacterium | reverse complement strand
ACGTCGCAGAAGGACAGTCAGCTCCTGCCCGGCGAAGCTCTGGGTATGGTCGAGACGCGCGGATTTGTCGGCATGGTCGAAGCCACAGACGCCATGGTAAAGACGGCCAACGTCGTCTTTGTCGGCTGGCAGAAGGTGGATGCCGGACTCGTCACGGCCATCATCCGCGGCGATGTGGCCTCGGTGAAAGCCGCCACCGACGCGGGCGCGGCCGCGGCCCGCAAGCTCGGTGAGCTCGTGGGCGTCCACGTCATCCCACGGCCTGTCGACGGCCTCGGGGACATCTTCCCCATCGGCTGACGACGTGGCCTTCGGGCCTCAGCGACGCGTGACGGCTGCCGACGAACTGCGCCGCCGGCGGGCACGGCCGGACATGCCAACCGCCTGCAACGGCAGGCCGTCACCCGTGATGAGCGGCTGCCTCGGATCCACCAGCAAATCGAAGATGTGCCCGTGCTGCGTGCGCAGGAACAGGCCGCGGCCGTCTGTCAGCAGGCGCAGATCGCCCGCGTCGTCGAGCGTCTCCGACAGCCGGCGCCGGAAGCAGTCGCGCAGCGTGTCCATCATCACCCGCAACACCGCGGGTGCGAATCCCTGACGACGAAGCTCGGCAAGCGCCAGCAGTTCGAGCACGTCCATGGGCGTATAGCGCCGCTCGGTGAAACCGCCGGCAGCCGTCCGCTTGGGTGAAATCGCCGGCGCGAAGACACCGGTGCTGTCCCATGTCTGAAGCTGCCGTGCGCTGAGGCCGGTGAGGGCCGCGACCTCGCGGGCGCTATAGCTCGTCTTGAGGCGCATACACGTCGCCCTGGCTACTCGTCGGCGGTCAGCAACGCCGCCACGCGGTCGGCCTGCTCGACACCCGTGAAATCGCGCTCGGTCACGCCGCCTTCACTGTGCGTGCTCCACGTCACGGTCACGCGACGATAACGCACGAGCAGATCCGGATGGTGATCGGCCGCCTCGGCGTCGAACGCCAGTCGCGTCACGAACGCGATCGCATCGGGAAATGACGGGAACGTGAACTGACGCGCCAGCGCGTCCCCCTGGAGCTGCCAGCCCGGATGGTTGCGAAGTCGCGACGTGATGTCGTCGTGCGTCAATGGCATCGTCACTCTCCCGGGAGAACGGCCGGCTCCCGCGGCTGTGCCCGTCAGCCGCTGATGAACCGGTCGGGTGTCGTGGTCGCGAACGCGGCGTCGTGTGTGCCGTCGAGCAGGTAATTGACCACCATGTCAGCCGTGAGCGGCGCGAGCAACACGCCGCTGCGATAGTGACCCGTCGCGGCCACGACACGCGGCGCCGCGGCGAACGGTCCGATCGCGGGCAGCTCATCCGGAAGCGCGGGACGCAGCCCGACGCGCACCGACTCGATGCGCGCGCCGGACGCGTGCGGCAGCAGGTCGATGACCGACGAGGTGAGCGCGTTGATCCCCGCCACCGTGGTGCCCTCATCGAACCCGACTTCTTCGACCGTGGCCCCGACGAGCAGCGACCCGTCCGTCCACGGCACCGTGTAGCAGTGCGGTCCCCAGACCACGCGCCCTGGCAGATCGCCCTCGCACCACTGCAGGTGCAGCAGCTGGCCACGCACCGGCCTGACGGGCAGACCGGGCACACCGGCAATTTTCAGCCGCCGGGACCAGCTGCCGGTCGCCACGACCACGGCGTCGCCCGTCCACGTCCGATCGATCGATCGGACCTCGACGTACTCGCCGAGTTGCTCGATGGACAGCACGTCGACGGGAAACTCGAACGTCGCACCGGCGAGCTTGGCCTGGTGCACCAGCGCGGTGACGAGCGACTCGACACCCACCAGGCCGTGGTCGAGTGTCAGGAGGCCGCCATGGGCCGCCGGCGTGAGGCTCGGCTCGAACTGACGCACGGCGTTCTCGTCGAGCCACTCCGACTCGACGCCCGACGTGTCGAGCCAGACCTTGGTGCCCAGCAGCTTCGCCACACCGTCGTCGTCGAGGGCGATTTCGAGCGTGCCGGTCCTGGCATACTCGATGCCGCCGCGACTGACCTCGAGCAGGCGGGCAAGAAAGCTGTCGTACAGGCCCAGGCTGCGGGTGCAGAGCGGCAGGAGCGCGGAACTCCCGTCAGCCTCGATGTAGGGGGTCAGCATGCCGGCCGACGCCT
Source organism: uncultured Solibacteraceae bacterium (assembly GCA_964627115.1). Classification (GTDB taxonomy): domain Bacteria; phylum Acidobacteriota; class Vicinamibacteria; order Vicinamibacterales; family SCN-69-37; genus SCN-69-37. Next base: position 9,092 of record CAZVHY010000092.1, on the reverse strand, counting down.
GCGAGGCCCCTCGACCGGGCCCCCGCATGTCGAGCACAGCCACGTCGGCCCCGCGCTGCGTGAGGGCCTCCGCGATGGTGGCGCCGATGACCCCGGCGCCGAGAACGATGACACGCACGACGTCAGTTTAGCTTTACTGCCGGAAAACCGCCATTTTCGTCGCGTTGCGCGGCTGGAAATCGCTCGATCCGGTTGGCCGGCGATGCAGGTTCCTGTCGCCAGTCGTACCTGTGGCACCTGTCGCACCTGACGCTCTCAGGAGACGTACGGCTGTCACCCGTTCGATCCGCCGTGCATCGGTCGCACTGGTACGCGAGAATGCCCAACGGCACGCGCCTTGCTCGATGTCGCGTCCGGAGGTTCGGTGCCATGACGTCCCGATTGCTGATTGCAGGTGTCGCGGCTGGATGCGTAACGGCGGCCGGTGTTGGCGGCTATCTGGCCGTACGCACCGCCAGTCACCCGGCCGAACCCACGGTGGCCGCTGCGGCGGCGACCCAGACGACTCCCCCACCGGTCGCCGCGCCCGCCGTCGCCTCGTCGGCGGCCCCGGACATGGCAGCTGCACCGGTCCGCCCGACGGCCAGCCGCGTACGGCCGGCATCCCCGGCATCGCGCCCGGCGCCTGTAGTCGAAACGCCGGTTCGTGAGGCTCTCCCCGCGGAACCTGCACCAGCCGCCACGGCAGACCTGTCCAGAATGCCTCCCCCGGACCTCGACGTTCCCACCGCGGCCGACGTCATCCCGATGCACCCGGGCCGGAGTATCGAGCTGCCGGCGCCGCGTTATGAACTGGTCGAGCTGCCGGCCAATGCGGTCATCGGCATCCGCCTCGACACCACCGTTTCGACCGAAAGCGCGCGCGTCGAAGATGCGGTGCGTGCACGGGTGACGCGCCCCGTCATCGTCGACGGGGTCACCGTCATCCCGACGGGCACGCGACTGAACGGCCTGGTCACGGAAGTGGAAACCGGCGGGCGATTCCGCGAGCGCGCGCGGATCGGCGTGCGGTTCACGTCGCTCACCCTCGACGACAACCGGCACGTGTCCATCCAGACCGAAACCATCTACCGCGAAGGCGACCCGCCAGCCGGTGAAGCCACCGCGAAGATTGGCGCCAGCGCTGTCGTGGGAACGATTCTCGGTGGCGTCATCGGCGGCCGGAAGGGTGCAGCCATCGGCGCGGCCACCGGCGCGGCCGGCGGAACCGCCGTGGTGGCCGCAGGCGGCCCCAACGCCGCCGTCCTGCCGTCGGGCTCCGTCTTCACGCTGCGATTGTCGGAACCGGCGACGATTCAGATCGATCGGTAGAACTCGCCGTTGACGCAAGGGCCGACCCCCGTGTCGGCCCTGCCACTGCGGGCGGGCACGGGGCCCGCCCCTGCGGCCACTCAGGTCCCTGTCGTCCCTGAGATCACCCACCGCTGCGTGTAACTCACCGGCCCCGTCCGCTCGAGCGCCAACATGCCGTGCAGCGGCAACGGGTCGGCCGCGCCCAGGGCCTGTGCGAGTGAGGGCAGGTGGGGGATGTGGCCGACCACCAGCACGTCTCGATCTTCGAGCGCCAGCGCATTTTCCATCCACACCGCCGGATCACCCGGCAGCAGACCGCGCGTGGCCCGGAAGGTTGCCGACGGATTACACGCGCGCAGGAACGCCTCGGCGGTCTGCCGGCTGCGAAGCTTGCCGGAGTGCCAGATGAGTGCCGGCTTCACGCGCCGGGCACGTGCCGCGGCGGCCAGCGCTGCGGCGTGGGCGAGCCCTCGCTCGGACAACGGACGCTGCGGGTCGACGCCCGGCCCGACAGCCTCGGCATGGTGGACGAGATAGAGGAACACGGCGGCGCTATAGTATCGGTCGCTTGCAGGACGAACGGAAGATTTCGCGTCGGGCGGTGGTGTCGTGGGTCCTCTACGACCTGGCCAACACCATCTTCTCGATGGGCGTGGTGTCGCTCTACTTTTCGCTGTTCGTACGCAGTGAGGTCGGCGCCGAACGGGCCGACGGCGTGTACGGCGTGGTCAACGCCATCTCGATGGGCCTGCTGCTCGTGCTGTCGCCCATCCTCGGCGCGATGACCGACCGCGCGCGGCGGCGCATTCCGTTTCTCGTCTGGTCCACGCTCATCTGCGTGGGCGCCACGGCCCTCATCGCACGAGGACCGTTCACGCTGTCGCTCGTGATGTTCGTGGTGGCCAACGCGGCCTACCAGGCGGGCATCCAGTTCTACGACGCGCTCCTGCCCGAGGTGTCGCACGAGAAGAACCGCGGGCGCATCAGCGGCATTGGCGTGGGCGTCGGTTACATCGGCTCGTACTTCGCCGTGGGCGTCGGGTTCCTCGTGGCCCCCGACAACCACACGGCGCTCTTCACGCTGCTTGCCGGCGCATTCCTGCTGCTCGCGCTCCCCTGTTTCTTCTTCGTTGCCGAACGCGGCAACCCGGCGCCGCGGCCCGTGTTCGCCTGGAGCGCCATTCGCAACGCCGCAGGCGAAACGATGCGAACGATGCGTGCGACGCGCGAGTATCCGGGGCTGGCGCGGTTTCTCGTCGGACGCGTGTTCTACACGGACGCGATCAACACGGTGATTGCCTACATGGGGCTGTACACTGTGAACGTCGCGATCGCAACGGGCCTGTCGGCCGAACAGGGCCGCACGCAGGCCCAGCTCGTGCTGCTCTCGGCCGTGACCGCCTCTGTCATCGGCGGCTTCGTCTGGGGCGTCGTCACCGATCGACTCGGACCGAAGCGCACGCTCAATATCGTGTTGTGGCTGTGGATCCTCACGTTCGCGCTGGCGGCGTCGATCGGCTTCTTCGCCCTGCCGATCGTGTCGCTGTACGTCGTGGCGAGCATGGCCGGCGTCGCGCTCGGCGGCATCTGGTCGGCCGATCGGCCCTACATGCTGCGGCTCACGCCGCCGGCGCGCGTCGGCGAGTTCTACGGGCTCTACGGCATGGTCGGTCGCTTCTCGGCCATCACAGGGCCGCTCATCTGGGCCGCGATCGTGTACGTGGCCGTCGAACGGAGCGGCCTGGCACCGCTCACTGGTCAGGCCATCGCCATCGTCTCGCTGCTGGTGATGACGATCGTGGGATTCGTCATCCTGCAGCCGGTGAGTGACAGCCCGAAGCCTCGCGCGTAGAAGCGGCGGCACGGCCGCGGGCTGCGCGGCGGCGAGTCCGCGGTATACTCTGCGCCGCTTCCCGACACACGAGCAATGGAGCGCAGCGGCGTCAGCCCTGCGTACCGCACAGAGGTCTCGTCATGAACCGATCCACGGGCGTTTTCGTTTCCGTCGCCGTCGTTGGCGCCACCGCGTTCGTTCTCGCGCAGACCCCGGCACGTCAGCCGTCAGATCCGCCGCCAGGCACCACGGGCAATCGCGACAACGTTCCGTACCTCACCACGGAAAACCGCGCGGACCCGAACGGCAACCCTGTACGCCTCGCGACGCGGTCCGGCCACGTGTCGAACTACAGCGAGGACAAGGTCGCGCCCTATACGCTGCCGGATCCGCTCGTCATGAACAACGGCCGCCGCGTGACGAACGCGAATGAATGGCGCGCGCGGCGCGAGGAGATTCTCGAGTTCTATCGCGAACAGATCTACGGCCGCGTGCCGGCAACCGCGCCGCCCGTGACGTGGGCCGTCGCCGAATCCGATCCCGACGCGCGTGGCGGCACCGCCACGATGAGGCGCGTCACCGGCACGATGGGAAGCGGGCCTGACGCGCCGGCGATGACGCTCACGACATACGTGCCGAAGTCCGCGCAGGGACCGGTCCCCGTCCTCGTCAGCCTGACATTCGGCGGCGGCGCCGGACGCGGGCGCGCCGGCGGGCCCGCTGCCGGACGTCAGGGCGGACCACCGCCATTCGACGCCATCGGCGCCGTGCTCGAGAGCGGCTGGGCGTACGCGACGCTCGGGTACACGGATATCCAGCCGGACAACCTTCAGGGACTGACGTCGGGCGTGATTGGCGCGAGCTTCGCGCCCGGACAGACCGAACGACGGCCGAACGAGTGGGGCGGCATCAGCGCGTGGGCGTGGGGACTGAGCCGCGCGGTCGACTACCTGACCACCGACAAGACACTCGACACCGCGAAGATCACGGTGCAGGGCACATCACGTCTTGGCAAGACCGTGCTGTGGGCCGGCGCGCAGGACGAGCGCCTCGCCGCGGTCTTCTCCGTCGTGCCAGGCGAAATGGGCGCCGCGTTGATTCGCCGCGACTGGGGCGAAACGCTCGACGACATGGCGCAGAACTTCTCGTGGCAGTTCGCCGGCAACCTGCAGCAGTGGGTGGGACGCTGGAACGACCTGCCGGTCGATCAGCACATGCTGCTCGCGCTCCTCGCGCCGCGTCCCGTGTACGTGAACGGTGGGCTGACCGATCAGTGGACCGATCCGAAAGGCCAGTTCCTCGCGATGATCGCCGCGGATCCCGTGTATCGCCTGCTCGGCGGATTCGGCCTCGGCGCCACCGCATACCAGATCGACGCGCCCATCATCAGCGGCGATGTGGCCTTTCACTACCACAGCAGCGGCCACACCGCCGTGCCGGCCGACTGG
>CAZVHY010000092.1:0-4417 GCA_964627115.1 uncultured Solibacteraceae bacterium | reverse complement strand
CTGGTACAGCGGATGGGCGTCCGGGCCGTTCACGTCGATGCGCGCGAACATCGGGAAGGTGACGTCGTAGGTGAGCGAACAGAACGACGCGATCTCGGATTCGCTGCCAGGCTCCTGTCCGCCGAACTGATTGCACGGAAACCCGAGGACCACGAGGCCCGCGTCGCGATGACGCCGCCACAACGCCTCGAGCCCGCGATACTGCGGTGTGTAGCCGCACCGGCTCGCAACATTGACGATGAGCAGGACGTGTCCGCGATAGCGATCGAGGGCGACGGCCTGTCCCGTGATGTCTGTCACGGAGATGTCCCAGATCGCGCGCGTCACCATTCGCGATGCTAGCATGGCCGGATGTCCGCAGCCGGTCCGACTCTGACCGAGGCACCCGTCTCTTCCCCGACGCCCGTCAGGCGTGCGGCCGTCGCGTTCATCTTCATCACGGTCATGCTCGACATGCTGGCGCTCGGGATGATCATCCCGGTGCTGCCGCTGCTGATCGAGATGTTCCGTGGCGGCGACACGGCCTCGGCCGCGCGTATGGTGGGCATCTTCGGCGCGTCGTGGGCGGCCGTGCAGCTGTTTGCGGCGCCGCTGCTCGGCTCGCTCTCCGATCGGTTCGGGCGCCGGCCGGTCGTGCTGCTGTCGAATTTCGGGCTCGGGCTCGACTACGTGTTGATGGCGGTCGCGCCGACACTCGGCTGGCTCTTCGTGGGCCGCATCATCTCCGGCATTACGTCGGCGAGCGTACCGACGGCCTATGCCTACATCGCGGACGTGACGCCGCCCGAGCGGCGCGCGAAGAGCTACGGCCTGCTCGGCGCCGCCTTCGGCATCGGCTTCGTCGTCGGTCCTGCCGTTGGCGGTCTGCTCGGCGCGTGGGGACCGCGCGCGCCGTTCTGGGTGGCCGCCGCACTGAGTCTCGCGAATGCGACCTACGGCTACTTCATCCTTCCCGAGTCACTGCCGCCCGAGCATCGGTCGCCGTTCTCGTGGGCGCGCGCCAATCCGATGGGCGCCATCCGCCTCATCCGTTCCAACGCGACCCTGACGGGCCTTGCTGTCGTCCACGCGCTGTATCACCTGGCGCACCAGTCGCTGACCGCGGTCTTCGTCCTGAACGTGGCGTATCGCTTCGGCTGGACGAGCGCGATGGTCGGCCTGACGCTCGCCGTGATGGGGGTCTGTTCCGCGTTCGTGCAGGCCGGTCTCGTGGGCCGTATCGTCGCGCGCGTCGGCGAACGACGCACGCTCATTGCCGGCCTGGCGTTCGGCACCGTCGCATTCGTGGCCTACGGCCTGGCGCCCACGGGCGCGCTGTTCCTCGCAGCCGTGCCGGTGATGGCGCTGTGGGGAATGTACAGTCCCGCCTCGCAGGGGTTGATCACGCGGCTCGTCGGCCGCGATCGCCAGGGCGCGCTGCAGGGGGCTTTCGGCAGCGTCCAGATGTCGATGGGCATCATCGGCCCGGCGATCTTCTCGGAGGTCTTCGCGCGCGCGATTACCCCCGGCAGCGCGTGGCAACTGCCGGGCGCCCCTTTCCTTCTGGCGGCCGCCCTGCTCGTTGTGGCCATCGGCGTTGCGAGGGCGACGACAAGAGCAAGCCAGAAGCCAGAAGCCAGAAGCCAGAAGTTCGGCGAAGCTTGAACTTCGAAGTTCGAACTTCAAAGTTTCCAGAACTTCTGGCTTCTGGCTTCCAACTTCTGGCTTGCCCCTACGCTCCCACCATATTCGGGTTGGCCGTATTGACGTTGCGCTTGAGCAGCAGCTTGCCGTCCTGCTTCCACATGAACGTCACCGTGCCGTCCTGCGACACGACGAATGCGGCCGCTGACTCCGCTGACGCGATACAACGCACGGCCGACCTGTGACGCATGCCGAAGCTGTCGCTGTCGATGACCGGCCAGCTGCGCGTGCGCAGCGGGTGTCCCGTCACCTCGAACGCGTCGATACGCTGAGTGGCGTCGAGCACGATCTCGGCGCCGAATCCGACCACGGTCAGGTCCGATCGCAGGACCAGGGCGCCGTCGACGGCGCTCAGCCTGGCCGCCACGTCGGCGGCGTCGGCCAGGTCTTCCTCCGCGACGAACGTCGCGTTCTTCAGATGTGACACGCCCTCGCGGCCGCCACCCGTCGCCTCGTAGGTGGCCCGCGCCGCGTTCAGCCGGTGCCGTGCATTCACGAAGCTGACGAAGCAGTCGGTCACCATGCACTGCCGATCGTCGACGCTGAACTTCGTCCGTATCGGCAACGTCTCTTCTGCGCCCGGCGCCACGAGCAGCACGGTCCCGCCGTGTTCGTGTTCCTTCACGCCGTTGACGATGCAGAGGATCGTGTTGAGGAGCGCGGTCCACTCGAAGTCGGCGCTCTCGCGGCTCGGCTCGGAGATCGGCCGCTGGATACGCGGGCGCAGCGCATCGGTCCCTGCCGCCAGGATGTCGCTGATGGGCAGGAACTCCAGGCCCGAATAGGCCAGCTGATCCTGGAGCCGGCCCGACTTGAGCATCGCGAGCTTGATGCCGCCGCGGTAGATGTGGATCTCGCCGGCGTCGCGCACGTCGATGAGCAGCGCGTAGGGCGACGGCCGGTGGTAGAACGCGCGCCCGCTGCGCGAACGCGCCAGGTGCGAGCCGACGTTCAACACACCGGCAATCTCGCACGTGGTCGAGTCGCTGCCCTCGTCCGGCACGCGCACGAGCAGTGCCGCGCTCGTGGGGTTGACGGCCGGCGCGAGGGAGCGCAGCGTATCGGGCGTCAGCGGACGAGGGTTTTCGAAGAGCACGACGGGCACCGCGCCCTCGCCTTCGCGCGGGATGACCGTGGTCGGCGCACAGCAGAGGACGAAGCGCAGTTCGCGTCCCTCCTCGCGCGCGAAGCTGGCGAAGAACGCCGTCTCGAGCACGATGCGGAGACACGCCGGCGGCGGCAACGGCGGCGCCGGCTGATCGTGGCGGGCCACGAACGTCTGCCAGCGGGCGATGACCTGATCGGCCAGGTCTGCCGGGAACGCGTAGGTCACAAGGCGTCTTCGGCGGGCAGGTCGAGGACGCGCGTGGCTTCTTCGACGTCCTCGGGGCGCACGAGCAACGCAACGCGGCCAACCTGAAGGTGCGGTCGCATGCCGCCGCAGTCGTCGGCACTGACCGCAGCCTCGATCCCGGCCGCCTGCAGCGCGCCCTGCGCCAGCTCCGCTTCAACCGTGCTCATGAACTGACGAACGATTACGGGCTCATTGGATGTCATTGTGGCCCCCTCCGGACAGGCCAGAAGTCAGAAGACAGAAGCCAGAAGTTCCAGAAACTTTGAAGTGCGCACTTCGAAGTTCGAACTTTTCCGAACTTCTGTCTTCTGGCTTCTAACTTCTGGCTTTGCGCGTCTCTATCCATCCCCTCATCGCCGCCAACGCCCTCGCCACCTGCGCCGGGTTGGTCGACTGCGGCGTCAGCCGCGCGGCGACCGCCGCTTCGGGCGTAATCGCCTTGAAGATGCTCTCGTCGAACGATGCGTGATACCGCTGCCAGTCCTCGAGCGTCAGCGACGAGAAGTCCCGGCCCTCGGCGTACAACTCGCGCGAGATCCGGCCGCTCACCTCGTGCGCCGTGCGGAACGGCAGGCCGCGGCCGACGAGATAGTCGGCCACCTCGGTGGCCAGGAGCAGTCCCGACGCGGCCTGACGCGCGACGTCCGGACGCAGCGTCAGCGTGCGCACGGCCGTGGCCGTCACCGACGCGCACCCGATGAGCGAGTCCTCGGCGTCGAACGCAATCGCCTTGTCCTCCTGCAGATCCTTGTTGTAGCCGAGCGGCAGCCCCTTCAGCGTCGCGAGCCATCCGGTGAGCGTGCCGATGGCCTTGCCGGACTTGCCGCGCACGAGCTCGAGCGGATCCGGGTTCTTCTTCTGCGGCATCAGGCTCGAGCCGGTGGCCACCGAATCGTGGATCTCGAAGAACGCAAACTCTTCGCTCGACAGGATGATGACGTCCTCGGCCAGACGGCTGATGTGCACCATCGCCATCGCGCAGGCGTAGAGGAACGTGGCGACGAAGTCGCGATCGCCCGACGCGTCGATGCTGTTGGCGACCACGCGCGAGAAGCCGAGCGTGTCCGCCAGCCAGTCCACGTCGATGTCGTACGCCGTGCCGGCAATCGCACCCGATCCGAGCGGCATGGCATCGGCTTCGGCGCGCGCGACGTCGAAGCGCTCGATGTCGCGGCGGAAGGCCGAGGCGTGCGACAGACAGACGTGCGCCACGAGCACTGGTTGCGCGCGGCGCAGGTGCGTATAGGACGGCATCACGGCCGTGCCGGCGAGGTCCGCCTGGTGCAGCAGCGCGTCGATCAGTCCCGCGATCGCCTGCTGGATGACCGGAATCCGCCGCATCAAGTACAGGCGGAAGTCGACCGACACCTGCTCGTTGCG
>CAZVHY010000091.1:7266-12696 GCA_964627115.1 uncultured Solibacteraceae bacterium | reverse complement strand
GACTGAAAATCGTAGTGTCGGCAGTTCGATTCTGCCCCTCGGCACCATTTAGATTCAATCACCTACAATCAAACAGCTCTACGGAGTCACGCGCGGACGCCGTCATCGCGCGCCTGAGCGGGCGCCGATATCGCTCTGGCCTTCGCGTGCTGTCGCGCATCTTTCGCATTCCGGCGGTTCAGGTATGTGGTATCCGGCAGGGAGACTGACTGTGACCCGACTTCTGATTACCGTCCTGTTGGCGTTGCTGCCGGCGACCGTCTCGGCGCAGTTGCCGACCACGCTGGTACAGGCGAACGACATGGCCTACCTTGGCTACTTCGATCTGCCGGACGTGGCTGGCAATGGCGACCGGCGCTGCTTCACGTGGCAGCACCCCGGGGCGATGGGCTACAACGCGGCCACGCACTCCCTGATCCTGACGTCGCACGACTGGGATAGTGGGTGGGCAGGAGAGGTCGATATCCCGTCGGGCTTCGGCGGCACCGCCACGCTGCGGAGCCCGTGCAGCGATGTGACGGCCGGACGCATCAGCCAAATCCCCGGTGGCGGGAACGGCGTCCACATCGGCGGGTTTCTCGTGCGCGGCAGCGACCTGCTCATCAGCGCGTTTCCGTACTACACGACCGGCACGACGGACGGCACGCACATGCGCCGCTCGACGACATGGGACAGCAACATCGTCACGGGGCCCGTGCGCGTCGGCAGCACGCCGAGCGGCACGATCGGCGGCTACATGGCGCACATCCCGGCCGAGTGGCAGACGGCGCTCAAGGGCGACATGCTCACGGGGCAGTGCTGCCTCAGCATCATCAGTCGATCGAGCTATGGGCCCAGTGTCTCGTCGGCGCGGTTCGACGACGTGCTGACGCAGAATCGGCCACGCGCGACGACGCTCGTCGACTACCCGCAGAGCAATCCGCTCGAGCCGTACCGGCACGGGAACGTGCAGCTCCTGTGGAACGGGACCACGCGGATTCGCGGCGTGGTCTTCCCGGCCGGCACCGCATCGGTCCTGTTCCTCGGGACGCACGGGATCGGGACGACCTGCTACGGCGATGCGGCGCCCTGCAAAGACCCGTCGAACGAGGACAAAGGGGAGCACGCGTATCCGTATCAAGCCCAGGTCTGGGCGTACAACGCCAGCGACCTCGCCCAGGTGGCCGCCGGCAGGCGAGCACCGCACAGGCTCAGACCGTACGCCGTGTGGGCGTTGCCTGACATGAGCGCCGGGGTCGCGGGCGCCGCAATTGATCTGGCCACGAATCGCGTGTATGTGCTGGAGAGCCGCGGTGGGACCGGCGACCGCGGTCGTGTGCGTGTGTATCAGATCGCTGGGGGCGTGTAACTGCTGCCCGTCGTGGCTGGTGTGGTGAACGGGTGGGGCGCACCTGACAACGCCATCTTCGTCCGCGTATCTGCTACACTCGATCCCGTCGTGTTCTTTCTGAGTCAGCTTCGCATCGCTCCCGTTCCGACCTCGCCGCGCGCCATTCGCTGAGCCGCGCGCCGAGGGCGCGCTCCTACCTGCTCAGCACCACCGTTCCACACAATCTGGTTCCCCACTTGACCTTTGGGAGGGTCACGATGTTGCACGTTTATCGCCTCCTGGCTGGCCGCATCGGCACGTCCGATGCCCTTGACCTCGCTCAGGACCTCGCGTCCTGGCACGACACCATGGTGCTCCACGAACGCACGCAGAGCGCGCTGGGCACGCGCTGCAGTTCGGCCGATGATTGCCCCCACACCGAGGCGCGCGATCTCTGGCATCGGGCCCGGCAGATCTTCGGCTCGGATGCCGACCGGCTGACGTTTCTGCGGGCATCGGCCGACGCGCCGATCGGGGCCGCCGTCTAGCCGATCGCAAGCGGCGGGCTTCGACGCCCGCCGCACCCCCTGCAGGGCGCAAGGCCCTGCGGCGACCGTGGGGCCATGGCGCGTGTCCTCCGCGTGCGCGGCGCCCCGGCTCGTGCCATACTGCCAGTTCACAACATCATCCCCAGCCAACGTCGGCCGTCCGTCTGCCGTCGCGCGCACCTCCCGCCACGACGGCGACCACGTCAGGGAAAGGGGCCCATGCGTGCGTGCCAGGACCAGCAGTCTCGCCTCGGGAACGACGTCGCCGGCATCAGCAGGCTTCGACGACTGGTGCCTCGGGCGCATCCGGCATCGCCTGGCCGGCGCGCAGCTGCGGGTCCAGTTATGGGATGGCAGGAGCGTCCTGTTGTCCGATCACCTGCCGGTGGCCACCATCGTCATTCGCGATCGCGGTACGCTGGTGCGGCTGCTGCTGCATACCGACGTGGCGTTCGGTGAGGCGTATTCGGCCGGGCGCCTCGACGTGCAGGGCGATCTGGTCGCCGCGCTCGAGACCATCAATCGCGCGTTCGGCGGCCGTCCCTTCCAGCGCCGGCCGCACCGCACGCGCCGCATCGCCCCGGCGTCGTCGCGGCACAACGTGCACACGCACTACGATCTCGGCAACGCGTTCTATCGCCTCTGGCTCGACGAGGAGATGCTCTACACGTGCGCGTACTTCGACGACCCGAACATGACGCTCGAAGAAGCACAACGCGCCAAGATGGATCACGTCTGCCGGAAGCTGCGCCTGAAGCCCGGTGAGCATGTCGTGGAAGCCGGGTGCGGATGGGGCGCGCTGGCGCTGCACATGGCCCGGCACTACGGCGTGACCGTGCGCGCGTACAACATCTCGTCCAATCAGCTCGCCTGGGCCCGCGATCGCGCGCGCCGCGAGCAGCTCGACGACCGCGTGACGTTCGTCGACGGCGACTATCGCGCCATCGACGGTCACGCCGACGTGTTCGTCTCGGTCGGCATGCTCGAGCACGTCGGCCGCCACAACTACCGCGATCTCGGCGCCGTCATACACCGTTTGCTGCACCCCGATCACGGGCGCGGATTGTTGCACTTCATCGGCCGCAACGCGCCGCTCGAAGTGAGCGCGTGGATCGACAAGCACGTGTTCCCCGGCGCCTATCCGCCGGCGCTGAGCGAAGTGCTGCCCGACGCGCTCGACGCGTATCACCTCTCGGTGACCGACGTCGAGAACCTGCGTCTGCACTATGCCGCCACGCTGAAGCACTGGCTGGCACGCTTCGAGGATCACGCGGACACCGTGCAGGGCATGTTCGACGAGTCGTTCGTCCGCACGTGGCGTCTCTATCTCGCCGGATCGGAGGCGGCGTTCCTCACCGGCGACATGCAGCTCTTCCAGGTGACGTTCGCCCGTCCGCTCGACAACAGCCAGCCGTGGACGCGCCGCGACGTGTACGAGACGGGCCGTGCGGTCGTATGACGTCCTGATCGTGGGCGGCGGCCCGGCCGGATCGACGTGCGCGCGTGCGCTGGTCGATGCCGGCGCCGACGTACTCCTGCTCGACCGCGCCACGTTTCCGCGCGACAAGGTCTGCGCGGGTTGGGTGACGCCGGCCGTGGTCGAGGCGCTCGATCTCGATCTGGTGGACTACGCCTCGCGGCACACGCTCCAGCCGTTCCGAGGATTCCGGACCGGCACGTTCGACGGTGCCCGGCGCACCACGGACTTCGGTCGCGTGGTCAGCTACGGTATCCGCCGTTGCGAGTTCGACGCGTATCTGCTCGATCGCGCGCGCGTGCGTGCCGCGCAAGGCACACCGCTCGCCGATCTTCGACGCGACGGCAGCGCGTGGCTCGTCAACGGCAACATCAGGGCCGCGATGGTCGTGGGCGCGGGCGGGCACTTCTGCCCGGTGGCGCGTCGTCTCAATTCCACCGGCAACGGCGTGGCGCACAACGAGCAGGTGATCGTCGCGCAGGAGATCGAGTTCCAGCTCGATGCCGGCGCGGCGCGGACGACCCGCGTCGACGCGGAGTGGCCGGAGCTGTTCTTCTGGCCGGACCTCGTCGGCTACGGCTGGTGCGTGCGCAAGGGGGCATTTCTCAACGTTGGCGTCGGCCGGCTGTCTCCGCAGGCGTTTCCGGCCAGCGTCCGCGAATTTGCCGCGCTGGTCGATCGCCTGGCGCTCGTCGACGGCGGCGTGCCATCGCCCTGGAAAGGGCACGCGTACCTCGTCAACCGCACCTCGCATCGCCGCATCGTCGACGATGGCGTGGTGTTGATTGGGGATGCGGCGGGGCTGGCGCTCGCGCCAAGCGGGGAGGGCATTCTCACGGCGGTCGAGTCCGGCCTGATGGCCGCGTCCTGCATCATCGACGCGAAGGGCCGATACACACGCGAGGCGCTTGCGGCCTACGACCGGTGGATCGAACAGCGCGTCGGACCGCGCGGCCGGCCCGGGGCGTTTGCGTACATGCCGGCGTGGTTCGCGCGACTGGCGTCGAAGGCACTGTTCCAGTCGCCGTGGCTCACCCGGCGTGTCCTCATCGAAGACGGCTTCCTGCACGTGCGGCGTGTGCCGATGGAGCGCCATCGCGCAACCGTGTAGACTGGCGCACACCTTTCAGGAGGCATCCGAATGATGAGGCTCGTCACGGCGCTGGTGGCACTCTGCACGCTCGCGTCGCTGTCCGCCCAGGCGCCGTCCACGCCCGATCGCCGCGTGGCCATCACCATCGACGACGGGCCGGTCGTCAACGAGATGACCGATCTCGGCCGGTTCCAGCGCATCACCAACGGTCTCATTGGATCGTTCCAGGCCGAGCAGGTACCGGTCACGATGTTCGTGAACGAGGCGCAGCTGAACGTGCCCGGCCAGCGCGACGCGCGCGCGGCCGTGCTCGACCAGTGGCTCGACGCCGGGTTCGAGCTGGCCAACCACTCGTACTCGCACCAGAGCGCGAACCAGGTGCCGTTCGATCGGTACGCCGACGAGATCGTCAAGGGCGAGGTGATCACCCGCGCGGTGCTCGAGCGGCGCGGCAAGACGCTCGCGTGGTTCCGGTATCCCTACCTGCACGCGGGCACCGATGAGGCGTCGCACGGACAGATCCTGTCGTTCCTCGAATCGCGCGGCTACCGCGTGGCGCCCGTCACCGTCGACTACGCCGACTACGCATTTGCCGGGCCGTTTTCGCGCGAGTTGCGCGCGCGCAACGTCGAGCAGGCCACTCGCATCAGGCAGGCGTACGTCGATCAGGTCGATGCCGGCTTCGAGTATGCCGAGAAGGCGTCGGTCGAGGTCTTCGGCCGCGAGATCGCGCAGATTCTACTGATTCACTGCAACGAACTGAACGCGGTGGCCGTTGGCGAGACGATCGCGAAGATGCGGCAGCGCGGTTACCGGTTCATCACACTCGACGAAGCGATGGCCGATCCGGCCTACGCGCGGCGCGACACGTTCACCGGGCCCGGCGGCTCGTGGCTCAGCCGGAGCGCAGCGTCGATGGGGAAGCGGATCGAGTCGACACAGCCGCCTCGCGTGCCGGCGTGGGTGACGGCCGCACCGGCAACACCCTAATCGCAGGTTCACG
>CAZVHY010000091.1:0-7166 GCA_964627115.1 uncultured Solibacteraceae bacterium | reverse complement strand
GGAGCAGCACATATGGAACGCAGAAAAGCGACCGAGTTTCCCCAGGAACTACTGGATCTGTTCGATCTGTACCAGCACGGCGACATCGATCGACGCACGTTCTTCGATCGCGCGAAGGTCTTCGCCATCGGTGGCATGACGACCGCGATGTTGTTCGAGGCGCTGAGGCCGCACTACGCGTGGGCGCAGCAGGTCGCCGCCGATGACAACCGCATCCGGACGGAGCGGGTGACGGTGTCCTCGCCCGGGGGGCATGGATCGATCGGCGGTCTGTTCGCCCGGCCGTCGTCGGGCGAACGATTTCCCGCGGTCCTGGTCGTTCACGAGAACCGAGGGCTCAATCCGTACATCGAGGACGTGGCGCGCCGGTTCGCTGTCGAAGGGTTCCTCGCGTTCGCGCCCGACGGGCTCACCTCGGTGGGGGGATATCCGGGCAACGACGAGGAGGGCGGTCAACTGTTCCAGAAGGTCGACCGCATGAAGATGCTCGAGGACTTCGTGGCCTCGGTCAACTGGTTGAAGACGCGGCCCGACAGCACGGGACGTGTCGGCGCCGTCGGCTTCTGCTTCGGCGGTGGCGTGGCCAGCAGTCTTGCGGTGCGGATGCCCGATCTCGGCGCGGCCGTGTCCTTCTACGGTGGCGCGCCGTCGGCCGAGGACACGGCGAAGATCAAGGCGCCGGTACTCGTGCACCACGGAGAGATGGACACGCGGCTCGTGGGCGGCTGGCCTGCGTACGAAGCGGCGCTGAAGGCCGCGGGTGTCACCCACGAGGGGTACATCTATCCCGGCGCGCAGCACGGATTCCACAACGACACGACGCCGCGGTACGACGAGGCGGCCGCGAAGCTCGCCTGGCAGCGGACGCTCGGCTGGTTCAATCGACATCTGCGCGGCTGACGCGGCCGACCTGCGTCAGAATGGGGCATGCCGCAGATTCTGTCGGTTGCCACGGCGGCGCCGCCACATCGTATCGATCAGGCGACGATCCGTCGTGAGTTCTCGACGCTGATTGCCGGCATTCCGCACGTCGAGCGCCTCCTGCCGGTCTTCGATCGATCCGGCGTCGAGGCGCGCCGGCTGATTCATCAGCCCTCCTGGTACCTGCAGGAGCGCTCCTGGGACGAGCGCAACCGCGAGTATCAGGAGCGGGCGCTCGAGTTGGCGGAACGTGCCGCGCGCGAGAGCCTGGAGCAGGCGGGCGTCAGCGCGGACCAGATCGATCACATCTACTTCGTCTCGACCACGGGCCTGGCGACGCCGAGCCTGGACGCGTTGATCGCCGGACGGCTGGGCATGCGCCCGGACGTGCGGCGATCGCCGCTGTTCGGACTCGGCTGTGCGGCCGGTGCCGGTGCGCTGTCGCGTGCGACCGACGTCCTGACCGCGCGACCGCGCGAACGTGCGCTGGTGGTGTCGGTCGAGATCTGCAGCCTTGTCTTCTCGAAGGAAGCGAAGACACCAACCGATCTCATCGGCGTCGCGTTGTTCGGCGATGGTGCTGCGGCGGCGGTTCTCGCCGGCGACGAAACGGCTCACCACGGCATCCGTGTGGTGGCGACGGAAACGCGACTGTTCGCCGATGCGAAGCACCTGATGGGGTGGGACTTCACGGGCGACGGCATGCGCCTGGTGCTGGCCCGCGACATCCCGGAGGTGGTCCGCGACCGGATCGCGCCTGTCGTCTCGGCGTTCGTGGCGCGCAACGGCCTGTCGGTGGCCGATCTCGATCATCACGTCCTGCACCCCGGCGGCCCGAAAGTGATGGCGACGTATCGGTCGTCGTTCGGGTTGACGGAGGACGCGCTGCACATCGCGCGATCGTGCATGCGCGAGTACGGCAACCTCTCGAGCGCGGCGGTGCTCTTCATGCTGAGCGGCTTGATGGCCAGCGGGCGGCCGAAGCCGGGGGACCGCGGGCTCATGCTGGCGCTCGGCCCGGGCTTTGGCGCCGAGATGCTGGTGCTGCAGTGGTAGCCGACGTCGCCATTGTCGGCGCCGGTCCGGCCGGCGCGGCACTCGCGATCGAGCTCGGCCGTCGCGGTGTGCGCGTGAACCTGTACGAGAAGTCGCGCACGCCGCGGCTGAAGGCGTGCGGCGAAGGTCTCCTGCCGCATGGCGTTGCTGCGCTGAAGGCGATTGTCGGCGATCTTCCCGACGCCCCTCGCGCGCGCGGCCTTCGGTTCGTGATCGGCGACGCGGCGGTCTCGGCGGACTTTCCCGAAGGCCACGGCCTGGTGACCCGTCGCGATCGACTGCACGCCTGGCTGCTCGAGCGCGCGGGCGCGATCGGTGACGTCGACGTGCGTCTCGGCGCGCCGTACGCGCCGCACGGCGAGCGTTCCGTCGTTGGCGCCGACGGCACGAAATCCATGTTCCATCGCCGGCTGCCGGCATCCGCGCCACCCGAGCGTCGTGTCGGGCTGTCTACGCACATCGCGGGCATCGACGCGGTGGGCGATCAGGTGGAGGTCTTCTTTCATCGGCTCGGCGAAATCTACCTGGCGCCCTCCGGCGACGGTGAGGCGCTCGTCGCCGCACTCCTGTACCAGCGCACGTTCCGGCGCGACGCGCTGACGTTCCTGCTCCGCGACATTCCGGAACTGCGCGCGCGCACATCACACATCGAGATGACCACGCCGCTCCTGGCGTCGGCGCCGCTGGGGCTGTACGTGCCGCAGGTGGTCGACCGCGACCTGCTGCTCATCGGCGATGCCGCAGGCGCGCCCGATCCCATCACGGGGGACGGCATGGCGCTGGCGTTCGCGTCCGTGAAACCTGCCGCTGATGCGGTCGTCACCGGAGACCTGGCGCGATACCAGCGGGAGCGACTCGTGCTGGGCCGCACCTCGGAGCGGCTTGGCCGCCTGCTGCTGCGCATGGCGCGCGTGAATGGCCGGGCCGCGAGGGCGCTCATCGGCCGACCATCGCTCGTGCCGACGCTGCTCGACGTGGCCATTGCGCGCCGGCCACTGAACGCGGCCACGCTGCTGCGTGCGGTTCTCTGATGGGGCCGTCGAACCAGCGCCCCGACCGATTCGCGCGTCGCATCTACCAGCACGAGATTCTCGACGACCACGAACCGGAACAGGCGGCCGTCGACAAGGTCTACGCATTCCTGGCGATGGTCAATCGCCGCTTCGGCGGCGCGGCTGCGACGATCGTGCGATTCGAAGAGTTCAGCCGCGCATGGCGTCCCGGCGAGCGCATCGAGGTGCTCGATATCGCGTCCGGCGCGGCCGACATCCCGTGCGCGCTCATCGCGTGGGGCCGTACGCGTGGATTCGATCTCCGGGTGACCGCCCTCGATATCTCGCGTTCTGCGCTGGACTACGCGCGGCGCACAGCGTCACGCGACGACCGGCTTCGCCTGCTGTGCGCCGACATCCGGCGACCGTTCTGTCGAGACGAAGCGTTCGACTACGTCACGAGTGCGTTGTTCTTCCATCACCTGACGGACGAGCAGGTGGTCGACGTGCTGCGCCTGTCCAATCGCCTGGCGCGACGCGGCATGGTGGTCAACGATCTCGTGCGCTCGCGGCAGGCGTGGGTGCTCACGTGGCTGCTGACATGGCCGTTTCACCCGATCCTGCACCACGACGGCCCGCTCTCGGTCCGCCGGGCACTGACGCCCGGCGAGCTCCTGGGGCTGGCGCGTGAGGCCGGCGTCACGTGGCTCACGATCGAGCGGCATTTCGGTGAGCGGATGACCGCCGCAGGGGAGAAGTCGTCGTGTTCAGATTCGCGCTGAGGCTCGTCAGGCCGTACTGGAAGTGGCTGGTGTGCGTGATCGCGGCGATGCTCGTGGAAACCGCCATGAGCCTGCTGTCGCCGTGGCCGTTGAAGATCGTGCTCGACTCCGTGCTGGGTGATGTCCCTGCGCCCGCGCTGTTCGCCCGCTGGTTGGGGCCGTCGCCGGGCCCAGCCGTACTGCTCAATGTCGCTGTCGTTGCCACGGTCGTCATCGCGCTGCTTCAGGCCGTGTCGGCGTACGCCACGGCCTATTACACCGTGAGCATCGGCCAGTGGATTGCGCACGACCTCCGGCAGAGCATGTACGCGCACCTGCAGCGGCTGTCGATGGCGTACTACGATCGCCAGCAGGTCGGGCCGATCGTCAGCACGATTACCGACGACATCAACGCCGTACAGGACTTCGCCTCCTCGTCGCTGCTCGATCTCGTGATCGACACGCTGACGGTCGTCGGCATGCTGGCCATCATGCTCACGCTCAACTGGCGGTTCACGCTGGTGGCCCTTGCGGTGATGCCGCTGCTGTTCGTGTTCGTCTCGCGTCTGCGCGGCGAGATCCGGCAGGCCACGCACAACGTGCGGCGCCGGCAGAGTGAGATCGTGTCGATCGTGCAGGAAGGCCTCGGCGCGATTCGCGTCGTCAAGGCCTTCGCCCAGGGAGCATTCGAGCGGCAGCGGCTCGAGGCGAAAAGCCGCGAGAGTGTCCAGGCCGCGCTGCACGCGCGGCGTGTGCGGTCGCTGCTCGGCCCCGTCGCCACCACGCTCGTGGCGCTCGGGACGGCCGGCGTCCTCTGGTTCGGCACACACGAAGTGATGAGCGGCGCCATGACGGCCGGCGCGCTCGTGGTGTTTCTCAACTATCTCGGCCGGCTGTTCCGGCCGATTCAGGCGCTGGCCCGTGCGAGCGCGAATGTGGCGCAGGCCACCGTGGGCCTCGAACGCGTCCGTGCCGTTCTCGATGCCGACCTGCGCCTGCCACGGCATCCCGAGGCGACAGCCATCGAGACCGTCAGGGGCGAGGTCGAATTCAAGGACGTGACGTTCGGCTACGATCCGGCGCGACCCGTCCTGCGCGATGTGTCCTTCACCGTGGCGCCGGGATCGGTGGTTGGCCTGGTCGGCCCGAGCGGCAGCGGCAAGTCCACGCTCGTGGCGTTGCTGCCGCGTTTCTACGACGTCGGGTCCGGCGCGGTGCTGATCGACGGGCGCGACGTGCGTCACTTCACCATCCGATCGCTGCGCCGGCAGATTGCGTTCGTGCTCCAGGAGACGCAGCTCTTCCACGCGCCGGTGTGGCAGAACATCGCATACGGGCAGCCCGAAGCGAGCCGCGACGAGATCGAGGAGGCCGCGAAGGCGGCGCTCGCGCACGACTTCATCGTGGCGCTGCCCGACGGCTACGACACGGTGATCGGGCCTGGTGGCCAGGCGCTGTCTGGCGGCCAGCGTCAACGCATCGGCATCGCGCGCGCGATGGTGCGGAAGTCGCCGATTCTCGTGCTCGATGAGCCGACCTCTGGGCTCGACGGCGAGTCCGAGCGGCAGGTGTTCGAGGGCCTGGCGCGCCTCCGTGCCGGCAGGACGACGTTCGTCATCGCGCACAATCTGGCAACGGTGCGGGACGCGGACGTCATCCTGGTGCTCGACGCCGGACGCATCGTCGAGCGTGGCACCCACGCGGAGCTCGTCGCCATGGGCGGGTTGTATGCGTCGTTGCTTGGCCATTGAGGGCCATGTCACCGCATCCCGTGGGCCGACACAGCGGGCGCCCCGACGTGATCGCTCGTGGGTCGGCCCGCGCGCTGGCGCCGATACCGGCGGCCGCCCTTCGTTCGCCGTAGGGGCGGGCCCCGGTGCTCGCCCGATCATCGCGAACGCGTCTGATGTACCCTGACGCACATGCCACTCTACGAATACCGGTGTCCGGCGTGTGACCGGGAGTTCGAACTGCTGGTGCGCGGGACGACGGTGCCGGCGTGCCCGACGTGCGGGTCGACGTCGATCGAGAAGATGTTGTCGCTGTTCGCCGTCAGTTCCGAGGGGACCGAGATGCGGAGTCGCGAGAAGCTCGGCGCGTCGCAGCGGGCCAGATCAGCGGCGAGCCAGAAGGAACGCGAGCACTACAAACACGATCACCACGACGACTGACCATCGTTCACACGTCTGCGGGCAGCGCGGCCGGATCCACACGCTCGAATTCACCGTCGACTTCCAGCCAGACCGCGACACCCTCACGCGTGGCGCGCCGCTGCGCGAAGAGCAGGGCACCATTCAGGCGCCGCGCGGATGTTTCCTGCTCCCACACCAGGTCGTCGTCGCGATCCCTGAGCCGGCCCACGAGGTAGCCCCCCGGATAGCGGCAAATCGTGAGATCGCCTGGCTTGGCGTTGTCGTCCATCGTCGTGCCCCGATACGTCGGTCGTTGTCTTAGACGGAAGGAATCGTCGGCGGATGGCCAACGCCGCCGACGGGGCGCAACTTTTTTCCGCGACCTTCCTGACGAACCCGGACACAGGCCGATTGTTTCACCCCGTTCTTCAATACGCGCCAGCGGCGCCGTCGTGAACGGGAGGGTCAGTCGCGATCGTCGACGCGGAGTCGGCGCCGCAGCGCTGGCAATGCGGGTGTCGGCCCGTGCCACGCCAGTTCGTCGACGGTCTCGAAGACCGGGACGTCGGTGCGCAGGGTGGCGAGTTGGCGGAAGAGCAGGGCGAGCGCGCGATCGCGCGTGAGGGTGGCCGCAAGTGACGCCGCGCGCGCCACGCCTGGGCCCCATGCGGTGTGATCAGAGGGAATGGCCTCGATGTGGCCGAACCGCGCGAGCACGGTGGCCGTGGACTTCGGTCCCCAGCCGGGAAGCCCGGGGAAGCCGTCGGACGAGTCGCCGACGAGCGCGAGATAGTCGGGGATGGACACCGGTGGGACCCCGAAGCGCGCGATGACCCCGTCTTCGTCGCGCGTGGTCCTGCGCACGCGGTCGCGCTGCACGACGCGCGTGCCGCGTACGCACTGCGCGAGGTCCTTGTCCGGCGTGCAGATCACGACCTGCTCCACACGCGGGTCCAGCACCGCCTTGGCCGCCGCCGCGGCCAGGGCATCGTCGGCCTCGAACTCGACCATCGGCCAGACGGTCAGTCCCCACGCGCGCAGTCCGTCTTCGAGCAGCGGAAACTGCGCCCGGAGCGCGGGATCGATGCCCTCGCCGGTCTTGTAGCCGGGCCACAGGGCGTTGCGGAACGATTCGATCACATGGTCGGTGGCAATCCCGATGTGCGTCGCACCGTCCTGTACGAGACCGCGAATGGAATACATGACGCCGCGCACCGCGGCGACTTCCTCGCCATCGTGGTTCTTCGCCGACGGCAGGGCGTAGAAGTGCCGGAACAGCTCGTAGGTGCCATCGACGAGGTGGA
>CAZVHY010000090.1:0-12759 GCA_964627115.1 uncultured Solibacteraceae bacterium | reverse complement strand
TGAGCGCGCAGCCTGCGAGCGTGCCGCGTCAACCTGCCGACGTCGTTGTCATGAAGCGGCCGCGCAAGGGAGACCCTGCCCGGTCGCGTGACGATGAACGCGAAGCCGAGCCGGACACGCGCACGACGAAGGCCGCTGAAGCGGCTGTGCGCCGGGCCGAGGCGGCGCGTCGTCGCGAGCGCGATCGGCTGACAAAGGCCATCGCCGACGCCCGGAAGAAGGAGCGCGAAGCCGCAGCCGTGTTCTCGAAAGCGCGCGACGCGGCCGAGCGGGCGAACGATCGCGTCGCGAAACTGGAACAGGAACTCGACGTCGTGCGCAGGCAGGCGTGGGAGTTGCGCGAGGAAGCCGAGCGCACCCGGCGCGTCACCAGCGACGCCGCAGCCGCGCGCGTGGCGCTCGAACGGGAATTGCAGGCATTGTCCCTGTAGGGGCGGGCCTTGTGTCCGCCCACACCGTCATGGGCCGACACGAGGTCGGCCCCTACGGCATCCGTAGCCGGTCGTCGGTAGTCGGTGGCCGATCACCCCTGCGTCATGAAATGTGCGACGCCCAGCACCTTGTCGACTGGCACCACGAAGGCGATGCCCTTGCCGGTTTCGTTCAACCCGGCGGCCTCCACGATGGCGCGCATGATGGCGTCGGCGCGGTCTGTGTGGGTGAGCGTCAGCAGGATTTCCTTCTCGGGCTCGATGGCCACGCCGAAGATCTTGTCTTTTTCATGGATGCCCGCGCCGCGCCCCGCGATGACCGTCCCGCCCCTCGCGCCGGCCTCCACCGAGGCCTCCAGCACGGTGCTGCCCCATCCCTTGCGCACGATGCTCACGATCAGCGACGTGTTTTCCATCTCACGACTCCCTGCCGGGCAACAGCCGGCGTACGACGAGGCCGACAATCATCACCGAGATGACGGGCGCCAGCGCAATGAGCGAGACCATGCCGAGGCCGTGGACCAGCGGATCCTGTCCCTCCATCGACGCCGATACGCCGAAGGCGAGCGCCAGGAGGAACGTGTTGGCCATCGGCCCGGTGGCCACGCCGCCCGCGTCGATGGCAATCGACACGAACGACTTGTCGCTGAACCACATGATCGCGAGCACGATCACGTAGCCAGGCACGACGATAGAAATCAGCGGAATCTCGTACACGATGCGCAGCATGCCAACGGCAACCGAGAGGGCAACGCCCACGCAGATCGCGTTGAGGACCAGGCCTTTGTGAATCGACCCTGCTGACGCGCTCTCCACCTGATCGGCGAGGATGCGCACGGCGGGTTCGCCCCACGTGGTGACGAATCCGAGCAGCAGGCCGATCGGCACGAGCAGCCACGTGTGTTGCAGCGCACCCAGCGCTTCGCCCATCACGCGGCCAAACGGCAGGAAGCCGATGCCGACGCCGAGCAGGAAGAGAAAGAGCCCGGCCGAGGCCAGCAGTGTGCCCAGCACGATGCGCGAAATCTCGCGGCGAGGCAGGCCGAGAAAGACGATCTGGAAGATCGCGAAGAACGCGGCCAGCGGCGCAACCGCGAGCGCCACGCTCCAGGCGGTTTCCACGACGGTTTCGACGATCGGTCCCATCATCCCGATCACCAGAAGAAGATGCGGGCGAGCATCACGGCGATGATGGGCCCGACCGACGCGAAGCCGAGCAGCCCGAATCCATCGGACACCGCAGACCGGCCTGCGATGACCGAGCTGAGGCCCATGGCCAGTGCAATCACCACCGGCGCCGTGAGCACGCCCGTCGTGACGCTGCCCGCGTCGAAGGCGAGCGGCACGATGCCGGCAGGCGTGACGAGCGACAGCACGATCAGCAGCCCGTACGTGATCGTCAGCAGCACCGTCATCGAAAATCCGTAGACGACCCGCAGCAGCGCGACCGCCGCGAACACGCCAAGGCCGGAGGCGATGATATAGATCAGGAATCTCGCGGAGATGCGGCTGAGCGATGCGCTTTGCACCTGCTCGGCCAGGACCAGGACGTCAGGCTCGGCCACGGTGGTGGCAAATCCCAGCGCGAAGGCCACGGCGAGGATCAGCGCGAGCGAGCCCTTTCTGGGCAACTCTGCGCCGATGAACCTGCCCATCGGCAGCACGCCGATATCGATTCCCATGAAGAGCAGCATCATGCCGACCACCGCCAGGACCGCGCCCGCCAGAAATCGGAGCACGTCCACGGCCGGCGCGTGTATCACGAGCAACTGCAGCACGCAGACCGTGATGATGAGTGGTGCGACGGCCCTGGCCACTTCCAGGAACCGCTCTTTGAGCGCAGACAGCATGAGTGAACGTCGCCATTATTCCCCGATGGTGTGGCACGTCACAACCGGACGGGAGACCGCAGAATGACGCAGACGACCGGCAACACGGGAGATGACACCCTCTGGCACACCGTCAGTGCCGACGACGCGATTGGCCGTCTCGGATCGGGCGCGAACGGACTGTCGGCCGATGAGGCGCATCGCCGGTTCGAGACGCACGGCCCGAACGAGCTGCAGGCCCTGGCGCGCACGTCGCCGTGGCACACGCTCGGCGAGCAGTTCAAGAACGTGCTCGTCGTCATCCTGCTCGTCGCGACGGTCATCTCCGGGCTGCTGGGACACACGCTCGAGGCCACCGTCATCGCGGTGATCGTGCTGTTTGCCGTCGCGCTCGGGTTCATCCAGGAATACCGCGCGGAGCGTGCGCTCGAGGCGCTGCGCGAAATGGCGGCGCCGCTCGGTCACGTGATCCGCGACGGTGTCGAGAGCGCCATTCCTGCGCGCGAGCTCGTGCCCGGCGACATCGTGCTGCTGCGCGCCGGCGATCGCGTACCCGCCGACGGGCGCATCGTCGAGGCGATCAATCTCGCCATCGACGAGGCGGCGCTGACGGGTGAATCGCTTGCCGTCGAGAAGACCTCGGACGCGCTTGTTTCGCCGGATCTCGGCATCGGCGATCGCGTCAACCTCGCCTACGCGGGAACCATGGTCGCGGCCGGCCGCGGCCGTGCGGTCGTGGTCGGCACGGGCATGTCGACCGAGTTCGGCCGCATCAGCCGCCTCGTGCAGAGCGTGCAGGCCGGACGCACGCCGCTGCAGGAGAACCTCGATCGGCTCGGCGCCACGCTCGGCAAGGCCGCGATTGTCGTCGTGGCCCTCATTGTCGGCGTCGGCCTCTGGCGCGGGATGCCGCCGCTCGACATGTTCATCTTCGGTATCGCGCTGGCCGTGGCGGTCGTACCCGAGGCGTTGCCCGCGGTCGTCACCATCTCGCTCGCCATCGGCGTGCGCCGCATGGTGAAGCGCCAGGCACTCGTGCGCCGGCTGCCCGTGGTCGAAACGCTCGGCAGCACGTCGGTGATCTGCACGGACAAGACCGGCACGCTCACGCGCAACGAGATGACCGTGCGCCGCATCGTGACGGCCGACGGGCAGGTCGACGTTTCCGGCGTGGGCTACGAGCCAGCGGGTGAGCTTCGCATCGAAGGACAGACAGGGAATGTGCCGGCGTCGGTCACCGAGCTGCTTCGCGGCGCGGTGCTGGCGTCCGACGCGCGGCTCGTGTCGCACGAGGGGCGCTGGCACATCGAGGGCGACCCCACCGAAGGCGCGCTCGTGGTGGCCGCGGCGAAAGCGGGACTGGGTCAGGACGAGCTGAACGAGGCCGCGCCGCGCGTCCAGGAAATCCCGTTCTCGTCCGAGCGGCGCCGGATGACGACGCTGCACGAGACGTCTGATGGCACGGTGGCGTACTCGAAGGGCGCGGTCGATGCGCTCCTGCCGGACTGCACGCAGCAGGCGGCCGCAGGGGGCGAGACGCCGATCGGGCACGCCGATCGCGAACGGCTGCTCGCGTTCGAGCGCGACATGGCGGCCGAAGGGCTGCGCGTGCTGGCGTTTGCCCGCAAGAAGGGCGCGACGCGCGACGATGCCGAACAGGGCATGACGCTGCTTGGTCTGGTCGCGATGATGGATCCACCAAGGACCGAGGCTGCTGAGTCGGTCCGCACCTGTCATGACGCCGGCGTGACGCCGGTGATGATCACCGGCGACCACCCGCTCACCGCGAAGGCGATTGCGGACGAGATTGGCCTGCTCGGCAATCGTCGCGTGGTCGCGGGCACTGAACTGGTGTCCATGGATGACGCGACGCTGGCGTCGGCCGTGACGGGTATCGGCGTGTACGCGCGCGTGTCACCGGCCGACAAGCTGCGTGTCGTCTCCGCATGGCAGGCGCGCGGCGACGTCGTGGCGATGACCGGCGATGGCGTGAACGATGCGCCGGCGCTCAAGAAGGCCGACGTCGGCATTGCGATGGGCATCACGGGCACGGACGTCAGCAAGGAGGCGGCCAGCGTCACGCTGCTCGACGACAACTTCGCGTCGATTGTTGCGGCCGTCGAGGAAGGCCGCATCGTCTTCAGCAACATCAGGAAGTACCTGACGTTCCTGCTGTCGTCGAACGTAGGCGAGATTCTCCTCATGGCCGGCGCATCGCTGGCGGGCCTGCCGCTGCCGCTGACCGCCGTGCAGATCCTCTACGTGAACCTCGCGACCGACGGATTGCCCGCGCTGGCGCTTGCCGTCGATCCGCCGGAGCCGGATCTCATGAAGCGGCGCCCGCGCGATCCACGGTCGGGCATCTTCACGCGTCCGATCATCGTGCTCCTGCTCACCGGCGGCGTCTGGTCGGCCATCGTCAACGTCAGCCTCTTCACGTGGCTGCTGCAGACGGGGAGGCCGCTGGCTGAAGCGATGGCGATGACGTTCGTCTCGCTCGTGCTCATCCAGTTCTTCAAGGCGTACAACTATCGTTCGGATCGCGACTCGGTGCTGCGACGGCCGTTCGCGAACCGCTGGCTCAACATGGCCGTGCTGTGGGAACTGGCGCTGCTTGCCGCCATCATCTACGTGCCGTTCTTCCACGAGCCGTTCGGCACCTTCAACTTCTCGTGGCAGGACTGGGCGTTGACGGTGACGGCCGCGTTGACCGTCGTGCCGGTGATCGAGATCGCGAAGTGGTTCGAGCGCCACGGGTACTTCGGGCCGCTGGACGGCGCGGCGTGATTACGAGGGTCGCGCAGCTGTGGGCTGCACGGCTGCGGGCGGCACGGCGGCGGGCACGGGGGGCCGCCCCTACTCATCTGCGAACTGCCGTAGACGTTCGAGCCGATCGGGCGTTGTCGGGTGACTCGACAGATACGCGGCGGCGCGGCTTTCGGAGCGGCCGCCGCGCTGGTCATCGAGCCGGCGCAGGATGTCGATGAGGAACCCGACGGACGTGTTGTTCAGATAGAGCGTCTCTGCGGCGAAGAGATCCGCTTCGTCTTCGAGATCGCGCGAGTACTTCGCCTCGAGCAGTGCCGTGGGCGCGGCCGCGGCCAGGCCGCTGACGTCACCCACGTACCAGGTCACCAGAATCGACATCACCGAGCTCTGAATCACGCTGCGCATGCCGTGCCGGGCCTGCACGTGGCCGGCCTCGTGCGCCAGCACGGCCATGAGCTCGAGGTCGTTGAGCGCGAGCGCCTCGAGCTCGTCGGTCATGACGATGAGACCTGAGGGCAGCGCCAGAGCGTTGGCGCCGAGCACGGGACTGGCGCGGAACACGAGCGTCATCGGGAGATCCGAGTTGTCGGGCCACGTTGTCCGCGAGAACAGCTGCGTAATCTGGTGCTGCCGCGCCGGCGACAGCGTCGATGG
Source organism: uncultured Solibacteraceae bacterium (assembly GCA_964627115.1). Lineage (GTDB taxonomy): Bacteria > Acidobacteriota > Vicinamibacteria > Vicinamibacterales > SCN-69-37 > SCN-69-37. Next base: position 7,076 of record CAZVHY010000090.1, on the reverse strand, counting down.
TTCGAAGACCGTTGCGTCGAGTGCGGCCAGCGCCTGCGTCGAGACGACGTTCAGGCCGGCGAGCGGCACGCGGTCGGCGCCGATTCGTGCGAGCAGCGGCAGAAGGATCTGATACGAGACGACGAGGCCGACGAGCAGCGCGGCGGCCGCGACGGCGGCGAGGCCGCGATGACGTTCCCATGCCGACAGGCGATCGTGCCCGAGGCCGGCGGCCGACAGCATGGCGTCGAACGCCGGAAGGTCCGCGATCTCGCACGTGGCGCCGTCGCCAAAGTACAGGAACACCGGCGCGGAGCCGACGCGCGTTGACAGTGTCACGGCGCCGAGTGGTTCGTCACGCAGGACCTCCAGGCCCGACACCACGACGCGCGCGCTGTCGATGGCCACGCTCACTGCCTGCGCGTCCGCGCTTCGTCCGTCGAAGTAGCTGGCCTGCACCATCGCGGTCTCCAGATCAGAAAGCGATGTCGAAGTCGAAGATGCCGGCGACTTCCTCGCCAACGGCCGCTTCGTCGCCGGCGCCGGTTGCCGCAATGGCGCTGAAGTCCATGACGCCGTGCATCGTGATGCCCTGCGCGAGATAGCGCATCACGCGTACCTGCGCGTACGGCCAGAAGAGCCCGAGCGTTGCGATGGTTGCCACGAGATTGGTGAGCGTGATCCAGAGGAGCGGCAGGGTCTTCAGCGAGGATGAGAAGGTGAATCCGCCAGCGGATGTCGCCTGCCAGACGACGTTCCTGAGCCGAGCGGTGAGGAAGGTCTGCAGCGTCAGAAGGCCAAGCACGTAGATGCCGAATCCTGCGACGAGTACGACTGCCGTCGCCGTTTCTGACGGACCCGCGCTGTCGCCCGCGGATTCTGCGACGCCCATCGCCGCGATCATTCCCGTCACCAGCGCGGTGAAGGCTCCGGCCGCCACGGCGCCGATCATGCCGGCGAAGACGTACGCCACGTAGAAGTCCTGCGTCTGGGCGGCCATTCGGAATGGCGCGCTGCCGAACGACGCGTGGTCGTATTGGTACCGCTTGATCCGGTGATGCCAGAGCGGGCCGAGCAGGCCGAAGGAGAATACCGTGGCCAGCGGAAGCAGCAGGAAGACACGGTAGGCTTCGCGTGTCGAGCCCGTGAAACTGAAGCGCAGTCCCCGGTAGCTCGTGTTGCGCAGCCGGAAGCGCAGCGAGCGCGCCAGCATCCACGGCATGACGCAGCCGATGGCCGCCATTGCGGCCAGCGCGAACAGCGGACTGACGTATCCGGCGGCCGTGTAGAGGCCGAACATGGCGCCGCCGATCATCCGTCCTTTCAGAATCGCCACCGGATCGCCGTGATAGTCGAACGATGCGCCGGCCAGACGTGTGTGGCGATGGAAATACTGCAGCCGCCGCACCTTCGCCCATGCCGAGAAAATGCCCAGCGTCAGGATGGTCAGCGCGACGTTCACGATCCAGATACGGAAATACTCGCCGCCCTGGCCCGTGAAGGTCATCGGCGCCGTTTCGACAGGTGGAGGAGGCGGGGCGATGTCGTTGTCCGTTTCGAACGACGAAGGCGGCGGAACGGCCTCGGGAGACGAGGCGTCGCTGGTGTCGTCGAGCGGATCGGAGGCGCTCATGAAGCGCCCCAAGCCTATCCGAACGGCACGAACAATTGACAGTCGTGGGCAATACGGTCTATAGATGTCGTCATTAGACATGTCTACAGGCAAACTAGAGGTCCCCTACGGCACCCTCGTCATCCTCATCCTGCAGACGCTGCACACCATGGGGGCGCTACACGGCTACGGCATCGCCCGGCGCATCGAGCAGGTGGCGGGCAATCTCCCGCGCCTCAGCCAGGGATCGATTTACCCGGCGCTCATCCGGCTCGAGCAGCAGGGGTGGATTCGCACCGAGTGGGGCATGTCGGAAACCAACCGGCGCGTGAAGTTCTATTCGCTGACAAAGGCGGGGACGAAACAGCTTGCCGCCGAGATCCGCAACTGGGAGGCGTCGCAGGCGATGGTGGCGAAGTTCCTGGAGGCGAAGCCGTGAGCCTGCTGCGTTCGCTCGTGGCGCGGGTGCTCGCGCTGTTTCGCGGCCGTCGTTACGACCGCGAGCTCGATGACGAGGTACTCGCGCATCTCGAACTCGCCGAGCGCGACGCGCTGGCTGCGAGCATGTCGCCTGAGGACGCACGCAGGGAAGCGCGCCTGCGTTTCGGCGGGATCGATGTGATGACGGAAGAGCATCGCGATCGTCGCAGCGCGCGCTGGATCGAGACGCTCGGCAAGGACGTTCGATACGCGTCCCGGTCTCTGAGGCGCGACCCAACCTTCACCGCCGTCGCCGTCGCCGTGCTGACGCTCGCCATTGGCGCCGGCACCATCGTCTTCTCCGTCGTCGATGCGGTGGTGCTTCGGGGGCTGCCGTTTGATGAACACGATCGGCTGGCCGCCGTGCAGGAGTGTTACGACGTCAACCGGGGATGCGCGTCGCGGAGTGAGACGACCCCGCAGACGTTCCTCGACTGGCGACGGCAACAACAGTCGTTCGATGCCATCGCCGCCGTGGAGCGGCGACAGTTTCGCGTGAAGCTGGCAGCCGGACCGCCAGCCGAGATCGAGGCACGGGTCGTGTCGCACGAGCTCTTTGGCGTGCTCCGTGTTGTCCCCATGCTGGGGCGGCCCTTCACGCCGGAAGACGAAACTGATGACCGGCGCCTCGTCATCCTCAGTCACGGATTCTGGCTTCGCGTGTTTGGCGGTGACCCCTCGGTGATCGGCCGCACGCTCGACGTGGACGAATACCCGTGGGAGGTCGTCGGTGTGATGCCGCCCGGCTTCAGTTATCCCGTCTCGACGTATCCAGCGCCGGAGATTTACGCACCTCTGCAGATTCGCGCGGCCGACAGCATTCGCGACAGCGGGCGCAGCTACCTTTTCGCTGTCGTTGGACGACTTCGCGATCACGTCACTCTCGCGCAGGCCGGCACGGACATCGCAGCCATTACCTCGCGCCTTGCGGCAGACTTCCCCGACTGGTTCGAAGGAAGAGTCACGTCCGTCGTCGCCTTGCGCGACCATCTGGTTGGCCGCGTGCGGTCATGGATGCTCCTGTTGCTGGGGGCAGTGGTCGTGGTACTGCTGATCGCCTGCGCGAATCTGGCCAATCTGATGCTGGCGAGGTCGACCGTTCGCGCACGGGAAGGCACCATCAGGGCCGCACTCGGTGCGAGCCGGTGGCGACTGATACGCACCGTGATGATTGAAGGCCTCGTCCTCTCGCTCATCGGCGCGGCGCTCGGTATCGTCGTCGCGTACATCGGCGTCTCTCTCGTGACGTCCTGGCTGCCCGTCGATCTGCCTCGTGCGATGTCGGTCGCCGTAGATCTTCGTGTGCTCACCGCCACGAGCCTGGCCGCCGTTGTGACGGGAATCGTCTTCAGCATCGCTCCCGCGCTGCAGTCGTCGAACCCCGATTTGAACACCGCCCTTCGCGATGGTGGACGGTCGGTTGTCTCGCGGGCTGGCGAACGCATACGAGCCGGTCTCGTGGTAGTCGAGATCGGCTTCGCGGTCTTCCTGGTCATCGGGGCGAGTCTGTTCATCGGGAGCGTCGTGAAGTGGCTGCGGATCGATCTGGGTTTCGACCACAGGAACCTGATTGCCATGTCGATCGCCGAGCCGCCCGATCAACGTGCGCTCGACGAGGCGTTGCTCCAAGGGGACGCGGCGGTCCGGGCGTACAACGCCAATCGCCGCGAGCGCCATGCAGCGTTCGCACGCCAGTTCGTCTCTGCGATCGATCAGGTGCCCGGCGTCGTTGGATCGGCGGTTGTCGCTGGCGGTCTGCCGCTGACGAGGGCAGTCAGTTCGGCGCCCATCGAGGTGCCGGACCGCGGTGTTCGAGGCAACGCGAATTGGCGTCAGGTGTCCAGCGGCTACGCCAGTGTCCTGGGCCTGGCGCTCGTGGAGGGGCGATATCTCGCGGCCGCTGACGTCACATCGGCCGAGCAGGTCGCGGTTGTCAACGAGAGTGCCGTGCGCGCGTGGTGGCCGGGTGAGTCACCCCTCGGACGACGCATGACGTGGGCGGGACAGGAGCGTGTCGTCGTGGGCGTGGTTTCAGACGTTCGTCACCTCGGCCCTGAGCAACCGGCCCGGCCGGAAATCCACATGTTGATGGAAGGCCGATGGACCAGCGCTTCGCTCCTGGTGCGCACGTCGCGCGATCCGAACGATGTCCTTCCGCTGGTGCGGGCGGCAGTCCTATCTGTGAATCCCGAGCAGTTGATCGTTGGTGACGTGTTCACGCTCGAAGGGTACGCAGATCGACTCGTAGCACAACGTCGCTTCACAATGGGGATGTTTGCCCTGCTCGGTATCACCGGCCTGGTGATTGCCGCGGCCGGCGTCTATGGCGTGATGGCCTACACCGTGTCGCAACGCCGGCAGGAGATTGGCGTGCGCATGGCGCTCGGCGCGCGACCGGCAGATGTCGTGTCGATGGTGCTCGGCCGATCTCTCACGCTCGTCGTGATGGGACTCACGATCGGTACGGCCGGCGCCTGGTATGCGAGCTCGGCTGTGGAGACGTTTCTCTTCGAACTCTCTCCGACGGACACGCGCATCTACGCCATCGCGATTGCCACGATCGGCCTCGCCGGCATCCTTGCCTCCATCGTCCCCGCGCGGCGCGCGGCGAAGGTCGATCCGCTGGTTGCGCTTCGGGCGGAGTAGTCGCGGCAACTGCTAAAGATGGGAGAGATATTCATGAGGCCGTTCGGAACAGTCCTGATTGCCGTCACGTTGTTCGTAGCCGGTCTTACCGGGGCTGTCGGATTCCGGACGGTTCTGCCGAGGACTTCCGATACCTCGCCCCTCGCGGCGCTGTTCGCCCTGATATGGAGCTGCACGTATGTAGTCGCCGCCATCCTCACGTGGCGCCGTTCTCACTTCGCGGCGCCCGTCTTCGTTGCGGCGATCGGACTGCTGGTGTTTCCGGCGGCGGTCGTCGTCCCGGGCGCCAGCTCGCTCCGTGGCTCGTGGCCGTTTGTTTTCTCGCTTTCGCCGGCTACAGATATCTCCGCCGGATGCGTGAGTTCCCGCTTGATACAGCCTGTAACGGACGAAGTGGCTAGGCCTGGAAGGACAGCGAGTCCTCCGCTTCGGCATTCAAGCTATCGGCGTGAGCATTGATCACCGCAAGATCCGAGGCGTCCTCATTGGGACGCGGCCACGCGAAGTACGCGCGCAGAGCGGCAGCAACCAGTTCGTCGCGATCCGCAGGGCTTGGCGCGCGGCGGTCGAGCTGTTCCTTCAAATCGTCGGGGATGACAACGACGGTACCGTTGCTCATAGCTCGAATACTACGGCCGCGCGTCGCGCCGGCCAAGTGGGGCCTCTCTGCCGCTAGACGTGAAAGCCGTACAATACCCGGCTGTGTCGACGCCTCCTGCGACCGGGCCGTTTGCCCTGCAGCCGCTTCCGCCGAGTGCGGACGCCGTGCGGCTCACCGAGCTCGAAACGCAGCTCGCCGAACGCGCGGGGCGGCTGAACGCGCTCAAGCTGGAACTCCAGGACCTGCAGGGCCGCTATCTGACAGAGATTGGCGCGCTGTATCGGGAACTGAACGATCTCGAGACCGAACTGGTCGACATCGAAGTGCGCGCCGGGCTCAGGCCGCCGCCCGAAAGCGTCGACAGCGACGCCGACGCGTCGACTGACGAAGGCGGCGCCGCTGCCGACGACATCGCCTGCGGTGGGCAGCAGGCGCCGTCCGACCTGCTCAAACGCGTGTTCCGCGACGTCGCGAAAACGATTCACCCCGACCGCGCGCCGGACGAGGCTACGCGTCTGCGTCGCCATTCGCTCATGGCCGAGGCCAACCGCGCGTATGCGGAACGCGATGCCGATCGCCTGCTGTTGATCCTGCGGCGCTGGGAACGCAGTCCCGACTCGGTGCCGCACGACGATCCGGATGGCGAACGCCTGCGTCGCCAGCGTCGTGTTGTCGAAATCGAAGAAGAACTGGCCGTCATCGACGCCGAGTTCATCGAGCTCCGTAACTCCGCCATCGCGCGCCTGAAGCACAAGATCGACGAGACGAGGAAACAGGGCTGGGACCTGTTCGCCGAGATGGTCGCTCAGGTGAAAGCCGACATTGCGCGCACGAAAGGCCGGCTTGCCGCGGCGCGGAAGATGGTGGGGATACGGCAAGCGGGAAGTTAGAAGCCAGAAGACAGAAGCCAGAAGTTCGGAAAAGTTCGAGGTCGTAACTCAGAACGTCGAAGTTGGCGTCGGGGTTGCATCGCGACATCGGCATGGCACCCGAGTCATTCAGCGACCGAAGTTTCCGGTTCGCCGCGAGTATCGTTCGATTCCATCGCGACATCTCGCGGCCATCGGCTGACGTTCCTCGGCCGCTCGCTCACCAGATGCTACGAGCGGGCACCGCAATAGGCGCCAACATCGCCGAAGCGCAAGCTGCGCCGTCTCGGCGAGACCTTGCGGCGAAGTACACGGTCAGCCTGCGAGAAGCGCGTGAGTGCCACTACTGGCTGCGCCTGATTGCCGCCGATCGCCCCCAGCTCGCGGCGACGACGGACGGCTTACTCGATGAATGCGGCCAACTCATCGCCATGTTGACCACCACCGTCAAGAAGCTGCGGGGGTAGGACGTGCCCCTTGTTTGTCCGGGCGGTCCCGCCGCTACTCAACCGGTTGTCTCTTCAAGTTTGAAGCTCTGACTTCGAACTTTCCCGAACTTCTGGCTTCTGTCTTTCAACTTCTGACTTGATCTACCTGCCCGCCGGCTCCCTGTAACCCCGTTCCACCATGTCCGTGACGTCCGTCGACACGGGGTGATCGCGCCAGAGCCAGCGCATCATTTCGGGAATCATCGGGCCGCCCATACGCTGGCCGTGCGTGTTGATACCCCAGATGTAGTTCAGGTCGTAGCCCTTCTCCTCGAGCACGTCCTTCATGCGCACGTTCTGGAGGAACCAGTCGCGCTCCGGGTTGTACTGCCCGCCGCGGCCGACCCCGCGGTTGTCGTTGCGTCCGCCGTTCAGGAAGATGCGCAGCGGCTTCTTCTCGC
>CAZVHY010000089.1:10858-12979 GCA_964627115.1 uncultured Solibacteraceae bacterium | reverse complement strand
CTGCAGGCCGGGCGCGATCGCGGGCCGCTGCACGGCATTCCCATCTCGCTCAAGGACCTGATCGACGAAGCCGGTGTGCCGAACACGGCCGGATCGAAGGCGCTCGACGATCGGATTCCCGCGGCCGATGCCCCACTCGTGACGCGGCTGCGCGAGGCCGGCGCGGTCATCATCGGCCGCACCAACCTCCACGAGTTCGCGCTCGGCACGACGAGCGACGACTCGGGCTTTGGCCCCGTGCGCAATCCGCACGACGACACGCGCTCCCCCGGCGGTTCGAGCGGCGGTTCGGCCGCGGCCGTGGCGGCCGGGATGTGTCTCGCCACCATCGGCACCGATACCGGCGGCTCCATCAGAATCCCCGCCGCCGCCTGTGGCATCGTCGGGCTGAAACCGTCACGCGGCGAGGTGTCGGGCGACGCCGTCGTGCCGCTCAGCACGACACTCGATCACGCCGGGCCGCTCGCGCTGAGCGTCCAGGACGCGGCAAGCGTGTGGCAGGTGCTGACCGGCCGGCCCGCAGCGCCCATCGCGCCCGCCGATCCGCGCGCGCTGCGCCTGACGCGCCTCGTCGACTACTTCGATGCCCCGCTCGCGCCCGACGTACGCGCGGCGTTTGCTGCAGCGCTGGCACGGCTGGCCGACGCGGGCGTCACACTCACCAGTGCCGCGCTCACCGGCACCGATCGCATCAGCCAGATGTACGTCGACATCGTGCTGCCCGAAGCCGCGCACTGGCACGCGCCGTATCTCGACAGCCGCAAAGATCGATATCAACCGACAGTACACGCGCGCATCTCGCACGGCCGCACGATCAGCGCCGTGAGTTATCTCGATGCGCTCGCCAACTGCCGCGACTTCGACGCCCAGGTCTCGGCACTCCTCGACACGTGCGACGCGCTCGTGCTGCCGACGCTGCCCATCACCGCGCCCCTTGTCGGCCAGGCCGACATCGTCGTCGATCCCGCGGATGGTGTGTCGCGGCCCGTACGCGCGGTCATGCTCAAGCACACACAACTGTTCAACATGACGGGCCACCCGGCCGTCTCGCTGCCGATTGCCGCGCCAGGCATGCCGGTCGGCCTGCAACTGGTCGGCCGGCACGACCGCACGGCGGATCTGCTCGCCGTTGCGGCCTCAGTCGAACGCGCTCTGGCCTCTGCACGATGACCTCATGATCGCTCCGCTCTTCGACATCTGGGAACGCCGCCTCGCTTCGGTCGACACCAATCGCATCATCCGCCCCTTCGAGTGGGGACTCGACTGGCTCGGCCTGCCCGAGTCGGACGATCCGCTGACCGCGCTCAAGACCTGGTCGCGTCAGACCGTGTCCGACTCCGACGCGTTCTTCGCCGCGCCGCCCGTGACCGACTACACCGTCGAGAACGACGTGCTGCGGTTTCCCAGCGCGCTGCAGACGCCGTGGGACGTCAACAACACGGTCGTCGGTCGCATCTTTCACGCGGAAAAGACGAAGCCCGGTGCGCCGCGGCGCGCCGTGGTGGTGCTGCCGCAGTGGAACGCGGACGCGCAGGGGCACGTCGGGCTCTGTCAGCTCTTCGCGCGTTTTGGCGTGACGGCCGTGCGGCTGTCACTGCCGTACCACGACGTGCGCCGGCCGGCCGAGCTCAATCGCGCGGAGTTCATCGTGTCGTCGAACATCGGCCGCACGGTCCACGCGAACCGTCAGGCGGTGCTCGACGCGAAGGGCATCGTGGACTGGCTCGCGCAGCAGGGATTCGAGCGCATCGGCATCATGGGCACGAGTCTCGGCTCGTGCCTCGCCATGCTGACGATGGCGCACGAGCCGCGGCTCGTGGCGGGCGCGTTCAATCACGTGTCGCCGTACTTTGCCGACGTGGTGTGGCGCGGCCTGTCGACGCGTCACGTGCGCGCGGGGCTCGATGGCCACGTGGAGCTCGACGATCTGCGCGACGTGTGGCTGCCGATCAGTCCCTGGCCGTTCATCCCGCGCGTCGGCGGCCGCAGGCTGCTGCTCGTGTACGCGCGCTACGACAAGACGTTCCCGGTCGATCTCTCACGCCGCTTCATCGCCGAGTTCCGCCGCCAGGGCCTCGCCCACGACCTCGCCACGTTACCCTGCGGTCACTACACGACCGG
>CAZVHY010000089.1:9437-10758 GCA_964627115.1 uncultured Solibacteraceae bacterium | reverse complement strand
GCGGCCGAGTACACGAGCTCGGTCAGCAGGTTGTAGCCGGCGTCGTTCGGGTGGAAGCCGTCGGACGAGAAGATGGCCCGGTTGTAGAAGCGGTTGTCGCACATCAGGTCGACCACGCTCACGCCCTGCGATGTCAGGGCGTTGATGCCGTTCGAGAACCCCACCGTCAGCTGCTGCAGCACGCGCTTCTCGGCGAGCGGCAATCCTTCGGCGTACGGCGTATTCGCCATGTTCGGCAGGTTGACGACGACGATGCGGGCCTCGGGGCTCTTGCCGCGGATGGTGGTCACCATGGCCTGGATGTCGCGGCCGAACTTCTCGATCTGTCCCTGGATGTATCCGGCCTGGTTGCTGCCAGCCTGACCGGCGCGGATGGCGCGGCCGATGGCATTCGCGTCGTTGGCGCCGATGAACACGGTGACGAGCGTCGACGTGCGGCGCACATATGGCGCCTCGTCGTTCAGGACGTTGCGGCAGATGTCGTACCCACCCGCCTGGCAGCCGTTCATCGACTGCATGACCGACTGCGTTTCCGGGCTGAGCACGGCACCCGGCACGCCGAGATTGTTGAGCGAGACGTTCCGGCCGGCCGACTGGAACCGGCGGCTGATCTGCTGGACGTAGCCCGGTCCGCTCGTACACGCGGGGATGGCGAACGGCATACATTCCCCGCTGCTGCCGTAGCCAATCGTGTCGCTCGCGCCAATCGCGTCGTAGTGCACGGCCGCGTCGAGCGGCGTGGGATCGGTCGGGTCGCCGTTCTTGAGGATGTCACACCCGCCGACCAGGGCCAGGCCGGCGAGGAGCAGGAGCAGACGAGGGGCGGATGCGTGTGTCTTCAAGCCGTTACGTCAATTGGCCGCCTCGCAGGTGCCGTAGTACTGGGACGTGCTCGGTGGGGCAGCCGGATCACCGAGGTGCCGCGCGTGGACCGCGTACCAGGTATCGGCCGATGGGGACGCCGTGAATATGGTCGTGAGGATGAAATTGCCGCCCGGCGTCTGTTCGATGACGTTCAGCCCGGTCGGCGTCAGGGTGGCGGAGGCAGGCACGGTCGCGTTGGTGCCGACCACCTGGGCCCGGTTGCGGCGGGCATCGATGCTCGTGATGCCGAGCGTGAACGAGTCCTCACCGGTAATCACCGCCGGCACCCCGCCGTCCCAGCGGGCCACGCCAAACCGCGTGAAGGTGCACTCGAACGCCTTGATGGCGGCAAACGGGTGAGGCGGCGGGGCCGGCCGGCGCTGCGCAAGGGTGGGCGCCGTGAACAGGGCGAGGGCAACGACAGTAGGAATGACCGTGCGCAGCATGGGGGGCTCCT
>CAZVHY010000089.1:0-9337 GCA_964627115.1 uncultured Solibacteraceae bacterium | reverse complement strand
TCCTGTCCCCGTGACGCCCTGTACTCCGAGGCCAGCCGCGTCTGGACCTGAGGCGGCACGGGTTCGTAGTGCGCGAATGTCATGGAATACGAGCCCTGACCGCCGGTCACCGCCTTCAGCCGGCTCGCGTAGCCATTCAGTTCCGAGAGCGGGACCAGGCCGCGGATCGCGCACATGCCACCGCCCCTGACCTCCGTGCCGGTGATCTGTCCGCGTTTGCCGGAGATGTCGCCCGTGATGTCCCCCATCGCGCCGCCCGGACAGACGATGTCGACGGTGACGACCGGTTCGAGGACGACGGGCCGGGCCTTGTCGAGTGCGTCGAGAAACGCCTTGCGGCCGGCCGAGACGAACGCGACTTCCTTCGAGTCCACCGGGTGGTGCTTGCCGTCGTAGACGATCACGCGGACGTCCTGCATCGGATAGCCCGCAATCGCGCCCGCGTCGAACACCTGACGCACGCCCTTCTCGATGGCCGGGATGAACTGGTGCGGGATCACGCCGCCCTTCGTCTGGTCGAGGAACTCGAAACCCGTGCCGCGGTCGAGCGGCTCGACGCGCAGGAACACCTCGCCGAACTGACCGGCGCCGCCGGTCTGTTTCTTGTGCCGCGCGTGGCCCTCGGCGCGCGCCCCAATCGTCTCGCGGAACGGGATGCGCGGCGGGCGCGTGTCGACCTCCACCTTGAACTGCGACGCCATCCGTTCGAGCACGGAACGCACGTGCAGGTCGCCCAGCCCGCGAATGACCGTCTCGTGCGTGGCCGCGTCGTGTTCTACCTGGAACGTCGGATCCTCGGCCGCAATGCGGTGCAGTGCCTCCGAGATCTTCTGTTCGTCGCCGCGCCGCTTCGGCTCGATGGCCAGGCCGTACATCGGCCGCGGGAACGACAGCGGACGCATGTGGATGTGGTCCTCGTCGTGTGAGTCGTGCAGCACGGCGTCGAACGTGATGTCGTCGACGCGCGCCACGGCCGCAATGTCGCCGGGCACCGCCTCATTGACCTCCACATGATCGCGTCCGTGCAGCAGGAACAGGTGCCCGACCTTGAACGGCTTGCGGCTCTCGCCCACATAGAGCTGCGTGTCCTTCGTCACCGTGCCCTGGTGCACGCGGAAGACCCCGAGTTTGCCGACGTACGGATCGCTCTGCACCTTGAACACGTGCGCGAGCACGTGCCCGGTCGCGTCGGGTGCCGATCGGAACGACTGCGCGGTGTCGCCCTCGCCCTTCACGAACAGCGGCGGATTCCCCTCGGTGGGATTGGGCAGATGGCGCGCGAACACCTCGAGCAGATCGCGCACGCCGGCGCCCGTGCGCGCCGACACGAAACAGATCGGAACGATGTGCCCGTCGCGCAGCGCCTTCTCGAGCGGGCCGTGCAGCGCCGCGGGATCCACGTCGCCCTGCTCGAGGTAGCGCTCCATCGCGGCCTCGTCGACCTCGACGATCTGCTCGAGCACCATGCGGTGCACCTCGCCCACCGACAGGAAGTCGGCCTCGCCCGAGTCGTTCGCGAAGCAGTCGATGACGCGCGCGCCGCCGTCGGCCGGCAGGTTGACCGGCAGACACGCGCGTCCGAACGTGTCCTGAATCGTCGCCACGAGGCCGGGCAGGTCGACGTTCTCGGCGTCGATGCGATTGACGACGATCATCCGGCACAGGCGGCGTTCGGCGGCCCAGTCCATCATCCGGCGCGTCACCAGTTCGATGCCGTTCTGCGCGTTGATGACGACCGCAACGGTTTCCACCGCGTCGAGCGCGCCAATGCCCTGCCCGATGAAATCGGGATGCCCGGGCGTGTCGATCAGGTGAATGCGCGTGCCGCCGTAGTCGAGGTGGACGACCGATGAATACAGGCTGTGGAGGAACTGCTTCTCGAGCGGATCGAAATCCGAGACCGTGGTCCCGCGGTCGACGCTGCCGGGCGCGGCAATGGCGCCGGCCTTGTGGAGCAGCGCCTCGGTGAGGGTGGTCTTGCCTGACGCGCCGTGTCCGACGAGCGCGACCGTGCGCAGGGCTTCCGTGGTGAACGATGCCATGGCTCCTCCTCGGCTGAGGCCGCGCGCGAACGCTTCGCCAGGACGCGCCACGGCGATGGAAGAAAGTGCAGGCTTCGAGGGCGATTCTAGTCCAGGACGCCGGCTGTTTTTTCCGTATCCGTTCGGATACACTCCGGCCTTCCGGATCACCATTCTCGAGCCGATGCCCGGGTCCGGTCCCCACGCACTCATGTCCAGCAGAGAGCAGTCCTCGTGGGCCGTCGAACCCGATGACGAGCCCCGGCTCCGGCCGGCCGACGCGCCGCCGGTCTACGTGTCCGAGTTCGTGAGCGAACAGTCGCCGGAGTTCGAAGACGTCCGTCGCGCCGTGGCCGACGAGCGGCAGCGGCGCGTTCCTCCGGCCGCCGGCCCCGTCGCGCTCGCGCCGGCCGCGCCGCAGGTTCCGGCAGCAACCGGCACATCCGGGCAGCGCGTACGGTTGATGGCCTATGCCAGCGTGGTGCTCGGCCTGCTCGTTGCCGCGTGGCTCTTCCGCGGCCAGCTCCTGCCCCTGGCGTTCCCGGGCGCCGCGCCGCCAACCGAAGGATCGGCCACCATCACGTCACGTCCCGACGGCGCCGAGGTGTTCATCAACGGCGAGCCGCGTGGCGTCACGCCGGTCCAACTGACGCTGCCCGTCGGCACGTACGACCTGGAGTTGCGCAACGGCACGGCCACGCGCAGCCTGCCGCTCGCGATCGAGGCGCAGACGGCGGTGCGCGAATCGATCGACCTGACGCCGGCCGCCCCCACGACCGGACGCCTCGAGATCACCGCCGACGTCCCCGGCTCGGCGGTCGTCATCGACGGCGTCTGGCGCGGCGTGACGCCGCTCGTCGTCGACGCCATCGAGCCCGGCGCGCACCGCATCGTCATCGGCACGGGCAGCGCGGCCGTCTTCCGCACCGTCACCGTCGAGGCCGGCGCAACAGCGACGGTGGTGGCATCGGCCGTGCCGGCGGGAGCCACGGGCGGCTGGCTGACGTTCACCTCGCCCATCGAATTGCAGGTCATCGAGAACGGGCAGATCCTCGGCACGACCAGCGCCACGCGCCTCATGGTGCCGGCCGGTCGCCGCGAGCTCGAGCTGGTCGGCGAACCGTACGAATTCCGCATGACGACGACCGCGCTCGTCGGTGTTGGCCGCACGGTCGCGATTCCGGTGGAGGTGCCGCCGGGACGGTTGTCGATCAATGCCGTGCCGTGGGCCGATGTCTGGCTCGACGGCCAGCCGCTCGGCTCGACCCCGCTGGCGAACCTCACGGTGGCAGCGGGCGATCGCGAAGTGGTCTGGCGTCACCCCGAGCTCGGCGAGCGGCGGCAGGTGGTTCGCGTCCCGGTGGCAACGCCGGCGCGCGTCGGAGTGGATCTGACGCGCTGATCCGCCATGACCGCCCCTGCCCTCCTGCTGCTTGCGCTGCTGGCCCAGACGGCGCCGCGTCCGGGCGACGATGCGGAGATCGTGCGCGGCTACTACGCCACGGCCGCGTACGAAGAGGCGCTGGCCCACATCGAGCGGCTGCCGCCCGCACGCGTGACACCGGATCTCGAGCGGTACCGCGCGCTCTGCCTGATTGCACTCGGCCGGCCCGAGGAAGGCACGCTGGCCTTCGAGCGGCTCGTGCGGCAGGCGCCGCAGTACGACATTCCGGCCGCGGATCTGCCGCCGCGCATGCTGACGATGTTCCGCGACGTCCGTCAGCGCGTGCTGCCGCAGGTCGTCCACGACTGGTACGCGCGCGGCAGGACCGCGGTCGACGAGAATCGCCACGACACGGCCGTGATCGAGCTGCGCGGGCTCATCGGCCTGATCGACGAGCTGGCCGCAGACGGCGGGCCGGCCTTCACCGAGCTGCGCCACCTGGCCGACGGCTTCCTGCGCCTGGCCGAGGCGGAGTTGGCGCTGGCCGCGCGCGCGGCCGCGCTGGCCGAAGCGCCACCACCAGCGCCGGTTCCCGAGGAGCCGCCCGCTCCGCCGGCCAACAGCCTGGTCATCGAGCCGCTTGTCATCTACTCGCGCGCCGATCAGAACGTGGCGCCGCCGGTGGACCTCTCGCGATTCATGCCGGCGTGGACGCCGCCACCCGCCGCGCGGAACACGACGTACCGCGGCGAGCTCGAGATCGTCGTCGACGAGGCCGGACGCGCCAGCGACGCGCGCATGCTGCGTCCGACGCACGCCGCCTACGACGTGGCGCTCGTTGACGCCACGGGAGGCTGGCGCTTCGAACCCGCCAGACGCGACGGCGTGCCGGTCAAGTACCGCCTCACGTTCGACGTCGTGCTCACGCCCCCTGCGCGCTGACGTTCTCTCGTATCGCGACGCCACATCTTCCGCCGGAGGCGATGGTGGCTGCGTGCTAATATCCCGCGGTTGACCGGAGCCTGAGACGCCCCTTGATGGATCGATCGTCCACTTCCAGCCGAGGGCGCCTGCCGTGGCGCGAAGTCGTCGTGGTGGCCATCGTCCTGGCAACCATCGCGCCGCTGTTCGTCGGTCTCGATCGGCGGGATGCCGAGGGCGACGAGGCGATCTACGCGTTCGCCGTCGAGCGCATCCTCGAAACCGGCGAGTGGCTGACGCCGCGCAGCCTGCCGTCCGACGAACCCTTCGTTGAAAAACCACCGCTGAAGTTCTGGCTGGTCGCGGCGCCGATGGTGGCCGGCCTGACGCCGAACAACGAGTTCGGCATGCGGATCGTCGACGCGATGTTCGGCGCGCTGACGTTCGGGTACGTCGCGCTCATCGGCTGGCGGCTCGGCGGCGTGGTCTGCAGCGCCGTGGCGCTGCCCGTCCTGCTGTCGTTCGCGCCCATCGTCTTCAACCACGGCCTGCGATCGAACAACATGGAGGCCGCGCTGGTCCTCGCGTACAGCGCGGGCATCTACCACCTGATTCGCTGGCGCGAGTCCGCGCACACCGGTGCGCGTCATGCGCATGCGCTGGCCATCGCCGTGTACTTCGTGCTGGGCTTCATGACGAAGTTCGTGGCCATCGGCTTCCTGCCGATGATCGCGGCGGCGTGGCTGATCGTGACGCCCGGCGGCGTGGCGCGCGTGCGCAGCGGCTGGCGCGACTGGATGGCGCCGGCAGCGCTCGCCGTCGTCCTGATCGCGCCGTGGTTTCTCTATCAGCTGGCGCTCGACGGCGCCGCCTTCTGGGACACCATCTTCGGCCAGCACGTGTACGTGCGGCTGACGGCGCACCTCGATCCGGCGCACCTGGCGCCGTGGCACTTCTACTTCAGCCAGACCTGGCGCGAGTTCGTCTTCTACGACGCGGCCGTGCCGATCGCCGCCGGACTTGCCGCCCTGGCCTGGACGTCACTCCGTGGCGATAGCCTCTCGCGACTCGTGTTCGCGTGGTGGCTGATTCCGTACGGCATCATGTCGCTCGGCTCGTCGAAGTTGATGCACTACGCGTATCCGTTCATCGCGCCGCTGGCCCTCGGCGCGGGCCTGGCGGCCGCGCTGGCGATCCGCTGTGTGTACGATCTCGCCGCGCGCATCGACTGGAGCCGCGTCACGCTTCGCGCCGCCGCGCGGCCCCGCGTCCATCGCGCCCTCATCGTCGCCGCCGCTGTCGGCTTCGCGTTCTGGGCCTGGGTCTACTTCACCGGTCAGCCCGTGCGCGTGGTCATCGGCGACACGGTCGTGTTTCGCAATGGATCGGTGTGGCGTCCGTTCGTCATCGCGGTGCTGGCGCTCGTGGCGGCCGGCTACGGACGCCAGGCCTGCGTGGCCGTCGCGTCGCTCGTGGTCGTGCTCCTGATCCCGACGCCGACGTACGCGCGAACCATCCACCATGCCTTGATCTACGATCGTCCGCTGCGCGAGGCCACCAACTGCATGCTCGACCTGCAGCGGCGCGGCGAACGTCCGGCCGGCGTCTACATCTCGAACTGGGACATGGTGGCGCACCCGCCGTACTACTACTTCCGTCACGTCGGCCCGTGGGGGCACGGTCCCGACGGCTGGCTCGAGGCGACCGCCACTCGTATGCGCGAGGGCGCGCCGGCGATGATCGGTGAAGCCGAGTGGCCGCTCCTCGTCGCCGAACTGGACGCCTCGGGTGATGCGCGTCCGCCGGCCGTCAGCCTTGGACCAACGGTGCCGAACGTCCTGTTGCTGCTGCCGGGACCGTACGCCGCGTGCGTGCCGCGCATGCTGCCGTTCGGCGCCAGCGCGTTCCCGCCGGAAGACGACCGCGACCGATGAGTGTCCCGGCACTGTCGATCGTCGTGCCCGCGTACAACGAGGCGAGCCGCATCGGCGCGACACTCACCACGCTCACGAGCGGGCTGGCGACCTTCGCTGACACCTGGGAGATTCGTGTGGTCGACGATGGTTCGGCCGATGACACGGCAGCTGTGGTGGCGGCGCTGGCCGCCGCCGATCCGCGCATCGTCCTGCAACAGGAACCGCACAGGGGCAAAGGCGGCACGGTCAGGGCCGGGATGCTCGGCACGCGTGCACGACTCCGCTTCATGTGTGATGCTGATCTGTCGATGCCGGCGCACGAAATCATGCGGTTCCTCGAGCTCGTGCCGTCCCGCTTCGATCTCGTCATCGGCAGTCGCGAGGGCGTGGGCGCTCGGCGCGTGGGCGAGCCGGCGTATCGGCATCACATGGGTCGCGTCTTCAACGCGTTCGTTCGCGCGCTCGCGATCGGCGGTTTCGACGACACGCAGTGCGGCTTCAAGATGTTCACCGGCGAGGCCGCAGATCGGATCTTTCCGCGCGTGCGTGTCGAGGGATGGGCCTTCGACATCGAGGTGCTGGTCATCGCACGCCAGATCGGCCTGCGCCTTCACGAAATGCCCATCGAATGGCACTACCGGACGGAATCGCGGATCTCGCCGCTGCGCGATTCGCTGCGCATGGCGCGCGACGTCCTCCGAATCCGGGCGAACATCGTGCGGGGACGATATCTGTGACCCGTGAACCTGAACCCGCCGGCATCGCCCCCCCCGGACGCGGTCCCGCGCCGCGCGGTCGCAGGCGCCTGGCACGGCCGGCAATCCTGCTGATCGACCTGCTCATCGTGCTCGCCGTCGCCGCCGTGGCGATGGCGCTGATGTCGGACGGCATCCGGGGCAACATCGGCGGCCTCCGGTTCTCGGTGCGGACGCCCGAACGTCCGCTGGCGCTGGCGGCTGTGCTCCTGGCCGTACGCTGGTGGTTCGCGCGCGGCGCCGGCGCGTTCGGCAGCGCGCCGGGATCGGCCGGCCGTCTCGCACGACGCTGGCTCGTACCGGGCTTGGATCGGCCCGTTGCCGCGACTGCGGACGACGTGCGTCGTGCGCGTACGTTTGCGGCCATCGGGTACGGGGCCATCGCGGCACTGCTGCTGCACACGCAGCTCGCGCACATGACGTCGGTGCCCGACCTCGGCGATCCGGTGTTCTCGATGTGGCGCCTCGGCTGGGTGTACCTGCAGCTGCAGGGCGATCCGCGGCCGCTGTTCGACGCGAACATCTTCCATCCCGAACCGCTGACGCTCACCTTCTCGGACGCGATGCTCGTGCCGGCGCTGATCGCCGCACCATTCTTCGCAGCCGGCGTCGCCCCCGCGGTCACCTACAACGTCCTGATGATTGCCGGCTTCCTGACGTCGGCGCTGGCCACGTATCTGCTGGTGGTGCGGCTCACGGGATCGCCGCGTGCCGCGTTCGTGGCCGGACTGTTCTACGGCTTCCACCCGTACCGCTTCGAGCACTACAGCCACCTCGAGCTCCAGATGACGTTCTGGATGCCGCTGGCGCTGCTCGCGCTGCACCTGTTCCTCGAACGGCCTCGCGTGCGCTACGCCGTGCTCGCCGGACTGTGCCTGGTGGGCCAGCTCTATTCGTCGATGTACTACGCGGTGTTCTTCGTGCTGTTCGTGCCCGTGGTCGTCCTGACGCTGGTCGTGCTGGCACGTGTGAAGGTCAGGCCGCTCATCGGCGGCGCTCTCGTTGCGGGCCTGCTGGCCGCGGCACTGGCGGTTCCGATCGCACGCGCGTACAGCGCGGCGCAGCCGATCAAGGGCGATCGCGAGATCGGCGAGATCGCGCACTACAGCGCAACGCCGTCCGACTACCTGCGGCCGCACCCGCGGAGCGCCCTGTACGGCGGACGCCTGCTCGCGCCCCTCGCAGGTGAACGCGCGCTGTTTCCCGGCTTCGTGGTCCTGATGTTCGTGGCCGGCGCGCTCATCCCGCCGATTGGCGCGGTGCGCGCCGCGTATCTGGCCGGCGGCCTGATCGCCTTCAACCTGTCGCTCGGCGTCAACGGCATCGGGTACGAGACGCTGCTCGACCTGTTCTCGCCGCTGCGCGGCATGCGCGTGCCGGCGCGAAGCAGCATCATCCTCGGCATCAGCCTCGCGGTGCTGGCGGGATTTGCCGTGCAGCGGCTGCTCGGCCGCCTGCGATCCGAACGCAGCCGCACGATCGCGTTCGCGCTGATCGTCGCGGCGTTCATCATCGACGTCCGTCCGCGTCTCGAGCTCGGGCCGGTGTGGCCCACGCCGCCGTCGACGTACTCGGCCGTGGCGGGCCGCGAGGGTGTGGTGCTGGTGGAGCTGCCGTTCCGCGCATGGGCGCCGGGCAGCGGATGGATCGACGCGCTGCCGCAGATGTACTTCTCCATCTGGCACGGCCGGCCGATGGTCAACGGCTACAGCGGGTTCTTCCCGGACAGTTACGAACCGCTGCTCAATGCGGTCGGCTATTTTCCCGGCCCGCGCGCGCTCGACATGTTCCGATCGCGCGGCGCCACGCACGTCGCGGTGACCTGTGCGCTCACGCACGACAAGCCGGGCTGCGACGGCCTGCTCGAGAAGATCGACTCGTCGCCCGCGTTCCGTCAGGTCGCGGCCTCGTCGTGGGAAGGCTTTCCGGCTAGACTCTACGAACTGCTTCCAACCCGGAGTTCCCCATGAACCTTCTCGATGTCATCTTGAACGCACAGAACGGCGCGGCCATTCAGCAGGCCGGCGCCTCGGTCGGCCTCAACCAGGACCAGACGCTCACCGCGTTGTCCGCACTCGTACCGGCGCTGGCCGGCGGGTTGAAGCAGAACACGGCGTCACCCGACGGGCTCGCGGGCCTCATCGGCGCACTCACCGGCGGCACGCACCAGCGCTATCTCGACAATCCCGCGAACCTCGGCCAGGCCAACGCCGTGAGCGAGGGCAACGGCATCCTCGGCCACATCCTCGGCAGCAAGGATGCGAGCCGGCAGCTCGCGTCGCAGGCATCGGCCTCGACCGGCATCAGTGCCGACGTGCTCAAGCGCCTGCTGCCGATTGC
>CAZVHY010000088.1:2281-13224 GCA_964627115.1 uncultured Solibacteraceae bacterium | reverse complement strand
CTGCGCCGCGAGGAACTCGACGATGTCCCGGATTTCGCGGGGCGTGAGCAGTGTGCCCATGGGCGGCATGGGGGAGACGTTGGCTTCGCCGAAGCCGGGGGCGATGCGCGCGTTCGGCTCGAGGAGCGCCTCGAGCAGCTGCTGGCGGGTGAGCTGCGCACCAATCCTGGTCAGGTCGGGCCCGACGTCGGATTTGGCGTTGCCGACCGTGTGACACCGCGCGCACTGCGCCGCCGGGTGCTGCAACGCCAGTTGCCGGCCGCGCGCCGGGACGCCGCCGTCCGTCAGGGCCGCGGGAAATGCGGTCCCGACCGATGACAGGTCGCGACCGACGCGGAGTTGATCGAGCCGCACCCGCAGCGGTTCGGCGTCGGCCGCGCGCATCGCCTCGAGCAGATCGAGCTGGATGGCCGGGGCCAGCGAGCCGGCCGTCAGCCGATCGGCCAGCCGGCCGAGCGCGTCGACCGCCGCGGCGCCGCCGACGCGGCCGATGGCGCCGAGTGCACTCTGCTGCTCTCGCTCGGCGCCGTTGTCGATGGCGACCAGGAGATTGCGCACCTTGGCGTCGTCGGGGATCGGCAGCGCCGGCATGGCGCTGATGGCGGCCGCACGGACCGCGGGATCGCGATCGGCCACGGCCGCATCGACACCGCCTGCAATCTCGGGGACGCCAAGCGTGACCAGGGCCTGCAATGCCGCCACGCGAACCGACGCGTCGCCGTCGGTGCGCAGGCGCGCCAGGATACGGGAGCCCATCGACGTGAGGCCGAGCCGGCCCGCGGCGTCGAGCCACGCCACCTTCATGGCCGGCGTGCTGTCGGGCGCGTCGAGCACCCCAACCAGCGTCGCAATCGCGTTGCCGGCGGCCGTGGTTTCACGCTGGGGCAGTGGGGCAATCCAGGCACCGTCGACGCGGTCCATGTTCGAGGGTGCGCCCCAGACACCAAGTGCGGCGATGGCTTCGACGCGCAACGCGTCGGGCTGCGCCGGACGCTGCGCGAACGCCAGGATGCGCGCCACGCCGGCGTTGTCGCCCACGCGCAGGTTCGCGCTGATGGCGCGCCGCACGATGCGCTCACCCGCGAGGTCGGGTCGTTCGAGTATTCGCGCGAGCGCAGGCAGGGCCGGGAGGATCCCGCCCTCGTCGTTGATCGCGCTGGCGGCTTCGGCCACGACCAGCGGATCGCGATCGTCGAGGAACCGCGCCGCGCCCGCGTCGTGCAGCCGTCGCAGCGCCACCACGGCGGCCACACGCACCCCGCGCGACGGGTGATCGGCCAGCGCCGCAAGACCGGCGCGGTCGCCAATCGCGGTGAACGCCGTGACGCCGGCGTTGCGCAGGTAGAGATCCTGTTCGTTGTCGGCGGCCAGCATGGCGGCAATGGCCGGCAGCGCGGCCTGGTGGCCGATGCGGCCGAGCGCGATGGTGGCCTGCGCGCGGACGCGCGCGTGGCTGTCCTGCACGAGTGGCAGGAGCGCAGGCGCGGCCGACGACGCCCGGGCGTGGCCGAGCACCTTGGCGGCCTGCGCGCGAATCTCCGCATCCGCGTCGGCGAGCAGCGGCGTGATGGCCGGCGCCGCAATCGTGTGGCTGCGCAGCAGTTGCCCGAGGCCCCAGATCGCATGGATGCGCGCCAACTGGTGGCTGCGGTCGTTGGCCGTGGCCTGCAGCGCGCCATCGTCGGTGCGCCGCACGAGCTCGAACTGGGCCTTCTGCCGAATGCGCATGTCGGGGTGCGTCAGCAGTTCGCGCAGGTTCGCGACGGAGCGATCGCTGAACGACGCCGCGAGCAGCGTGTGGACCTCCCGGCGAATGGCGCGGTTGGTTTGATCGGTCGAGTCGATCTTCACGATGCGCGCGTTGCCGGTCGATCGCAGCGTGAAATAGAGCGCGCCGTCGGGGCCAATCCGCATGCCCTGGCTCAGCACGCCTACGGCGACCTCGGTCTTTGTCGCCATCTCGTACCCGGCGCCCTTCTCGTCGAGGGTGAATCCGTGAACCACGGCCGTGGCCGCGTTGTAGTTGTAGCTCGTGCCGAAGTAGTAGCGGGCCCAGCGCGGATCGAGCGCCGTGCCCGGGTTGTAGGCAAAGCCCGACGGACCCGTGTAGTACGGCGCGAGTGGCGGCGTGATGTGCGCCGGCTGGCCCGGCGACCACACCTTCGACATGTTCTCGTCGAGCCACGGGTTGTAGCGGTTGTTGGCCGCGTCGGTGTACTTGCCGTACTGCCACGTCGAGCGCCATCCGGTGTCGGACCCTTCGGCAATGTAGACGAGCCGCTCGGTTTCGCCCGGGTAGTCGCCGTCGTTGTCGACGGCGACGATGTCGCCGTACTCGTTGAACGCAAACTCGTGAGGGTTCCGCACACCCGACGCGTAGACCTCGAAGTTCGTGCCATCGGGGTTGGCGCGCAGCACGGTACCGGTGTGCGGGTACGCCCACGCGCGGCCGGACCGATCGACGACGTGCATCCCGATCTCGCCAATCTTCCAGTAGATCATGCCGTCCGGGCCCTGGGTGGGCGCCGACAGACCGTGGGCGGAGAACGACGGGTGCACCGAGTATCCGTGGCTGATCGATTCCTTCTCGTCGAACACGCCGTCGCCGTCCGTATCGCGCAGCCGCCAGAGGTCCGGCGCAATCGTCACGTAGAGGTCGCCGCTGTCGTGCCGCAGGATGCCGCCGAGCATGTCACCGGCCATGTCCTCGTTGAAGCCGGAGAACACGAGCGTGGAGGAGTCAGCCACGCCGTCGCCGTTGGTGTCCTCGAGCCGGTAGACCCGATCCTGGACGTGCATCAGGTCGCGGTAGTCGTGGATGCCGTCCCCGTTGTGGTCGGGGAGCCACGTGTTCTGGTCGCTGTTCTCGGTGGCAATCTTGCGGCGGAAGAACTGCCGCAGCGCTTCCGTGGTGCGCAGCGACAGGACTTCGGGCACCCAGTCGGGGTGCTGACGCGTATCGAGCGGGCCACCCGATCGGCGTCCCACGGTGATGTAGGCCGCGCCATCGGGCGCCACGTCGACGGCGATCAGCGAGGCGGGCGCCAGTTCGCCGGTGGCCCAGACGGTCAGCTCGAGCTGGCTGGCGAGTTTCGCCGGTGACACCGCTCGAGTGTCCGACGAGAGGCGCCTGGCCACGGCCGGGTCGAGGCGCGTGGCCTGACCGACCGTCTCGGGCGGTGCCGGCGTGTCGGGTGTCTGGAGTGAGGCGCTGGTCGAGGCCAGCAGCAGGGCCGTTGCGGTGGCGGCCAGTCGTGCACCGAGGGTATTCAGCATGATTCCCGCTTCTGTCGTCGAACGTCTGCGTCGAGCCGCGCCTGTCGGCCTGGGCTACACGTCGCAGATGGCCACGCTCTGCCGGAGCGAAGCGAGCTTGTCCTCGCGCGCCGGCTGGAACTCCTGGCCGATGTGCCCCTTGTAGCCGGTCTCGACAATGGCCTTGATGACGGCGGGGTAGAAGAGCTCCTGCGTGTCGTCGATCTCGTGACGCCCGGGAACGCCGCCCGTGTGGTAGTGGCCGAAGTACTGGTGCGAATCGCGGATGGTGCGGATCACGTCACCCTCCATGATCTGCATGTGGTAGATGTCGTACAGCAGCTTGAAATTGTCCGACCCGACGCGCTTGCACAGCTCCACGCCCCACGCCGATTTGTCGGCCATGTAGTCGGCGTGGTTGATCTTGCTGTTGAGCAGCTCCATGCAGACCACGACCTTGTGCCGCTCGGCCGCGGGCATCAGCCGCTTCAACCCGATGGCGCAGTTCTCGAGCCCCTGCTCATCGTCGAGTCCGTCGCGATTGCCCGAGAAGCAGATCATGTTGCGCAGGCCGAGCGAGGCGAGGGTCTTGATCTGCTGCTCGGCGGCCTCGAGGAGCGCGTCGTGGTACTCCACCCGGTTCCAGGCCCGGGGAATACCGCCGAGACTGACGCCGCTCGCGTTCTTGGTGCCGCGGCCGCTGGCCATCGCAATCGTGAGACCGTGCTTGCCCAGCGTCTCCATGTCGGACGGCTGCAGCAGCTCGATCGACGACATGCCGATCTCCTTGCAGATCCCCGCGAACTGATCGAGCGGGATGTCGGGGAACGTCCACTTGCAGACGGAGTGATTGACGCGACCCTTCAATTGACCCAGCGCCGCGTCGGCCGCCGACACACTGGCACTGAGCTGCGACGCCACGGCCGTGAGGGCCGCAGTGCCGGTGAGGGTTTTGATGGCGGAACGCCGGGTGGTGGTTGGAGTCATGTCTCGACCTCTCGTACAGCCGTCTACATCGTGCGGGCGTGCAACGGAACGCCTCGAGTGGATGTGCTTGCGCGTCATTCTGTCACCCGAAGGCGTTGGTGTCTTGTCGGTCTCTACGGTGCGCACTAGGATTTCTGCACAACTCGCGCACGTGCGGCCGCGTCACCGTGGCGCGTATGTCTTCGTCTGTTGCGTGCGTTCGTTCGTCACGGTGAACGAGCCGTCCATGCGCGCGGAAACCTTGATGCCGAAGCCCCGGTCGTTCACGAGCGGATCGGTACTCTCCGTCGTATTCGCGATGAACGGTTCCGCCACGTTCAGGTCCGGTCCGGCCGCCACGGCGTAGTGCAGCATCCACAGATCCTCGAGGCCCGGCGAACGGCGCACGATGTCCAGCACGGCTGCGTCGCCCCCTTTGCGCGCGCCGTTGTTCATGATCGCGACCCGCGGCTCGAGCGCATGCACGAGCACTTCGGCGCCCGACGCCGCTGACCCGTGGTGGGTCGTGAGATAGAGATCGACGGTGCCGAGCCTGTTGATCGGGCACGCCAGCTCGAACTCGAGGTCCTGCGTTACGTCTCCCAGGTCGAGGAACCGAAACCGGCCGAACGTGATGTGCAGCGCGACCGACGCCGAGTTCTCCGATCGGTCCTCGCGCCGCTTCACCGCGCCGTCGCACCGGGCGTTGACGCCGCCACTCGCACCAGCGACGGGCGCGGCAATCAGCTGACGATTCGACGCGACGACCTTCACGTCG
Source organism: uncultured Solibacteraceae bacterium (assembly GCA_964627115.1). Taxonomy (GTDB): domain Bacteria; phylum Acidobacteriota; class Vicinamibacteria; order Vicinamibacterales; family SCN-69-37; genus SCN-69-37. The sequence goes on along the minus strand of CAZVHY010000088.1, from coordinate 8,225 downwards.
ATGCCGGCGATGGGAATCACGTCTCCCGGTGCGGCCACGGTCTGCGTCGCCGTGGTCGACGTCAGCACCCGCTCGAGGATCGGGTTGACGATGTTGGCGATCCGGCCGGTTTCGCCATTGGGGCCGTGCGTGATGATGTGGCCGAACGGCAGCCGCGCCGCAAGCTGTTCGAGCCCGCCGACGTGGTCGTCGTGATAGTGCGTGAGCACGAGGTGGTCGATGGTCGTGATCCCGGCGCGCGAGGCGGCCGCGGCGATGCGGTCGGCATCGCGTCCGTTGAAGCCCGGCCAGCCGGTGTCGACCAGCAGCGACTGTCCAGACGGGCTGACGATGAGCGTGGCCTGCCCGCCCTCGACATCAATGAAGCAGAGGTCCATTGTCTGCGCCGCTGCCAGCCCGGAGCCGGCCAGCGCTGCGCACACGGCCAGCACCGCGCTACGCACCCACGCGCCGGCCGTTGTCATCGACACCATGTCGCGTCCGTCTGTCGCTACCGCAGGTCGACGGTGTCGAGCCGACCCTTCTCGGTGGCAATGCCGATGATCATCAGCTCGAGATCGGTGGCGCCCGTGTTGGTGACTGCGTGCGCCTGGCCCGGCGTGATCGGCACGGCGTCGCCAGCCGCGATGTCGGCCGTTTCGCCGTCGACCCTGATCGCGCCGGCGCCGCTGAGCACGTAGTAGACCTCGCCGAGGTAGAGGTGCCGGTGCAGCCCCTCGGACGCGCCCGCCGGAATCAGCAGGTGGTCGACGTACGCCCAGTTGCTGAGAAACACGGATGGCTCGAGCGCGCGGCGCACGCGCACCGTGCCCTGGCCGCCGCGATACGCCTCGCGCGCCGTCCGGTCGGTCAGCAGCGCGCGGTCCAGGCTCATCGTCATGAACACGGGCTTCGCGTCTTTCGGCGCACCGACGCGCGAATCGTTGAGGTCGAAGGCATCGTATTCGCCGCTCGCCGTCGCGACGTTGATGTTCATGAACTGCACGGGCTGGTTCGTCGGATTGACGATCGCGTGCGAGTGCCCGAGCCGCACGGGCGCGCCGATGGGGCCCTTGAGCAGCGAGGCGCGGCCGTCGATGGTGAACTCCGCTTCACCGTCGAAGATGATGAACATCTCCTCGTTGCGATTGTGGAAGTGATGGCCGACGCCGCCGAGCGGCGCCGTCATCTCGCAGCGGTGTACGAAGTTCAGCAGCGGAATCGCGTTGCGCGGCACGAGCGTCATGCACCGCATGTCGCCTTCGCTGCCGTGCGAGCGGCCTCGTCCGAAACGGCCCGGATCGGTACGCCCGATCCGCGCGGCAAGCGGCTGCGGCGCCGTGGTCTCGGCAACGGCGGGTGCACCGGCCCGGCCGCCGCCGCCGCGACCGCCTTGCGGGGCGCCCTGCGCAAACGATGCCTGCGCCGAGAGTGCCACGACGACCGTCGCTGCAAGTACGGACGAACACGTGCGCTTCATGAGAGCCTCCCTGGCGTCTACGCCTCGTGCGACGCGCCCTTTGCCTGAACGGCGTGGTAGCCGCCGCGCGCCTGGAAGTAGAGCCACAGCGCGCCGAACACCACCACGAGCACCAGGCCCATGGCCGCCATCATCTGCAGGGCCGCGCCCGCACCGAGCGCGTCCATCCGCGCGCCCATGATGGGGATCGCGAGCGAAGCCGAAGCCATGCCGGCCGCGCCAATCAGCGCGAGCAGCAGCGCGCCGCCGCGCGGGAACAGCTCCGCCGTCACGCCGAGCATCGTCGGCCACAGGAACGTCTTGCCGACGCCGAAGACCGTGGCCGCCGTAATCGCGACGACGGCGCTCGTGTCGGGCCCGAGGCCGCCGAGCCAGTAGAGGCCCACGGCCACCAGGATGGAGCTGACGATCAGCGTGGCAATCGGCGCACGATGGGTGATCGACGCGCCCCAGAGGCGGAGCACGAACATCAGCCCGGCGGTGTAGACGAGAAAGGCCACGCCACTGCCGGCGTCGGGACTCAGTTGCGGCACCAGCGCGCCCATGACCGTCGGGAACCACTGGTCGGGACCGAGCTCGACGGCCGCCGTCAACCACATGCACGCAAAGAACAGCAGGAACAGCGGCCGCGCCGCTTCTTTCCACATCTCGCTCGTCGACACGTTCATTTCCATGCGTTCGGTGCGTGGATAGATCGTCGAGCTCGACATGATGAGATAGATGGTGGCCGGCACCAGAATCACGCTGAGCCGCAGTTCCCAGCTCATCTGCAACTGCGCCATCCCCAGGGCCAGCAGGCCGCCGACGATCAGGCCCGCCGGCCAGTACGCGTGTACGGCGGTGATGTATTTGGTTTTCTCCTTCGGGTAGAGCGACGCCATCAGGGGATTGATCACCCCTTCGACCAGTCCGTGCGAGAACCCGAAGAGAAAGAACCCGGCGTAGAGCATCGTGGTGCCGGTGTGACTGAACACCGACGGGATGGGCGCGTCCGGGCGCGGCGCCAGGAGAATGAGCGTCACGCCGCTGAGGAAGGACAGGGCCGACGCGACGTGCAGCTTCCGCATGCCGATGACGTCGATGAGCGTGCCACTGATGAAGATGGCCACCGTGAACGCCCAGAACGCCGGGCTGAAGATCACGCCCATCTGTTCGTTCGTGATGTGGAACTCGCCGGTGAGCTGACCCGCGATGTCGCCGCGGATGGCGAACACCATGGACGCAGTCGCGATGGAGATACAGCTGGTAACGAACAACCGCCGGCGGTTCATGGACGACTCCTTGGAAAGCACGAAATGGTGGACTCGGCCGGCGAGATCGCCTCGGTTACGGCCGAATCCCTGGAATGTTCAGCTCGACACGATAGACGCTCGTCTCTGCCGTGAGGTAGAGCGTCGTGGCGTCTTCGCCGGGACCGAGCGCCGCATCGGTGTCGGCGGTCGCCCACTTGCCCCAGTGCACGTTGGCGGGAATCTCGGGCAGTTGAATCGTGCCGAGATGGGTGCCTGCCGGCGAGAAGATCCACACGCCGCCTGGTCCGGTGCCGTACAGATTGCCGGCCACGTCGATCTTCAACCCGTCGGGATTGCCGCGCGCGGTCTCGGCGGTGACGTCGGCGAACACTTCGCCGTCGCGAAGACCGCCGTCGTCGGTGACCACGAAGCGTTTCCACATGCGGCAGCCGTCGTCGGAGTTCGAGACGTACAGGTGGGCTTCGTCCGGAGAGAAGGCCAGGCCGTTCGGCCGCGTCATGCTCGCGTCGAGGAGCGTCAGCGTGCCGTCGACATCGAGCCTGAAGATGCCGTTGAACGGCAGCTCCTTCTTCGGGTCGTCGTCCTGGCCGACCAGGCCGTACGGCGGATCGGTGAAGTACATCGCGCCGTTCGACTTGTAGACGACGTCGTTCGGGCTGTTGAGACGTTTGCCTTGATAGCGATCGGCGAGCACGGTGAGGCGGCCGTCAGGCTCGAGCCGGGTCACGCGATGATTGCCGTGTTCGCAAATCGTCAGGCGGCCCTCGTGATCGAGCGTCATGCCGTTCGAGCCGACGAACGCGCCAGGCGGCGCGTCGTCGCCGTCGTAGCCGCTCGGCCGCCGGAACTCCGCGATGCCGTCGGTGGGTGTCCAGCGGCGAATGACGTTTCCCGGGATGTCGCTGAACAGCAGATACCCGTCGCGCACGTAGATGGGGCCTTCGGTGAAGAGGAACCCCGTGGCGATGCGTTCGACACGCGGTGAACAGGAAACGACGGCGTCGAGCGCGGCGTCGCGTCGTACGACGACACCGGCTGTCGGGCTCAGACTGTTCGGCACGCGCGTATCCTAAAGCAACGCGCGCACGCAAGGAAAGCGCGCCGGCCATTCGCGTGGAGTCTTGGCACTCTCTGCAGTGAACACTAGGATTTCTGCACAGTCGCGCCGCCGGCTGGCGTGCGGGACACGTACGCGGGGGTTCATCGTCATTCGGCCGCAGCGAAGGGTGTAGACTGCCGCATCGATGTTCTCTCGTCGACCGTGGACGTGGATTGTGTGCGCGGCGCTCGTGTGTCTCGCCTCGGTCGCGGCGCGCGCGCAGGCACAGACCGGCTTGCCCGTGCCCCTGCCGAAGCCGCCGGCTGCGCCCGCACAACCGCTGCCATACAGCCATCGCCAGCATCTCGATCTCTCGCTCGTCGAGTGTCTCGACTGCCACGTGCAACCGGGCGACGGCGCGGCGATGACATTTCCGGATACCGACACCTGTATGTCGTGCCACGCGACGCAGCCCGCGACGACGCCAGCGCTCAAGCAGCTGGCGGGGTTCGCGACGTCAGGCACGCCGATTCCGTGGGCGCGCGTGTACGAGCTGCCGTCGTACGTCTACTGGAGTCACGCGTCGCACCTCGACGCGGGCATCACCTGCGCCAACTGCCACGGAGCCGTGGAGCAGAACGACGCGATGCGACAGGCCACCAACGTGGCGACGAAGACGGGATGCCTGACGTGTCACGAGACACGACAGGTGTACAGCGACTGTGGAGATTGTCACGAGCCGCGGCAGTGATGATGATGCGTGCTCCCCGGGTCTGAAGACCCGGGGCTCCATTTCGGAGATGGCGGGCTACGACAGTACGGAGCCCCGGGTCTTCAGACCCGGGGAGCACGCGGGCGCGCGAAGAACGACAGGAGATCACGCATGACAGTACGTACGGCGACGGGGGTGTTCGGCATCGTGGCCATTGGCGCCGCCGCGGTGATGTTCGGGGCGGCGGGGCGGCGTGTCGACGCCCAGCAGACGGCCGCGCCGGTGTCGAACGTCGACGCGGCGCGCGAATGGCGCACGTATGGCCATGACGATGGCGGGATGCGGTTCTCGCCGGTGGACCAGATCACGCCGGAGAACGTCGGTCGTCTCGCGGTGGCGTGGACGTACAACATGCGGCCGGCCACGCCCGCGCCCGCTGGTCGCGGACCCGCGGTGGGGCAGTCCGACGTGCCCCCCGATGCCGCGGGCCGCGGCGCACGAGGTGCGCGCGGCGGCCGTGGCGGCGGCACCGGCTTTTCCGCCAGCCAGACCACGCCGCTCGTCGTCGATGGCGTGATGTACCTGTCGACGCCGTACTTCCGCGTCGTGGCCATCGATCCCACGACCGGCCGTGAGCTCTGGGCGTTTCAGTTGCCGTCGGGCAATCCCTCGACACGCGGCGTCGAGTACTGGCCGGGCGACGAGAAGACCGCGCCGCAGATCGTGTTCGGCACGAGCGACAGCAAGCTCTATTCGCTCGATGCGAAAACGGGCAGGCCCAATCCGAACTTCGGCAACAACGGCGTGGTCGAACTGGCGACGCCCGAGATCCTGCGCGGTCTGCCCGGTCGCGCCGCGTTGAGCTCGCCGCCGAAGGTCTATCGCCATCTCGTCATCACCGGCGGCACCACGCAGGAAAATCCGCCGCTCGGTCCGGCTGGCGATGTGCGCGCGTGGGACATGCGCACCGGCCGGCTCGTCTGGACGTTCAACTCGGTGCCCGATGAAGGCGCGCCGTTTCACGACACGTGGACCAACGACGGCTGGAAGAACCGCACGGGCGTGAACGTGTGGGGCTTCATCACCGTCGATGCCGATCGCGGCATTGTCTACATGCCCTTCGGCGCACCGTCGGTCGATCAGTACGGCGGCGATCGGCCAGGCGACAACCTCTTCAGCAGCAGCATCGTCGCGGCCGACGCGAACACGGGCAAATACCTGTGGCACTTCCAGGTCGTCAAGCACGACATCTGGGACGCGGATCTCGCGGCCGCGCCCGCGCTCGTCGACGTGAGACAGGGCAACCAGACCATTCCCGCCGTGGCGGTCATCAACAAAGTCGGCCTGCTGTTCCTGCTCAACCGCGTCACGGGTGAACCCATCTACGGCGTGGAACAGCGGCCCGTGGCGCAGAGCGAGGTGCCGCTCGAGCGCACCGCCGCCACGCAGCCGTTTCCGCTCAAGCCGCGTCCGCTGTCGCG
>CAZVHY010000088.1:0-2181 GCA_964627115.1 uncultured Solibacteraceae bacterium | reverse complement strand
CTCGGCATCACGGAGAGTCTGCCCGCCGACAAACAGCTCACGGGACGTCCCGGCAACGGCGGCACGATGGCCACGGCTGGCGGACTCGTCTTCGTGGGTGCCACAGACGACGGCCGGTTCCGTGCGTTCGACGCGCGAACGGGGAAGGAGCTGTGGACGTTCACGCTGCCGGGCGCCGCGCAGGCGACGCCCATGTCGTACCAGGGCCGCGACGGCCGCCAGTACGTCGTCGTCACGGCCACGGGTGGCGGGTTCTTCGGCAGTCCGACCACGAGCGACGCCGTGATGGCGTTTGCGCTGCCGCAATAAGCTCTCACAAGACTCTTACATTCGGGCGCACGGCGCCGTGATGTCATGTGACACATGACCATTGCGGGGGCCGTGCGCGCCCTTCCCTCCATCATCCAGGGCGGCATGGGTGTCGGTGTGTCGAACTGGCGCCTGGCCAACGCGGTGGCGTCGGCCGGACAACTCGGTGTCGTCTCCGGCACGGCGCTCGACCAGATTCTCGCGCGGCGCCTGCAGGACGGCGATCCCGGCGGCGACATGCGCCGCGCCATCGACGCGTTCCCGTTCCGCGCAATGGCCGGTCGCGTTCTCGATCGGTTCTTCATTCCCGAGGGTAAGGCCGCGGCGGCCAGCTATCACTCGATTCCGTTGTGGTCGCTGCGGCCGCCCCGCGATCTCCAGGAGCTCTGTCTGGTCGCGAACTTCGTCGAGGTCTGGCTGGCGAAGGACGGACACGACGGCGTCGTCGGCATCAACTACCTCGAGAAGATCCAGTGGCCGCACCTCACGTCGATCTTCGGCGCCATGCTCGCCGGCGTGGACTACGTGCTGATGGGCGCGGGCATTCCGATGAAAATCCCCGGCGTGCTCGACGCGTACGCACGGCTCGAACCGGCCACCTATCCGCTGCACGTCAGCGGCGCGTCGCCGGCCGACGACACGCTGATGCGATTCGATCCCGCCGATGTCATCGAGACACCCGTGGCCCCGCCGGTCCGGCCGAAGTTTCTCGCCATCGTGGCGTCGAACACGCTGGCCACGACCATCGTGAAGAAGGCCAACGGCGTCGTGAACGGCCTGATTGTCGAGGGACCGACGGCCGGGGGACACAACGCGCCGCCGCGCGGCCGTCTCGCGCTCGACGCGCTCGGGCAGCCGATCTACGGTGACCGCGACCGTGTCGATCTCGATGCGCTCGGCACACTCGGCGTGCCGTTCTGGCTCGCGGGCGGATATGGCGGACGCGAGGCGCTGCAGCAGGCGCTGGCAGCCGGCGCGACGGGCGTGCAGGTCGGCACCGCGTTCGCGTATTGCGACGAGTCGGGCATGCGCAGCGATCTGAAGCGCGCCGTGCTCGAGGCCACGCGCGACGGCGACCTACCCGTGCACACCGATCCGCTTGCGTCGCCAACCGGGTTTCCCTTCAAGGTCGTTCGCCTCGCGGACACGGTGGCCGACGAGGCCATCTACGAGGCGCGGCCGCGCATCTGCGATCTCGGGTATCTCCGCGAGTCGTATCGCGCCGAGGATGGATCGGTCGCCTATCGCTGTGCGGCCGAACCGGTGAACGTGTACGTGGGCAAGGGCGGCGACGCGAGTCAGACCACCGGACGCATGTGCATCTGCAATGCGCTGATGTCGAGCGGCGGGCATCCGCAGATCCGCGCGCGCCGGCACGTCGAGCCGCCCGTCGTGACGTCGGGGGACGACCTGGGGTGCGTCCGGGCGTTCATGACGCCGGGCGCGGCGCACTACACGGCGGCCGATGTCATTTCCACGTTACTGGGGGGAGAGTCCCGCGCGTGAACCTGTCGGAAGGGCGGTGGTAGAATCGCCCGTTATGAAGAAGTTCCTGCTCACGGGTTTCGCTCTCGTCCTGCTCGCCGGTGTCGTTGCCGCGCAGCTCCCGAAGAAGCCGTCGGCCGACGGCGCCTCGGTCTACTTCATCGCGCCCGCCAACGGCGCGACGGTCTCGTCGCCCTTCACGGTCAAGTTCGGATTGAAGGGCATGGGCATCGCCCCGGCTGGCGTCGATCACGCCAACACCGGGCATCACCATCTGCTCGTCGACGTGGCTGAACTGCCGAACTTCGACGGGGCGCTGCCGGCCACCGACAACATTCGTCACTTCGGCGCGGGCCAGACCGAAGCCGAGCTGACGCTGCCGCCCGG
>CAZVHY010000087.1:9175-13253 GCA_964627115.1 uncultured Solibacteraceae bacterium | reverse complement strand
TACGTGGTTGCAGCCGCGCCGCGTTTCCTCTACGCTTCACGCGTTCCCACAACTTCGAATCGCGTCGGGCTCCAGGCCCGGCGGGAGGCGCGTGCATGCGGCGGCACGGATGGCTCGCAGTATTCATCGTCCTGATCGGCGGGGCGGCGGCGTGGTTCGGTTGCACTTCGTCGAGAAGCACGCCCGACGATCGGGCGACCGAGGCCGCGCCGTCGTCAACGCGGCTGACGATTCGTCAGGATCAGGCCGCCGGCACCATTGCCGTCTTCCGCGCCGACGGACGTACGCCCCTCGTCACGCAGCACGCGCGGCCCGACCAGCGTCCGTACCTCCACCCGATTGCCGCGCCCGACGGCCGCGGTGAGCTGACGCAATACAGCCCCGAGCACCATCGCCACCAGACCGGCCTCTACTGGGGCTTCACGCGCCTCAACGGTCGCGACTATTTCCACAACTTTCAAGGTGACTACTGGCGCCGCGTCTCGGCCGACATCGTCGAGGCCGAAGGCGAGGTCGTGCGCTGGCAGACGGTTTACGAGTTGCTCGACGCCGCCGGTAAGCCGGTGCTGACCGAGACGCAGCGCTGGGCCATGCGCGAAACCGGCGGCCGGTTCGTGCTGGATCTCGAGTGGCGGGGCCTGGCGCACACGAACGTGACGATTGGCCAGTACGACTACGGCGGCCTCTTCCTGCGCATGCCGTGGCACGAGGGCATTGCAGGGGAGGTCGTGAACGCAGCGCGCCAGCGCAACGAACGGGCTGAAGGTCAGCGCGCGATGTGGATCGACGTTGGCATGCCGGTGGCCGGACGCGACGATCCAGCGCACATCGCGATCTTCGATCACCCCGACAACGGCGGGTATCCGCAGCACTGGCGCGTCGATGGTCAGCTCGGCGTGGGATCCGCGCGCTCGCGCACCGCTGATTGGTCGATCCCCGAGGGCGAGACGGAAGTTGTTCGCCATCGTCTCGTTGCCCACACGGGCACGCTCGACGATGTGGCGATGACCGATGCGTGGATGGAATACACGGGCGTGCGGTCGACGTCCGTGCTGTGGGGGATTGCGCAGCGCGAGGGGCTGACAGCCGAGTTCCTCACGCCAGAACGTGCCGTCGCCGAGATGACGACGATGCCCGGGTTCAAGGTGAACGTGTGGGCCGCGGAGCCGATGATCACGCAGCCGATGGCGTTCACCTGGGACGACCGCGGCCGGCTGTGGATTGCCGAGAATCGCGACTACGAGTCGCGCGGCACAGGGTTCTCCGCGTCTGGCGACAGCCGCATCCTCATTCTCGAGGACACCGATGGCGACGGCGTCGCTGACAGCCGCAAGGTGTTTCTCGAGGGCATCGCGTTTCCCGCGGCGCTGGCCGTGGGCTTTGGCGGTGTCTTCGTCGGCGCGCCGCCGAACCTGCTGTTCGTGCCCGACAAGGACGGCGACGATCGCGCGGAGACGGACGCCATCGAGGTGCTGCTCACTGGATGGGGCATTCAGGATCGTCACGAGACGATCAACAGCCTGCACTGGGGACCGGACGGCTGGCTCTACGGGTTGCAGGGATTCGCGACGCCCTCGAAGGTCCGCAAACCCGAGGGACAAGGACGGATCTTCCGGCACCGGGATCCGTTCCCCGAGGACATCCTCGAAGGTGAGGGCACCGATATCAACGGCGGCGTGTGGCGGTATCACCCGGTGACGCAGGCGTTCGAGGTGGTGGCGCACGGGTTCAGCAATCCGTGGGGCATCGACCACGACGCGAAGGGGCAGCTGCTGATGAGCGCGTGCGTGATTCCGCACCTCTGGCACGTGGTACCGGGTGGCATCTACCATCGCCAGGGCGGCCAGCACTTCAATCCGTACGTGTACAGCGACATCACGACCATTGCCGATCACCGGCATCGATCGGCGCACGGCGGCGCGCGCGTGTATCAGTCGGACGCGTTTCCCGCGTCGCAGTACGGCCGTGTCTTCATGGCGAACATTCACGAGCACGCGGTGCTGTCTGACGTGCTCGAGCGTGCAGGATCGGGATTCATCGGCCGTCACGGCGACGACGTCCTGCTGGCCAACAACGCGCAGTTCGTCGGCTTCAGCCTCGAGATCGGACCCGACGGTGCGTTGTACGTGCTCGACTGGCACGACGCGGACATCTGCGGCGCGGACGTGCTGCACAAGGAAACCGGCCGTGTCTTCCGCGTGGCGCCGGACCCGTCGCTTGCTGAATCGTGGGAGGGCCGGTACGGCGACCTGCAGACGTTTCCCGATGAGCAGCTCGTGCAGTTGCTGACGAAGCGCAGCAGCTGGCACGCGCGGCGCGCGCAGCTCATCCTGCAACACCGCGCGGTGACGGGCCGGTTGCAGGCGGACACGCACGATCGGATCCGCGCGATCTTCCAGACGGATACGAATGCGGACTGGCGGCTGCGTGCGATGTGGGCGCTGCACGTCACGGGCGGGTGGTCGGGTGACGCGCTCGCGCAGGCGCTTGGCGATCGCGACGAGTACATCCGCGCGTGGGCCGTGCAACTGCTGACGGAGGGACGCGGCGCGTCGCCAGTGGTACTGGAGCGATTCGCGCGTCTGGCGCGCGAAGACGCATCCCCGGTCGTGCGTCTGTATCTGGCCGCGGCGCTGCAGCGTCTCGATCCCGCGGGCCGGTGGCCGATTGTTCAGGGGTTGCTGGCTCACGGCGAAGACGCCGACGACCACAACCTGCCGAAGATGATCTGGATCGGCGTCGAGCCTCTCGTCGCCGGTGATCCGGCGCGCGCGCTCGATCGGGCGTCGCGAGGAGGCATACCGCTCGTCGCGCGCTTCACGGCGCGTCGCGCCGTCGACGCCGACGCGATGGAAACGGTCATTGCCGCTATCGGCCGGACGCCGCCGCAGCGTCAAGCGCCGCTCATCGAGGGGCTGCGCGATGCGCTCGAAGGCCAGCCCGGCGTGCAGGCGCCAGGCAACTGGGCGGCGGTCTACGAGCGGCTGCGGCGCGCGCGGCCCGAGGTGGCGCGCGCGGCCAGCGACGTGGCGCAGCTCTTTGGCGATGCGGAAGCCGCCGGGCGATCCCTGACGCTGGTCCGAGACACGCGTGCGCCGGCCGACGATCGGCGCCTCGCGTTGCGGCGCCTGGCCGCGCAACGCCGGCCCGAGCTCGCTCCAATGTTGCCGTCGCTCATCGACGACGCGGCGTTGCGTGCGGAGGCCATTCGCGCGGTCGCTGCATACGACCGCGAGGCGCTCGGCCGTGGTCTGATCGAGCGGTATGCGTCGCTCAGCGCGGGCGAGAAGACGGAGGCCATCCAGACGCTGGCCTCGCGTCCGGCGTACGGCCGGCTGCTCACGCGCGCCCTCGCCAGCGGCGACGTGCCGCGCGTGGATGTCCCGCGACACATCGCGCGACAGCTTCTTCGCGTCGTCGGCACCGGCTTTCTCGAGGTCTGGGGACCAGTCGAGGAGAGTGTGAACGATGCACGCGCGTACAGCCGCTATCGCCGCCTGCTGACCGACAGTGCCGTGGCCGCGGCCAACGCCGGCCGCGGGCGTGCGGTCTACGATCGAACGTGTGCGGCCTGTCACCGCATGTATGGTGAGGGCGGTGCGGTTGGCCCGGACTTGACCGGATCGAACCGCGCCAATCTCGACTATCTGCTGTCGAACGTGCTCGACCCGAGCGCCGACGTGGCCGACGCGTATCGCATGGTGGTGGTGACAACGCGCGATGGGCGCACCTATGCGGGCAACGTGATCGCGGAAACCGATCGGCAGGTGACGATGCGCGTGGTGGGGCAGGACGCGGTGGCGATCAACGCGGCGGACATCCAGTCGCGCGACGTGACCGCTGTCTCGATGATGCCGTCGGGCCTGTTCGATGCATTGACCGATCCCGATCTGCTCGATCTCGTCGCCTATCTGCGCACGGTTGAGCCGCCGCGGCCCTAGACTCGTCTCGACGTCTTCTACGCGCCGCGCAGCGCCTTGAAGTTGTCGAGACAGCGCTGTGCCGTGTCCATCGGCGGGAAGCGGCTGCCTTCCTGCTCGATCAGATAGTGCTCGACGCCGCCGACGGTTTCGGCGAC
>CAZVHY010000087.1:0-9075 GCA_964627115.1 uncultured Solibacteraceae bacterium | reverse complement strand
GGCTGCCTTCCTGCTCGATCAGATAGTGCTCGACGCCGCCGACGGTTTCGGCGACGTCGAACAGTTCTTTCCACGGGCCGATGCCTTCGCCGAGGAGCACGCGGTAGTGCAGCTCGGGATCGGGTGACCAGTCCTTGATGTGGTACGTCTTGATGCGGCCGGCGTTGGCGCGGATGAACGCCAGCGGATCGACACCCGCGGCCAGGCAGGTCGCCACGTCGAGCTGGAAGCCCACCTCCGCCGGCGTGTTCGTCGTCAGGATGTCGATGGGCCGCGTGCCGTCGATGGGGCGGAAGTCGACATCCCAGTTGTGATATCCGGCGGCGAGGTCCGACGCCTTCAGGCGTTCCGACGCGCGCGTCAACACATCCGCGGTGCGACGCCATCCATCCAGATCGGGTTGCGGACCGGCGTGCGCCATGATGACGTGGCGGCTGCCGAGCGTCTGGTTCAGCTCGATGACGTGCGGCAGGTGCTCGCCAGTCAGGTGCTGCGGGCTCGTGTGGTTCGAGTAGCAGCGCAGGCCGAGATCGTCGAGCCGCTGCCGTACCTCCTTCGCGTACGCCGTCGTCCACTCGAAGTACGGCGCACAGAACTCGACGCACTCGTATCCCATGGCGCGCAGGGCCGCGAGTGTGCCCATGAGATCGCGCGGCACTTCGTCGCGGACCGAATACATCTGTATGCCGACAGGCACGTGCGGGCGCGCCTGTGACGACGCGTCGAGCAGGCGCGACGCCACTGGCGCGGCACCAAGCGTCGCGAGAAACGATCGTCGGGAGACGCCGGAGCGTGTCATGGTGCCGGAGGATAACGCGGACGTCCAACTGTGCGCTATTCCCTCACCAACTGATGGCAGTTGACGCGCCCCAGTCCCGTGCGTATAGTCCCATCAATCGCTGATGGGAATTACCAACTCACCCGATCTCCTCCCCGGCACGCTCGAGCTGCTGATTCTCAAGGCAGTCTCGCACGGCGCCAAACATGGCTACGGCATTGTCGAGCACCTGCGGCTGGCGTCCGACGACGTGCTGCAGGTGGGCGAGAGCGCGCTCTACCCGGCGCTGCAGCGGCTGCTGCTCAACGGCTGGGTGAAAGGCGAGTGGGGCGTGTCCGAGAACAACCGCCGCGCGCGCTACTACACGCTGACCGCCGCCGGCCGCCGGCAGCTTGCCGCCGAGTCCGCCGGCTTCGATCGAATGGTCGGCGCCGTGCAGGCGGTGCTGCGGACAACGTAACCGTGCAGGGGCTTATGCGCACGTTCCTCAGTCGCCTGTTCCATCTCCTCCGCCATTCCCGTCACGACGCCGATCTGCGGGAGGAGATGGAAACGCATCGCTCGCTGCGGCAGGAGAAACTCGAGCGTGAGGGCGTGGCGCCAGACGATGCCGCGCAGGCCAGCCGCCAGGCGTTCGGCAACGTGACACTGGCGCGTGAGGACGCGCGCGAGGTGTGGATTGGCCCGGCGATCGAGAGCGTCTGGCAGGACGCGCGCGGTGGGCTGCGTTTGCTGCGAAAGAAGCCGGCGTTTGCCGCTGCCGTCATCGCGACGCTTGGGCTCGGGATCGGCGGCACGACAGCGATCTTCAGCGTCGTCGATGGCCTGTATCTCCGCGCGCCGGCCGGTGTGAGCGATGCGGCATCGTTGCGCAAGGTCTACATCACGCGCGACGCGGGATCCATGAGGACGCCGGGCGGAGGCGCGGGATCCTGGCTCGACTACCGGGCCATGCGGGATCGCACGCCGGCGTTCGCTGGCGTCGCTGCCTACGACTACCCGGTGCGCATGTCACTCGGCCGCGGTCAGACCGCCGATCAGGTCTGGGCGAATGTCGTGTCGTACGACTTCCTGCGGGTGCTGGGGGTTCGCCCCGTCCTCGGCCGATTGTTCCTCGCCGAAGAGGACCGGGCCGTGGAAGCGTATCCCGTGGCCATCATCAGCCATGCAATGTGGCGGGCGCGCTTCGCCGGTGTCCACGATGTGGTGGGGCAGACGATGCTGCTCAACGGCCGGCAACTCCAGATCGTGGGCGTCACGCCGGACGGGTTCACGGGCATCGGCGCCGAACGCATCGACGTCTGGATTCCGTCGGCAATCGCCGGTGCGCTGCACCTGGCTGGTTCCGCCCGCGACGGCGATTGGCGCGACGTACTCATGATTGGCGTGAACTACGTGGCGCGACTGGCGCCTGAGGCCGACGACGGCATGGCGACGACGCAGGCGGGCGCCGCACTGGCGCTGGCTGCGGAAGCGTATCCGTCACTCGATCCGACGCCGGAGGTGTTGACCGTGCCATTGGCGCTGGCGACGCGCCCCGGTGTCAGCCTGGCTGCGCATCTGTGGCTGTGGCTCGCGCTGGTTGCAGGACTGGTGCTGACCGTGGCGTGCGCGAATACGGCCAATCTGCTGATCGCGCGAGCCCTGACGCGGCGCCGGGAGATTGCTGTCAGGATGGCGCTTGGCGCCGGGCGCCGGCGCGTCGTGCGGCAGCACGTGATGGAGAGCATGGTTCTCGCCGTGCTCGGCGGTGTGGCCGGCGTGCTGGTCGCGCACGTGGCCATCGCGCTCATGAGGCAGTTTCCGCTGCCGCCCTCGGCCGGTCAGATTGACGCGCGGCTCCTCGCATTCGCGCTGATCGTGTCGATGGCGACGGGCATCGTGTGTGGTGTACTCCCGGCCCTTCAGGCCGCGCGCCTCGATCCGGTATGGGGCCTCAAGGGTCGTACATCGATCGGGAGACGTGGCGCGCGAACGCAGCACACGCTCGTGGCGCTGCAAATGGCGTTGTCGGTTCTGCTGATCGTGGGCGCCGGGCTGTTCGTCCGATCGTTGTGGAACGTGGAGGACATCCGCAGCGGCGTCGACGTGGATCGTCTGCTCGTTGCGGATGTCGATCTCCGGCTCACGAGCATCCAGCCGGGCGAACGCGAAGCGTTCTTCGATCTGGCCGTGCAGCGTCTCTCGGCGACGCCCGGCGTCGAGCGGGCCGCCATGGTGCACTTCGAGCCGTTCGCCTACCAGGCGCCTGCGCCGTGGATGCCGCCCGGCGGATCGCCGGATGACTCGCGTATGGCGTATCTGAATCTGGCCGGCGCCGGCTATTTCGAGGCGGCCGGCACCCGCGTATTGCGCGGTCGCGGCATCGATGCCTCGGACGTCCGCGGCAGCGAGCGCGTGGCCGTCGTCAACGAAATGCTGGCGCGTCAGATCGAGGAGCGCGGAGACGTGGTCGGCCTCTGCGTGCCCTTCAACAACCAGGTGCGTGCAGGCAGTTGCTCCCGCATCGTCGGCGTCATCGAGACACAGCGGTACTGGTATCTCAGCGACGAGACGCAGCCGATGGTGTTCTTCGCGCGCGCGCAAGTGCCCGACATCATGCCGTGGGGCACACCGAAGATCGTGGTGCGGACGCATGGGCGTCCGGCCGATCGCGCGACCACCGTTCGCCACGCACTCCAGGGACTGCGCACCGATCTGCCGTACGTCCACGTCGAGCCGATGGCCGTACGTCTTCAGGGAGACCGGCTGCCGTTCCGGCTTGGATCGATCCTGTTCAGCCTGTTCGGTGCCGTGGCGCTGGTGCTGTCGGCGGTCGGGCTCTACGGCGTGCTGGGCGGCTTCGTCATCGAGCGCACGTCGGAGATCGGCATTCGGCGATCGCTCGGGGCTACGACAGCGTCGGTGGTCTCGCTCGTCGTGCGGCAGGCGCTGCTGCCCGTCGGCGCCGGCATCGCCGTTGGACTTGCTGTGGCGTTGGCCGGCACGCGTTACCTGGCATCGCTCTTGTACGGTGTCGATCCCGTCGATGTTCCCTCGTTCGGCGCCGCCGCCGGGTTTCTTGTGTGCGTCGCCACGTCGGCCATGCTGCTGCCTGCCTGGCGCGCCTCGCGCGTCGAGCCCACGGTGGCGCTGCGAAGCGAGTAGCACCATGCGCACGTTGTTCAATCGCCTACTGCACCTGCTTCGCCGCTCCCGCCACGACGCCGATCTGCGGGAGGAGATGGAAACACATCGCTCGCTGCGACAGGAGAAGCTCGAACGCGAGGGCGTGGTGCCGGCTGATGCCGAACACGCGAGCCGGCGTGCGTTCGGAAACGTGATGCTGGCGCGGGAGGACGCGCGCGAGGTGTGGCTGGGTCCTGCGATCGAAGGCGTCTGGCAGGACGTGCGCTTCGCGGTCCGATCGCTCGTGAAGCGACCGGTGATGGCCGTCACCGCCATCCTGACGCTCGCGCTGGCGCTGGGCGCGAATCTCGCCATCTTCAGCCTGATCGATCGCGTGCTGCTGCGACCGCTCGACGTACCGGAAGCCGATGGGCTCGTCACCGTGCAATACACGACGCAGGTGCGCGGCGTGTCGACACCCCATTCGAATCTGCTCTGGTTTCCGGCGAGCCGCATTCTCGACATGCCGGCCTTCGAACGTGTGGCCGCCGAGAGCGGGAGCACCGAGCGCACCCACACGAGGCTCAGCGTTGTCATGGATGACGGTGATCAAGCCGTGACGGCTGATGGAAAGTTCGTCACGGCCAACTACTTCGGCGTCCTCGGCCTCGTGCCAGCCATGGGCCGGGACTTCAGTGGCGATGACGACACGGCGTCGGCCGCGCCTGTCGTCATGTTGAGCCATCGTTTGTGGCTCGCACGATTCGGCGGCGACGAGGCTGCCATCGGCCGGACGCTTCGCGTCAACGGCACGCCGGCGGTCATCATCGGCGTCGCGCCACGGTCGTTCACGGGAACGGTGCTCGGGTCGACGCCACCGGATCTGTATCTGCCGTTGAGAACCGCGCCGCGTCTCGCGACCAACACAGGCGCCCAGTCCGATGGTCGCGGCGGGGGCTTCTTCTCCGTCGGGCCAGCAACCGCGGGGTCGGGGTTCGTGCCATCGGCTATCTCGCCGATTTCGAGCGTGACCATCATCGGTCGCCTCGACGCCGCCATGAGGGAGCAGGCGCAGGCGGAGGTGGCAGCGATCGTCGGGCGGGACGACACCACGCTCGTACCGTTCGTCGAGGCGATGCTGCCATTCGAGTCGCGCAGCGATCTCCGGCAGTTCCTCGGCCTGCTGGCCGCGGCCGTCGGGCTGACGCTGCTCGTGGGTTGCGCAAACCTCACCGGCCTGCTGCTGGCGAGAACCGAGGAACGTCGTGCCGAGCTCGCGATCCGGTCGGCACTTGGTGCCGGTCGCCTGCGGCTGGTTCGCGAAGCGGCGGCCCTGGCGGGACTGCTCGCGGCGGTTGGTGGCGCAGCCGCGGTCGGCGTGGCGCACGGAATCGACCGGGTCCTGGTGGCGTTCGTGCTGCCGGGCAACATCGCGATCTCTGCGTTGCGGAGCGGCACCGACCATCGATTCCTGTTCGTCGCTCTGGGCCTGACGATGGTGGCGGCCGTGGTCGTGGGGCTGGCGCCGGCGGTGCGCGTCTCGAACGCGCGGCTGGCGCTCGATCTGAAGCGGCAGCGCAGTCTGCTGCCGCCGCTGGGCGCGACGCCCGTGCTCGTGGCCGTGCAGGTGGCCGTCTCCGTCGTGTTCGTATTTGCCGCGCTGCTGTTCGTGCGCAGCCTGTCGAACGCGCTTGCCACCGACGTAGGGTTCGATCGCGGCAATCTGATCGCGGCGTCGGTGACGGTGCCGCCGGGCCGCATGCTCGACAACGCGACGTCCGACGCTCTGATCGAGCGCGTTCGGCGCGTGCCAGGCGTGATCTCGGCCGTGGTCGGGCCGCTGCCGCTGGTGAAACCGAACGAAGTCTCGTGGCGCGAGCTGACGGTCGATGGCATTCCCGTCGACCTTCCGATGCCGATCGACGTCGTCTACGCCTCGGCGGACTTCTTCTCGTCGCTGCGGCAGCCTGTCGTGGCCGGGCGCGACTTCGACGAGCGGGATCGGGAAGCGGCCGCGCCGGTGGCGATTGTGAACGAGGCAGCGGCACGCCGGTTCTGGCCGGACTCGAATGTGATCGGCCGTCGCGTTGGTTGGCCGCCTCCATCCGCGATGCGGGCACGCGGCGCCACGACGCCGGAGTTCTCCGTCGTCGGCGTGGTCGGCGACGTGAAGCTCAGATCGCTGCGGGATGCCGGTGAACCGGTCATCTATCTGGCGCGCGCGCAGCACCAGTACTACCTCGCAGGCGTTGCCAGCGCCGGAGGCGGGGCACTGCTGGTCCGCGTGAGTGGCGCTGTCGATCGTGCGGCTCGGGCGCTGCCGCCGGCAGTTGCCGAGGTGGGTCTCGCGCTTCAATCGGTGCGGCCGCTCGATCGCGCCATCGACGACTTGCTCGTGCTGCAGCGTGTCGGGCGAACGCTGCTGATGTGGCTTGGCGCGCTGGCGCTGGCACTCACGGCTGCCGGGATCTACGGGCTCGTGTCCTGTTTCGTCGTGCGCAGCACGAAAGAGATTGGTGTCAGGCTCGCGCTGGGCGCCGGCTCGCGCGACATCGTCCGCGCGTTGTCGAACAAGGCCATGGCACCGGTGGTCGTCGGCGCGGCAGTCGGATCGGCGGTCGCCTGGAGCGGCGGACGCTACGTCGATCGGTTCATGTACGGGATCGACGGGACTGATCCATCAACGCTGGCGGTTGCCGTCGTCGTCATTGTGGTGAGCGCCATCGCGGCATCGGCCCTGCCCACCTGGCGAGCATTGCGCATCAATCCCGTCGAGACGTTGCGGGCGGATTAGGAACGTGCGGCCACAGGGGGTATATGCGGCCTTTCGGGGCAACGACGTTCGCTGGCGATCCTGATGTCGTGGGTCAAACCGTTCGGCCCAACGATGTACCCGTCGTGGTCGTGGGCACCCTGCCCGACGGCCGGTCCCACAGATCACCAGCGATGAACGATAATGGCACGATGAACGCTGCCGCAGACAGACGCGCACGCATGCAGGTCCGCGTGTACGGCTCGCTCCTCGAGCACACCAGGGACGATGCCGCGTACTGGGCCGCGTTGCCGGCCGACCAACGTGTGACGCAGGTGTGGAAATTGAGCGAAGAGCAGTGGCGCCTTCGCGGCGAGCTCCCGCATGAATCAGGACTTTGTCGATCTGTTGCGCGCGTTCAACGCCCATGACGTGCGATACCTGATCGTCGGGGCCTACGCGCTCGGCGTGCACGGACGTCCCCGAGCGACCGGCGATCTGGACGTCTGGATCGACGCCACATCCGAGAACGCGTCCCGGGTGATGCGGGCGCTGGCGGAGTTCGGAGCGCCGCTCGCCGACGTGAGGGAGGCGGACTTCGCCACGCCGGCGATTGTCTTTCAGATGGGATTGCCGCCCGGCCGCATCGACGTCCTCACGCAACTCACCGGTCTCACCTTCGCCGAGGCGTGGCCCGACCGCGTCGAGAGCACGTTCGGACCGATGTCGGCCGCCTTCATCGGTCGCGACGCGTTCATCAGGAACAAGCGGGCAACCGGTCGAGCGAAGGATCTCGGCGACGTGGAGTCGCTCGGCTGACGGGGGGCAGACGTCTACCCGCCACTCACCGCCTGCACCTGTGCTGCCTTCGCCCCGGCATCTGCGAGACGCACACGCAGGGCCGTCCCGGTGCCGCGCACGAGCAGGTCGAGCACCACCGTGATCGTGTGGCGTCCGGCCGGCAGCGCGAACGTCGTGACCGGGTGAGTCTCCGGCAATCGCTCGCCGGCCACATAAACTGTCAACCCTGCCGGATCGTCGAACGCCAATGCCACGTCACCGCCGCGCGCCACGTCGAGCTCGAACCGTGCCACGCGGAAACGCTGGTCGCCGAAGTAGGCAATCGTGGGCGTGCCCACAGGAATCTCACTCGTGGGCAACGATCCATCGACGCGTGCATAAACCGGGTGCCACGTGAGTCCCTGCATGTCCCGCTGCGCTGCGGCGCCCATGCTCGTCGATCGCAGCAACGCTGAAGGCGCGTTGCCGCCCTCGAGCAGCTCGTAGCGCCGCACGTAGGGCACATTGGGCACCGTGACGCCGCCCTCGCGGCCGAGTTGCGAGAGAAAGGCGAGCAGATCGACGAGCTCATCTTCACGAAGCGACGACGTCAGGCCGGGCGGCATCAGCGAGACGGGCGAGATCTCGCGCGACCGCACCTGGCTCAGCGCCACTCGATGCTCCACGTTCGCCGCGTCGCGGAGCACGATCTCACCGCCGCCCTCGCGCAGCAGGATGCCGGCCGCGATCGAGCCGTCGGCACGCGTCACCGTGGTCACCTGAAAGCCTTCCTTCACGGTCGCCTGCGGATCGAGCAGCGCCTGGACGATGTAGTCGAGCGGCGCCGAGGCGCCGATCGAGACGAGGTCAGGCCCGACCTGACCACCAGCCCCGGCGATCGCGTGACACGCCGCGCACGCCAGCTCGCGGCGATGGTAGACGCGTTCGCCGCGCGCGGCATCGCCGTCGGTTCGCACCGTCTCGATGAGCGCCCGCAGCGCGTCGCCGGCGGGCATCGTGGCCAGCGCGTCGAGGCCCGCGGCCGATTCCACCGCGCGAACGAGATCCGGCAGGTTGCGGCCCGACGCCGCGGCGGCGCGCAGCACGGCGCGTCCGGTGGCTGGCGGAATCGACCGCCCTGTCAGCGACGCCGCGAGCGCGGCCGGCCCGGCTTCGCGCGTCAGGAACGCGCCGGCAATCGCGGCGGTGTCGGCGCCCTCGGGGGACGCGAGCAGGCCGGCGGCGATGGTGGCGGCGGCCGCCACGTCGATCCGCGCCAGCGCGCCAATCGCATCAGCCCTGTGTGCGGGCAGACCGCTGGTCGCGATCTCCTCCAGGACTGGCTGCGACGATGGTCCGAGATCGGCGAGCGCCTGCAGGCCCGCCGCGCGCAACACGGACGCGTCGGATCGGGCGGCTGACACCATGGCCGGACGCGCGTCAGCGAGTTGCCACGCGCCGGCGAGCCTGAGCGCTGCGGCACGGACCTCGGCATCGGCCCCTTCGACGATCCCCACGAGTGAGGCCAGCGACCCGGCCGGACGAACTTTGCGCTCGACAGCCGCGCGCGCGAGTGCATCGAAGATCGCCACGCGGTCGGCAGCCGACGCCTGACTCTGCGCGAGATTGAAGAGCAGTCGAAGCTCTGCCGGGCCGC